>NZ_BAAHCB010000001.1:0-12119 GCF_054776215.1 Glycomyces tarimensis
TGCACCCCGAACACTACCGGCCCGGGGAATCAGGGTGTCAACACCAAAGGACCAAGTCCCAAGCCTTGTGCCCGATGGTCTGTGGGAAATCACCGAGCCGCTGATCCCGACCTCGCCGAAGCGAGCGCAAGGCGGAGGCATCCGGCGGGTCGATGACCGCCAGGTCTTCGCTGCGATCGTGTTCGTGCTGACCACCGGTTGCGGGTGGCGGCACCTGCCGCCGACCTTCGGCGTCTCCCACCAAACCGTGCACCGGCGCTTCGGCCAGTGGTCTGAGGCCGCGCTCTGGGCGAAGCTGCATCGGGCCGTCCTCGACCGGCTCGGTGCGCAAGGCGAGATCGACTGGTCGCGGGCGATCGTCGATGCAGCGAGCCTGCGAGCCAAAAGGGGGGATCACTGACCGGCCCAAACCCGGTCGATCGAGGCAAGTGCTTCGCGAAGGAACGACGGTGGGGTGTGCGGCGAGGAATGCCCGGTAGCGGCCGTTCAGGTCGGTCCATTCGTGCTCGCTCATTCCGGTGATGGCCGGGTGGTGAAGCCAGGCGGGGCACTTGTCGCCCTCGGCGAACCGGCCGAACGCGGGGTCGGGAGCCCGTTCGGGCGGCTCGGGCCGGAGCGTGTAGTTCCATTCCCCGTGCCAGTCATGGGGAGTGATCGGGAGGCGTTCGACCTCGGCGGCCGGGATGCGTTTCCCGGTCGGGTAGACGCCGGGGTCGAACTCGGCGGTGACCCTCAGTCCGGTCCGGGTGCGGGTGGCACCGATCAGGGAGACCACGGCTTCGTGGCTGGTGAGGGGTTTGCCGCGCCAGTTCGAGGAGATTTGGGCGAACAGGCGGTGCTCGATCTTGTTCCACTTCGAGGTGCCTGGCGGGAAGTGCAGCACCGTGACCGCGATGTCGGTCTCGGCGGCGAAGGCGGCGAGACCGGTCTTCCAGAGCCGGACCCGGTAGCCGTTCGAGCCGCCGGCGTCGGCGGTGACCAGCAGCCGTCGCGCTGACGAATACCGTTCCCGACCTTCGCCTTGCCACCAGCGGCGCAGGGCCGCGATGGCGAAGTCGGCGGTGTCGGCGTCGGTCCCGACCGACACCCATCCGGTGTTCGCGCCCAGGTCGTAGACCCCGTACGGCACCGCTTTGGGCGCCTGCTTCTCGGGAAAGTCGTGCGCGCGGACCGCGATCGGGTCCCCGGCCGGCCGCCAGGTGGTCCCGCCGACCGCGTAGTAGCCCGCCCCTGGCCGGTCACGGCGCCGAGGCGGCGGGCGCCGCGATCGCCGGGCAGTTCGGGACGCTGAAGTTCGCTGATGCAGACGCCGCCCGACTGGAGGTGTTCTCCTACCCGAATTGGTTCAACCACAGAAGAAGACATTCATCACTCGAGTACCACTCGCCGGCCGAGTACGAATAGCGAATCGCTACAGTTCAACCAACCGTTTAAGGGTGTCCCCTTCTCGGGGGAAACTCCCCGGTCCGGGTCAGGCTTGAGTGGGCCACGATCCGGTCGAGGAGCGCCGCACCTTCGTCACTGCCGCCCAAACGCTCGCCCAGCCTCAAATGCCAGGCCGACAGGTTCTCCGTCCGCTTCCGACGCGGCCAGTCAACGCCTGAGGAACTGAAGACCATGTTCTTCTCCAGCGGAACCGAGTCCAGAGCAGCCACGTACGCTTCGGTGAAGGTGAGCCATTGATCGATGCCCGGCAATAGGAGGACGAGCACGTCGGCCAGCTGCCGCTCCTGCTCGGCGATCGGGCCCCACCCCGACTGCGTCCACCCGTATTTCGCTTCCCACCGCAGCAGTTGCTCGGCACCGACGGCGGTGAACGCGGCGAATCCACGATGCTCGATCATCCGCCGCCATAGGGCCTCGACCTCATCGGAGACGACGAACTTCGCGACCTCCAACGGCTCCTGGGAGGTGAACACCTCGTAGGTGTTGGAGTACACCGCCAGATCGATGATCTCCTCCATGGCAGACATACCCGGCCCCGGATCGGTCTCGGCCATCGCGGTGCGAGCGGCCTTGACCAGGCCGCGGAACTCATGACGCCAGTTCGACCGCCGTTTCGCGCGCACCCCGTGCCCCGAGGCACCGAGGAATGCGCCGGCACGGGCGAGTTTGCAGAACTCACGCACCTGCCGCAGCGTCTGGGCGGGGTTAATCGACTCCTGCGGCTTCGCCTGCCTGGCGGGATCAGTGGTGACGGCGTCCTCGATCCGTTCGCGCACAGACGCCGTACCGCGCCAGTAGAGGTTCCACAGCGCCTTCTTCAACCGGGCCTCGTCGAGTGCGTCGAGCTTTTCGTAGAACTCGTCCTTGCTCATCCGATCGACTGCCATGAGCATGGATCATATCGGTCGGCTCTAGGTTGGGGCGGGTGCCGAAGTCCGAACATGTGAGCGTGGTCGTTCGGTCAGGGAAATCTGGTCGAACGGGCTACCCCGAACGGGCGATCGCCGGGCTCTAACGCGGGGGTCCATGTTGGTTCGGCGGCGAACTTGGGCACGTATTCGGCACGAGCCTGCCGAAATCTGCCGAAGTTTGCCGGACCTAACCGGACTACATCGGATAGTTAGGGTGAATTCAGAACCGCAGGTAGATTCGCGTTTCCGCAGGTTGGAAAGGTGTTGGTCGGGTGGTCGGCTGGGGTCCCCAAACGGGGTGCGCTACCAAGCTGCGCCACGTCCCGGTTGTCTGCCAGCAGACAGCCGTAGCCAGGGTACAGCAGGCCCGTCCTGAACCATGAGCTGGTCGAGCGCTCCCCCGACCACCACCCGGCGCCCCGACGGATCTGCACCAACCTGCTCGCGCTCACCCGGCCCTACTCACAGGAGAACATCGAGGTGCTCGGTGGCCGGGAGACCGCGATGCGGGAGCACCTGGAGATGGTCGACGCCATGCAAGCGGGCGACGCGGAGAGGCAAGCCGAGCTGCTGCGCCAACACCTCAGCACCGCACGCGATCAGCTGACCGCGGCCCGGATCAACCCGCGCGGCCCGGGCGACCCCGACCTGACGTCGCTGCTCGGCAGCCGGGCTCGACGGGCGATCGGAGATCGGATCACGGCGAGTCACCCGCCGCCCGGGGTGACCAGGCCGCACTCGTAGCCGAAGACCACGGCCTGGACCCTGTCCCGCAGCCCAAGTTTCTGCAGGATCCGGCTGACGTGCGTCTTCGTGGTCTGCTCGGCGATGAACAGGGTGGCCGAGATCTCCGCGTTCGACATGCCCTGTGCGATCAGGCGCAGCACCTCGCGCTCCCGGTCGGTCAGCCCGTTCAACGCCACCGAGCCGTCGGCGAGTCGTGGTCGGGAGGCCACGAAGGTCTCGATCAGTCGCCGAGTGACGCTCGGCGACAGCAACGCCTCACCGGCGGCCACCACCCGCACCGCGTACACCAGGCCCTCCGGCTCGCTGTCCTTGAGCAGGAAGCCACTCGCACCGATCCGCAGCGCCTCGTAGATGTAGTCGTCCAGGTCGAACGTGGTCAGCATCAGCACCCGCGGCTCGTGGCCCTCGACCCGCTCCACCCCGAGCAGCGCCCTCGCGGCGGCCAGGCCGTCCAGCACCGGCATCCGCACGTCCATCAGCACCACGTCCGGCCGGGTCCGCCGGTACAGATCCACCCCGGCCCGGCCGTTCTCGGCCTCGCCCACCACGGTGATGTCGTCCTGCGACTCCAGGATCGCGCGGATACCGACCCGGATCATCGCCTGGTCGTCCACGATCAGTACCCGGATCAATCGACACCCCTCGGCAGCCGTGCGTACACCCGGTAACCGCCGTCGTCGGTCGCCCCGGTCTCCAATGATCCGCCCACCAGGCGCACCCGTTCCCGCATCCCGGGCAGACCGTGTCCACCGGGCGTGGTCAGCGTCGAGGCCGCCGCCGGGGCCTCGTTCACCACCTCGATCTCCACCGCGTCCGGGCCGCAGTCCACCACCACATCGGTACGAGCACCCGGCGCGTGCCGGATGACGTTGCTCAACGCCTCCTGAACGATCCGGAAGCCGGCCATGCTCACCGAGTCGGGCAGGGCCGGTACCGGCGACAGCGTCAGACGCAACGGAACACCGACCTGCCGCGTCGACTTCACCAGGTCGTCCAGCCGGTCCAGACCGGGTACCGGGGCGAGCGACGGGTCAGCATTCTCGTCCCGCAGCACGGCCAGCAACTGCCGCATCTCCCGGATCGTCGACCGGGCGCCGTCCGCGATCCGCACGAACTCCGCCCGCGACCCCGGATCGATGTCTTTGATCCGGTACGAGGCCGAGGTGGCCTGCATGTGGATCACCGACATGCTGTGCGCGACCACGTCGTGGAGTTCCCGGGCGATCCTGGTCCGTTCCTCGGCCACAGCACGCTCGCTCTGCTCCACCGCGATGTCCCGCCGCGCGTCGGCCAGTTGCCGCTGGATCCCGGCCCAGTAGCGCCAAACCAGCGCCGCGATCACCAGCAGCACCGATCCGATGGTATGGGCGACCACCATGTCCGCGGCGTCCTCGATCGTCCGGCCACGCGGGTCCAGGAGCGCCAGCAGGATCAGCAGCAGCACGCTGCCCCACCAGACCGCCAGCGCGTAACGCCAGGACTGCCGCACCGCGATCACCCCGACGAAGAGGGTGAGTGCGATCGTTGCCGGAACCGACAACGGCCAGATCACGCCCAGGCGGACCGGAGCGGCCACCGACCACACGATCACCGAGCCGAACTGCAGGGCGACGGCCTCCACCGGCCGGGCCAACGCCAGCGGAAGTGAGCCGGCCTGCGCGGTGGCGGCCAGGAAGGCGACCAGTACGGGTACGTCGTGGGACGCCGCGGCGACCGGGAAGGAGATCACCAGCAGGGCCGCGGCCAGCGTTCCGGTGCCGAACCACCAGAGCAGGGTCGGCGATGGGCGCCGCCGGATTTCCATCACGCCCCGACTGTATCCAGGGGCGTCTCAGGATTGCGTCGCTCCGTGGAGGTATCCGGGTCCGTACCACGGAGGTACGGCGAACGGGACCGGAGCGTGACGACATCGCCGGTGCCCCGCTCGTACGGTTCCTCCCATGGATGTGGCACAGCTGCTCTGGACCGCGGTGACCGACCACCTGTACGCCTCGCTCGGCCTGCTGGTGCTGGTCGAAGGGCCGGCGGCCACGGTCTTCGGGGGATCGCTGGTCGGGGCCGGACTCGTGGCGTTCTGGCCGATCCTGCTGATTGTCGTCGTCGCCGAGGTGACCGCGGACAGCGGGCTGTATCTGCTCGGCCGGTTGGGCGCCCGCCCCCGGGTGGCCCGCCTGCTGCGCCGCCTGGGACTGACGGCCGTCCGGCACGAACGACTGACCGCGATGATCAACGACGACCTGCCGCGCGTGGTGGCCGGCGCCAAGGCGGTGGACCTCGCCGCGGTACCGGCGTTTCTCGCGGCCGGGCTGGCGCGGGTGCCGTACCGCCGCTTCGTGTCCTGGACCGCGGCAGCCAGCACCGTCCGCGCGGTGCTCCTGCTCGCCGTCGGCGCGGTCTTCGGCCACAGCGTGGCGGGCCTGCTCGACTCCCCCGTCGTCGTGCTCGCCCTGGCCATCGCGCTCGCCGTGACGGTCGGGCTCGCCAACTGGCTGGTCCGACGCCGGACCGGGCGCCGATTTCTACTGACGAGCTGAATTCGGCCGACGAGATGAACTCGGCCGACGAGATGAAGGAGAAAACCGAAGATGCGAGTTCTCATCGGAGCAGACACCTACACCCCCGACGTCAACGGCGCGTCCTACTTCACGCGACGGCTCGCCGCCGCGTTGACCCCACGGCACGAGGTGCACATGGTGGCGCCGGCCCGCCAGGTCAGGAGCCGAACCGTCTCCCGTGACGGTGTCGTCGAACACCGCATCCGATCCCTGCCGATCGTGCGATGCAGCGGATTCCGGTTCTGCCCACCGGTCGGCCTGGTCGCCACCGCCGTCCGGGTCCTGGACCGGGTCCAGCCGGACGTGGTGCACGTCCAGAGTCACTTTCCCCTGTGCCGCGCGGTCATCGCCGCGGCCCGTATCCGAGGTGTCCCGGTGGTGGCGACCAACCACTTCATGCCAGAGAACCTGGTGCACTACCTGCCGGTGCGCGGGGAGTTGCGCGACCGGGTACGACGCTGGGCGTGGGCGGACGCCGCGAAGGTGTTCGCCCACGCCGACGTAGTGACCGCACCGACGCCGTACGCGGCGGCGCTCACCGAGTCGGCCGGCCTCCGCGCCCCGGTACGGCCGATCTCGTGCGGCATGGACCTCGCCCGGTTCCGCACCGGCACCGCGACCGCGGACTTCCGCCTCAGGTACCGGGTGCGGCAATGCCCGACCATCGGCTACGTCGGCCGGCTGGACCTGGAGAAGAACCTCGACGTGCTGGTGCGGGCCCTGCCCGTGGTCCGCCGCCGGATCACCGACGTGCAACTGATGCTGGTCGGCACCGGAGACCAGCGGCGACGGCTGGAGAGACTGGCCACCCGGCTCGGCGTCGCCGACGCCCTCATCTGCACCGGTTTCGTAGCCGACGCGGACCTGCCGGCTGCCTACGCCGCCGCCGACGTCTTCGTCAACCCGGGCACCGCCGAACTGCAGAGCCTGGTGACCCTGGAGGCGATGGCGTCCGGTCTCCCGGTGCTCGCCGCCGACGCCTCCGCGCTGCCGCATCTGGTACGCGACGGCCACAACGGCTACCTCTTCCCGCCCGGGGACTCGGCCGCCCTCGCCGACCGGCTGATAGCGGTCCTCTCCGACCACTCCCACGCCGGTGTGATGGGCCGGCGCAGCCGGGCCCTAGCCGAGCGGCACGACGTCCGCGCGACGGTGGGTGCGTTCGAGTCGATCTACGCGGAGTTGACCGCCACGTCGGCACCGCGGCTGGTCGCCGCATGAGCCCGGCAGTCAGCGGTCGGCCCACCGCCGGTGTCGCCGCGGCGGTCACGGTGGCCGCCGCGGCCGGGCTCGGGACACACGCTCGGGCCGGTGGACGCCATGCATCAGGTGCTCAGCGACGCCGCCGTCACCCCGTCCGGCGCCACCGCGCTGTGGACGGCATGCGCGGCACTGGTGGTGACGGCCGACCTCCTGGCCGCGGCCGCCCGTCGAACGAAGTGGAGCGGACCGGTGCGGGCGCTGCTCGCGCTCTGGGCGGCCGACCTGATCGCGCTGGCGGTCTTCCCGACCAACCTGCCCGGGACCAAGGTCACCACGAGCGCCGTCACCCACCGGTACGGAGCGGCGATCGCGGTGGCCGTACCTCCGCTCGTCGCGCTGCTGGTCGCACGAACCCCGCGGCTGCGGACGGTCGCGCTGGGCACCGGCGCGATGGCCGCTGGCTACGGCCTCGCGCACATCCCCACGATCCTCACCGGCGTCGCGGCGCTGCCGTTCACCGGGCTGTGAGAGCGCCTGCTATTCGGGTCGGTGCTGCTTCTGGTGCTGCTGACCAATGCCGAACTACGGCAGCCGGAGGTGTCGGATTCGCCGGGGCGCGAGATGAGTCTCGTACATGGGGGCCGCGACGACGAGGCCGGAGGCCGCGGTGATCCCTTACAAAACCCTGACCAACCACTCATCGGAGGTCTCATGTCCCCAAATCCAGATTCCACGGAACGTCCAGATTCCACGGTCGTCGATCGGCAGTCCGGGAGCGCGCTGTCAGCCAACGCTGACGACGCTGCGGCCATGCTCGTCGGCGCCGTCAAGCGATACGGCTCTGGCGAGTCGGCCGTCGTCGCGCTCGACGACGTCACCATCGCGTTCCCGGCGGGGAAGTTCACGGCTGTGATGGGCCCGTCGGGTTCGGGAAAGTCGACGATGATGCAGTGCGCCGCCGGGCTGGATCGACTGACGTCGGGCCGCGCGTTCGTCGGCAACACCGATCTGTCGACCCTCGACGACCGCGAGTTGACCAGACTGCGCCGAGAACGGATCGGGTTCGCGTTCCAGGCATTCAATCTCGTGGCGACGCTCACGGCCGAGGAGAACATCTGCCTACCGTTGACGTTGTCGGGCCGCCGGCCGAGCGGTGCAGTGCTCGATCAGATCGTGTCGATGCTGCGCCTTGGTGATCGCATGCATCATCGGCCGACGGAGCTCTCGGGCGGCCAGCAACAGCGCGTCGCCATCGCCCGGGCGCTGATCGCTCGACCGCAGGTGGTGTTCGCGGACGAGCCCACCGGCAACCTCGACACCCGGTCCGGACAGGAGATCCTCGGATTCCTGCGATCAGCGGTCGACATGCATCACCAGTCGATCGTGGTGGTCACGCACGATCCCAACGCCGCTGCCTGGGCGGACCACGTCGTGTTCGTCGTCGACGGCAGAGTGCACGACGTGATGGATCGCCCGTCGGCCGATTCGGTGCTCGACGTGATGAAGGGCCTGGGGCGATGAGCCAGATGATGCGGGGTGCGGCTCGGAGCGTGCTCGCGAGTCGGGGTCGGTTCGTGCTCACGGGCACGGCGATCACGCTGTCGGTGGCGTTCCTCGTCGCGACACTGGTGCTGTCCGACTCGATGCGCGGCCGAGCGGCCGGTGACATCGCCGAAGCGTTGGCCGGGACGGACGCCGTGGTGCAGGGCGTCGCCCTCGGCGAGCCCGGCGGAGGGCCGGGAGATCCTGCCAGGTCGGTTCGGCGATCACTGGATCCCGATATCACCGAGCGCGTGGTTGCGGTCGACGGCGTCGACGCGGCCGCCTCGCAATGGGTCGGCTTCGCGAAGCTGGTCGTCGACGGATCGTCGGTCGGAACCGGCACGGCGAGCGACGTCGGTCGCAACTGGGTCACCGAACCGGCGCTCAATCCGTTCCGGCTCGCGAGCGGGCGACCACCCATCGAGGTCGGAGAGATCGTGATTGACCGATCGCTCGCGAGTGACGCAGGCGTCGCTCCGGGTGACGTCGTACAGGTCCTGACCACGACGGGGATGCACGACGCGACCATCACCGGTGTCGCGACGTTCGCTTCGGCGGAGGCGGCACCGCTGCAGCGAACGGTTCTGTTGCCCGACGGAGCGGTGTCCGCCTGGCTCGACACGGCGGCGCCGACCGAGGTGCTCGTCGAGGTCGCAGAGGGCGCTGACCGCGCCGAGGTGCTCGGCCGACTGTCGGCGCTGTCCGATGCCGAGGTCGTCGACGGACCCGACTACATCCGGACGATGCAGGACGCCGCGACGTCACCGCTGCAGTTCCTGACCGTGTTCCTCCTGGCCTTCGCCGTGGTCGCGATTTTGATCGGCGTGACGATCATCTTCAACACGTTCGCGCTCACCGTCGCCCGCCGCCGGCGGGAGTCGGGACTGCTGCGTGCGATCGGTGCGCAACGACGTCAGGTCCTCGGTGGAGTGGTGATCGAGGCGGCCCTAGTCGGAACGATCGCCACGCTCGCCGGCCTCGTATGCGGGGTCGCGGGAGTGGGCGCGCTGCGCTGGGTCGTCGGACTCACCGGGGTCAGCCTGCTCACCGGGCCGTCAATCGTGAGCCCGGCCTCGATTGCGGTCGCCGCGACCGTCGGCATCGGCGCAACGATCCTCTCGGCATGGATCCCGGCTCGCCGCGCGGCGGCGACACCGCCGATCGAGGCGCTGCGCGAGAGCGCGGCGGAACCCCGGGTCGTGAGCCCGGCGCGGACTGCAAGCGGACTCGTGCTCGCCGCGGCGGCGATCGCGGGAGGAGCTGCGGCTGTGGTGGGCTCGAACCCGATGTGGCTCATGCTCGCCGCTGCCATCGTCCCGGCGCTCGTGCTGTGCGGCCCGGCGATCGTGACCGCCGCAGCGCGTTGGAGTTCTCCTGTGGCCCGCCGCGCCGCCGGTGTGTCTGGCTCGATCGCAGCGGGCAACCTGGCTGCGAGCCCCCGTCGATCGGCGTCGACGGCGCTCGCGCTCATGCTCGGAACCGCGATGGTGACGATGTTCGCGATCTTCGCGAGCTCACTGACGAGCGCGGTGGGAACAGACGTCCGTGACGGACTGCGGGCGGAGCTGGTGGTCACGTCGGCGACCCCCGACTTCTCGACGATCGACCCCACCTTGGCCGGCCGGATAGCAGCGCTGCCCGATGTCGACTCGGTAACTGCGCTGTCGATCGCCGAAGGGATAGTGGCAGGGAAGGCCGAAGCGATCGGCGGCATCGACCCGACGGCACTGCCCACCATGTACGACCTCGACCCGGTCGCCGGCGATCTCACCGACCTGAGCTCGGGAGGCGTGGCCGTGGTCGGCGAGGACCCGACCCTGCTCGGCCGCACCCTGGCGATCGAGTTCGAACGCTCGACACTCGAGGCGCCGATCGTTGCCGTGGTCGAGAGGAGCACCGGCGGCTTCGAAGCCCCAGCCTACTTCGTCGACCGTGCGACACTCGACGCCTCGGTCGGTCGTCTGCTCGATGCGCTGGTGTTCGTCGACCTCGCCGACGGAGCGGTCGCGGACGCCGAGGAAGACGTGCGGGCGCTGGTCCGAGCCACGCCCGGGTCGTTCCTGGCGACCCGGGAAGAACACGTCGCCAGCAGCGGGAGCGAGATCGCCGCGTTCGGGAACTTCATCGACGGGATGCTCATCCTGGCGAGCTTCATCGCACTCCTCGGAGTCGCCAACACCATGGCGCTCGCGATCAATGAACGCTCGGGAGAGCTCGGGCTGCTGCGAGCGGTCGGCGCGACTCGCCGAGAGCTGCGTCGAATCGTGCGGCTCGAGGCGGCACTCCTGTCGTTCGTGGCAGCATCGATCGGTATCGCCGTCGCAGTCGGCTTCGGCTGGGCGCTGATCGACGTCACCGGTGGCGCGGAGATCCCATCCGTCGTCGTACCGTGGTCCCGCCTCGCAGTGACGCTCGTCGTTGCGGTCGCAGCCGGCGTCGTCGCTGCAGCGTGGCCCGCGTTCCGGGTCTCCCGAGTGCCCGTGCTCGAGCTGGCGGGCCGGGACCGCTGATGCGCAGGTCCTGCGCCTGGACCGGGCGGCCCACGACCGGTCCCGGTGCACAGGCCCTAGAGCAACCGCGTGACATTCAGCGGTGTCAAGACAGCCCATATTCGGACCTCGGTGGCCTTCGCAGCGCAACGGAGGAACGCGAGGATGGCGGGTAGTCGGCGAAAACTTCGGCACGATCCGGTCGGAACTGGCCGAAGTTAGTCGGACCAAATCAGACCATATCGGACTGTCAGGGTGAGGTTACAAACGCAGGTGGATCGACGTTTCCGCAGGCAAGAGGCGTGTGGTTTGGTTGGGCGGCTGCGGTTCCGAAAGCGGGTGCGCTACCAAGCTGCGCCGCGTCCCGATGGCCGCCCGAAGACGGCCGTAGCCAGGGTACAGCACCCGAGCAGGGAATCAGGTTGCGGCCGATCGCAAACCGGCGAAGGTCGAGTTCGGCCCGGAGCCCTGGTGACGGGCCCGGGGACCGGCCCGACTCGCTCAGTGGCCGTCCAGGGTGGGGAGGTGCGTTTCGAGCTGCTGCCAGTGGCGCTTCGCGGTGTTCCACTTGACGATCACCGTCTTTTGGAGGGCCCGTCGGCCCGCTGGACACAGACGGCGCTGCCCGCGATGACCCACCGGTCGCCCGCTTCGAGTGTGACGGGCGTCTCCCAGCCGTTCCGGCCCCGGCACATGACGCGGTCTTCCATGAGCCGCATCCAGGCGAACGGGAGCATGAGCGCGCCGAAGAGCAGGCCGACGAGGAACAGGACACCGGCGAAGCCGAGTACCTTGACGCCCTCGAAGGTCAGCTCCGGCACGGCTACCACCAGAATGAGCGCGACCACTGCGAACAGCAACCCGCAGGCAGGCATTCGCCAGATCGAGAAGCGCAGCTTCATCAGAGGCTCTTCCTTCACGAGCTTATGGTGTCCGACCACCGTGACCACTGCCCAGGAGCTGTAACGACGGCAACCGAACTGCGCGGCCCACCGGGCGCAGCCGTTGAGGAGCACCGAGGGGGCTTCGCGGTGACTGGGGAGGCGGCGCATTTGCTCTGGGCGTCATCCGGAGGCGAGGAGGTTGGGTGGGAGCAGTCTCTTGGCGCTGCATTCGCCGCCTGGAGCGTGTTCTTCCGGTTGTGTGGCCTCGCTGAGAACGTGTCCGAAGGTGCTGCACACGTTCTCACTGAATGCAGAGATCCCAATCGATGCAGAGGTGAAGAG
>NZ_BAAHCB010000001.1:12171-72352 GCF_054776215.1 Glycomyces tarimensis
CCTACGGCTCCGGCCCGCGCGGACGCATAACGCGCCGCGACGTCTTCCCAGTTGACGACGTCCCACATCGCCTTGACGAAGTCGGGACGAACGTTCTTGTACTGGAGGTAGTACGCGTGCTCCCAGGCGTCGAACGCGAGCAGCGGCACCGAGCCCTGTGCCACATTGCCGTGGTGGTCGTAGACCTGTTCGACGATCAGGCGCCGTGAGGCCGGCTCCCACGAAAGCACGCCCCACCCCGAGCCCTGAACGAGCGTGGTCGCGGCCGAGAGCTGGCCGTGGAAGGCCTCGAACGAGCCGAAGTGCTCGGTGAGTGCGTCGGCGAGCTCGCCTTCGGGCCGGCCGCCGCCGTCGGGACTCATGTTCTGCCAGTAGAGCGAGTGCAGAACGTGGCCGGAGACGTTGAACGCCAAGGTCTTCTCCAGGCCCACGATCTGGGCGAAGTCGCCTTGCTCCCGCGCCTCGGCAATGCGCTCGGTGGTGTCGTTGGCCCCCTTGACGTATGCCGCGTGGTGCTTGTCGTGGTGGAGTTCGAGGATGTGGCCGTTGATGTGGGGTTCGAGCGCGCCGTAGTCGTAGGGCAGGTCCGGCAGCGTGTAGAGGCTCATCGGCTGGTGGTCTCCTTCGAACATCGGCGGGTGTTATCGCCACTATCTCACAATTGCAACTTCATTGCAATAAGGCGCACGAGTAGGCCGCCGAGCTGCGAACCGATGATGCAGGCGACGGGGTCGTCCGCCCCCGCCGGCGGGTTCAGGCCTTGCATACGACCGTCTCCAGGTACTCGACCGGGAGCGGGAAACCGGCGGCGTCGTTGCGGCCGTGGCCGGCCAGGAGATCGCGCAGATCCGACTCGAGCTCCGGCCAGCGGCCGGTCGGCTCAACGGCCGCGCGGATCGAGATCCAAGCGTCCATCCCCGAGAATGTCGAAACGCTCTTCGGGGGCTTCCGGTCTCGCTCGCTTCGAGGGCGGGACCAGCGTTCGACCGGCGAGCCCCCGGCTCCGTTCAGCAGCTAGGCACCCGCCAGCGGCCCCATCGCACCGAACGCCGAATCCGGCGTCCAGTCAAGGACCGCGATCCGTCCTCACTGGCGGCATACGCGGACGAGTTCGGCGGCCATCGCTTCGGGCTCGGGGGCGAACATGCAGCCGAATGCCGAGGCGACCAGATCGAACGCTTCGCTCGGTGCCGGGATCGCGGTCATGTCGGCCTCGATCCAGTGGACCTGCACCCCTGCGGCATCGGCACGGGCCTCGGCCAGGCCGAGCGGCGCCGGGGCGGCGTGGAGGGCGGTCGCCCGTGCTCCGGCCTCGCGTCGGCGAGCCGTGCGGCCATCTCGGCGCTCTCCATCATGGTCGTCGCGGTCAGCCGCTGCCTGCCGCTGACGGCTCTTCGAGCCTGTCGAGGCTCCGCACCGGCGATGCGAGCAGCAGTCCGAGGCCGACCGCGACGGGGACCGTCAGCAGAGCGTAGGCATCGCCCGCCCCGAACCGGTCGGCGAACAAGCCGCCCGCCAGCGCGCCGAGCGGCGCTCCGCCCCAGGCGATCATGCGGCCGGTCGTGTTCACCCGCCCCTGCAGTTCATCATCGGTGAGCAGCTGGCGGACCGTGATGCCGTTGACGACGGCGGTCGTATGCCCGAAGTCCCACGCGATCCAGCACAGCACGGCCAGCGCCAGGCTGGTCCACTCTCGAGCGAGACCGCCGAGACCCGCCAGTGCGGCGATCATGAGCCCTGCGAGCAGGTAGGCCGCGATCGAGGCGCGGCCATGCCCGAGTCTCGCGGTGACCTTCGGCAGCAGCACCGATCCGAGCAGTGATCCGAAAGCGGTGGCGCTGTAGAGCAGTCCGAGACGCCAGCCGTCGATGCCGAGCGCCTGGTCGGCGTGCACCACGATGAGCCCGAGCGCGCCGCCGCCGGCGAAGGCGATGCCGAAGCCGCCGAACGTCAGGGCGCGGATGCGCCGCTCGCGCCATATGAAGTGCAGTCCTTCGGCGATGTCGGCGCGGACCGTCGCCGAACGGACGGCCGTCCGCGGGGGTATCCGAAGCCGCCGCAGCAGCATCGCCGAGACGGTGAAGGTGAGGGCGTTGCATCCGATCACGACTTCGGGGCTCGTCGCGGCGGCGAGGGCGGCCGCGGCCGACGGAGCCGCGATCCCGACGACGGTGGAGGTGGAGAAGATCAGCGAGTTCGCTTGGGGAAGGTTCGCTTTGCCGACGATCTGGGGCAGCGATCCGAAAGCGGCGGCGTCGAACCAGACGAAGGCCGTGCCCGCGGCGGCCACGACCGCGAGCACGTGGAGTATCGAGGTGCTGCCGAGCAGGGCCACCGCCGGGACGGTCGCGAGCAGGCACGCCGCGGCGGCGTCGGCGCCGACCATGAGTCTGCGGCGGTCGAGTCGGTCGGCGTGGGCGCCGGCGAGGAGACCGAAGAGCAGGTAGGGCGCGAGGGAGAGGCCGGATGCGGCGGCGGTCGCGGTGGCCGAGCCGGTCTCGCTCCACACCAGCATCGGCACGGCCACCCCGGAGGCGGCCGTGCCGGTGAGGCTGGTCATGCGGGCGGCGTACCAGCGCCTGAATCCCGGCTCGGCCAGCATCTTGCGAGGACGCTCGCTCACGCGTCGAACGCCTCGGGGTAGAGGCCTTGGGCGATGGTGTGCACGGCGTCGATATTGCCGAGCGAACCGGGGTAGGTGTCCGAGGCGGAGATGACGATGAGCCGGTCGTTCGCGACCGCGGAGAGCTGCGGGAGCGTGCGCTCGAGGTAGTCGCGGGTGGCCTGTTCGTGCTCGGGGCTGCTGACGGCGAAGACCAGGGCGTCGGGGTCGGCCTCGGCGAGCGCCTCGGGGTTGATCTGGGCGGCGAAGAAGGAGGCGAACTCGGGGTCGTCGGGTCCGAAGACGTTGTCGCCGCCGGCGCGGGCGATGATGTCGTATTCGATGCCGGCGCCGATGGCGGTGAGGCTGTCGCCTTCGATGTAGATCTGGGCGACCGTGGGCGCATCGAGGCCGTCGATGCGGGCGTGCACGTCGTCCAGTCGGGCCTGTGCCTCGGAGGCGAGGGCGTCGGCGGTGTCCTCGACGTCGAAGACCGTCCCGAGATTGTCCAGGTCGGTGAACAGGTCGTCGACGGTGCCGGTCATGCGCCGGTCGGGGCAGCCGCCGGTGGCCGTGTAGGCGGCGGCCCCGGCGTCGGCGAGTTGTTCGCGGCTGGCGAAGCCCTGTTCGGCGGTGAACTCGTAGTCCGTCGGGGCGTACACGAAGTCGGGCTCGGCGTCGAGCAGCGCTTCCCGTGAGGGCGGGGTGTCTTCGCTGAGGACGGGAACATCGGCGGCTTCGGCGGCGATGTCCTCGCTGAGCGGTGCGGTGGCGGTCTGCGCCTGGCCGACCAGGCGGTCGGTGAGGCCGAGCCGGATGAGGAGCTCGGTCTGGGTGGGGCTGAGGCCGACGATGGCCTGGGGCGGGGCGTCGACGGTGATCTCGGTGCCGCAGTTGGTGATGGTGACCTCGTCCGCGGCGGCGGCTGCTGTGTCCGTGTCGTCGTCGGTGACGCCGCCGCCGCAGGCGGTCAGCGCGAGCACGGCGCCGAGGGCGGCGAGGCGCCGCGATGGAGCGTTCATGTCGTGGGTGTCCTTTCGGGTGTTTCGAGTGGGCTGAAGGCGAAGTGGGGTCGTCCGGTCGCGGGGTGGGTGAGGCGGCTGGCCCGCACCGCGAAGACCTCGGCGATGAGGTCGGCGGTGAGGATCTCGGCCGCCTCGCCGCAGGCGGTCAAGCGGCCGTCGCGCAGGACCGCGACGCGGTCGCAGTACTCGACGGCGAGGTTGAGGTCGTGCAGTGCGGCCACGGTGGTGAGGCCGAGCTCGGCGACGATCTGCATGAGTTCGAGCTGGAAGGTGACGTCGAGGTGGTTGGTGGGCTCGTCGAGGATCAGCACGGGGCAGTCCTGGGCGATGGCGCGGGCGAGGAGGACGCGCTGCTTCTCGCCGCCGGACAGGGCCGCGAAGGGCCGGCCGGCGAGAGCTGCCGCTCCGACGCGCGTGAGCGCGTGTTCCGCGGATTCGAGGTCGGCGGGGCTGTCGGCGCCGAAGCCGCGCTGGTGGGGTACGCGGCCGAGCATGACGACTTCGAAGGCGGTCAGTTCGTGCTCGGCGCCGCTCTCTTGGGCGACGACGGCGATGCGGCGCGCGGCTTCGCGCGGGCCGAGTCGCCACAGTTCTTCGCCGCCGATTCGGATCGTGCCTTCGTCGGGCCGGTGGACGCGGTAGAGCCCGCGGAGCAGTGTCGACTTGCCCGATCCGTTCGGACCCACGAGCGCCAATCGGGTTCCTTCGGGGACTTCGATGGTGACGTCGTTGACGATGCGGCGCCCGGCCAGGTCGATCGAGAGGTGGTCGATGTCGAGGTTCACCGGTTCACCCCCGCGTGGGCGGCACGGCCGCGGCGCATGAGCCACAGGAAGAACGGGGCGCCGACGGCGGCGGTGACGATGCCGATGGGAACCTCCGTGGGTGAGGCGACGGTGCGGGCGGTGAGGTCGGCGGCCATGAGGAAGACGGCCCCGCCGAGTACGGCCACCGGCAGCAGGCGGCGGTGGTCGGCGCCGACGGCGATGCGGCTGATGTGCGGGATGACGAGGCCGACGAAGCCGATGCCGCCGCTGACGGCGACGATCGACCCGGTCAGCAGCGCCGCGGCGATGAGCAGTCGGCTTCGGAAGCGGTCGACGTGGACGCCGAGAGCGGTGGCGGTCTCGTCGCCGACTTGGAGGGCGTTGAGGGCTCGGCTGCGCGTCATCGCGTAGACGAACACGGCCGCCAGCGCGGCGGCGGGGACGGCGAGCTGCTGCCAGGTGGCGGCCGCGACGCTGCCGAGCAGGAAGAACAGGATGCTGAAGACGTTCTGCGCCTCGGTGGTGATGGTGAGGTAGCTGGTGACGGCGCTCAGGAGCGATCCGAGGGCGACGCCGGCGAGGATGAGGCGGGTGGGGGCGAGCACGCCGCTTTGGCGGGCGAGGAGGTAGACGGCGACGGCGGCGGTGAGGGCGCCGAGGAATGCCGCGCCGCTGAGGGTGAGTCCGGCGGCGGCGCCGATGCCGAGGGTGATGACGCTCACCGCGCCGAGGCCGGCGCCGGCCGAGACGCCGAGGAGGTAGGGCTCGGCTAGCGGGTTGCGGACGATGGCCTGCATGAGGGCCCCGGTCAGCGCGAGGCCGGCGCCGGCGATACCGGCCAGGATGGTGCGCGGCAGGCGGAACTGCCACACGGCCTGGTCTTGGAGCGGCGTGAGGCTGCCGTCGCTCATCCACGGCATGCCGGGCAGGAGGTGCCCGGTGATGAGCTTGACCGAGTCGCCGAATGTGACGTCGACGGTGCCGGTGGCGCCTGAGACGGCCACGACGCCGAGGGCGGCGGTGGCGAGGGCGCCGGCCGCGACGGGGAGCGTGCGGCCGGCGGTCTGAGTCCGGGTAGGGGGCATGCGTCGAGATTATCGATAATGAAAACGAGTCTCATTCTTGACTATTCGAGAAGAGTGCTGAGCCACAGGCGAAGGAAGCGGGCATCCTCCAGCTCGGACGCTGGCATGCTGATCGCTCGCAAGACGCCGCTCCCGATCATCGGCGCGGGACCGGGCTCACTCGAATGCGGCGCTGTCCCCGGCGACGCCGCGTCTGGTCACCGTGAGCGACCGTCAGGGCGGCGCCGACGTGCCCGCCGAGGCGGCCGTGGCGCGCCGATCAGCGCTGGGCGCGGGCGGCGTCGATGACGCCGCCGATGGCGTGCCTGATGCGATCGCCCACGAGCTCCGGGTCGGGCCGTCCGGCGTCGAGCCAGGCCATGACCGCCCCGATCGCGGTCGTCGCGCTCAACTGCGCCGCCCACTTCGCCCACGCGGGATCAGTGACCATCTCGGACAGGTACCGGTAGGCCACATCGGTCATGTCGGTGCGGAATCGCCGCATCTCCTCGGCGAACTCAGGTTCGCGCATGGCGTGGTCGAACAGCAGCCGGAATCCGTCCGGGTCCTTGGACGCGGCGCTGACGAGGCCGTCGACGGCCTCCTCGGTGTAGCGGCCGTGGCCGGTCTCGGCGTCGAGGCGGTCGCGTACGCGGTCGAGCACCTGGCGGTACAGCTGAGCCTTGGACTCGAAGTGGCGGTAGAGGATGGCGCGGCTGATCCCGGCGGCCGCGGCGACGTCGTCGAGGCTGGTCGCGGCGTAACCAGTGCGCGAGAACGCGCTGATGGCCGCGTCCAAGATCTGCTCGCGCCGCTCGGCGCGCTTGAGCCGCCTGACCGGTAGTGCGGCCTCGGGTTCGAATGTCATCGCGCCTCCGTTCCTCGCGAGCCCGAGTCTAATACTCCCGTATGTATACTCTGAGATGTACTCAAGGATGTTCATATGGGGAGACACCGCCATGACGCTCATCGTCGAGGTCAATGACCTGCGCAAACGATTCGGTTCCGAGGTGACCGCACTCGATGGCGTCGACCTCGAGATCCCGAAGGGCGGCGTGTTCGCACTGCTCGGGCCGAACGGCGCGGGTAAGACCACCCTCATCCGCGTCCTCGCCACCCTGCTGCGGCCGGACTCGGGTACCGCCCGCGTCGCCGGGATCGACGTCGCCGCCGACCCCGGCGCCGTCCGGGCCGCGATCGGCCTGGCCGGGCAGTACGCCGCCGTCGACGACTACCTCACCGGCCGCGAGAACCTCGAGATGGTCGGGCGCCTCTACGGCCTGCCCTCTCGCGAGGCCAAGCGGCGCAGCCGCGAAATCCTCGACCTGTTCGGCCTCGCCGAGGCCGCGGGCCGCTACGCCAAGACGTATTCGGGCGGCATGCGGCGGCGCCTCGACCTGGCCGCCTCCCTGGTCGGCCGCCCGGCGCTGCTCATCCTCGACGAGCCCACCACCGGGGTCGACCCGGGCAACCGCCGGGAACTGTGGGACCTGGTCGGCCGTCTCGTCGCCGACGGCACCAGCGTCCTGCTCACCACCCAGTACCTCGAAGAGGCCGACCGGCTCGCCGACCGCATTGCCGTCATCGACCACGGTCGCGTCATCTCCGAGGGCACCGGCGACGAACTCAAGCACCGCATCGGCGGCACCGTCCTCGCGATCGAGATCGCCGAAGCCGACCGCGACAGCGCCGCCGATGTCCTCAGCACCGCCACAGTAGACGGAGAGGGGCTGTTCGTACCGGCTCCACGCGGCTACGCCGACCTGCGAGCCGCGCTCGACGCGCTCGACGCCAACGACATCCGGCCCACCGGCGTCGCCCTGCGCAAGCCCACCCTCGACGACGTCTTCCTCGAACTCACTCACCACCGCCCAGCCGCGACCGATCGCTGAAGGAGCCGACCATGACCGCCTCCGCCGCCACCGGCTCGCCCACCGGACGACTGCTCACCGACACCGCCGTCATCACCCGGCGAAACCTCCGCCGCACCATCAGAACCCCAGGAGTGCTGCCCCTCTCGGCGGTCATGCCGGTGATATTCATCCTCATGTTCACCTACGTCTTCGGGGGCGCCGTCAGCGCGACGCTGCCGCCCGGCGCCGAGGACGCCTACGTCAACTGGCTCATCCCCGGGCTCATCGCCCAGTTCGCGCTGTTCTCCGGCGCGAACACCGCCGCCGGCATGGCCGAGGATCTCCAGCGAGGCGCCGTCGACCGATTCCGCTCGCTCCCCATGGCGCGCCTCGCCGTCCCCGCCGGGCGCACCATCGCCGATCTCGCTCGGGCACTGCTCACGGTACTGGTCATGCTCGGCGTCGGAGCCGTCATCGGCTTCCGCTGGCAGAGCGACCTCCTCAGCGTCTTGGCCGCCGTCGCAGTCGCGCTGGTCTTCTCGTTCGGCGTCGCGTGGATGATGGTGACCGTCGGGCTGCTCATCCGCTCCGCCGAGGCCGTCCAGGCCGCCGTCTACCTGCTCGTCTTTCCGCTCGGCTTCACCAGCGCCGTGTTCGTCCCGGTCGGGACCATGCCCGGCTGGCTCCAAGCCTTCGCCGCGCACCAGCCGGTCACCGTCGTCGCCAATGCCATGCGCGGCCTCATGCTCGGCCCCGACGCCATCCCGGCCGGCCATACCGTCGTCGGTGACGTCCTTTGGACCCTGGGCTGGTCACTGGCACTGGTTTTGCTGTTCGCCCCGCTCGCCGCCCACGCCTACAACAGGGCCTGATCGAGGCGGACTTCAGCCGATTCCGGTTGCCTCCTCCGCGAATCGCAGGGTCACGAGCTGGAACGGCCGCAGCGCGAGCGCCACCGTCTCGGCATCGCCCGATCGCACGGCGGCGGGTTCGACGGCGCGTTCGAGCAGATCCGTCTCGACCACGCCGCTCACTCGGAAGCCCGTGCGCAGCACGGCCTGCGTTCGCCTCCCGTACGCCTCGTAGAGTCGCACGACGACATCGCCGGAGCCGTCGTCGGCGAGCTTGACCGTCTCCACGACCACGGCCGGGTTCTCGACGCTCACGAGCGGTTCGACCGGGCCCGCGTAGGTGCTCCGCAGCGGCAGGTTGAGCCGGTAGCCGGCACGCACGGCCTCGGCGATCCCGCCCGGGACGAGCGAGGTGCGGAAGACATGGGCTCCCTGGTCGGCGGTCGGGTCCGGGAACAGCGGCGATTTGAGGAGCGTCTGGCGCACGACCGAGAAGGTGCCGCCGCCGCGTCGCGGATGTCGCGTGATGTCGTGGCCGTACGTCGCGTCGTTCGCCACGCCCAGACCCCAACCGGCCTCGTCGACGTGCACCCAGCGGTGCGCGCATGTCTCGAAGCGCGCCTCGTCCCAGCTGGTGTTGGTGTGCGTGGGGCGCTCGATGTGCCCGAACTGGATCTCCGATCGCGCCGAAGCGGTGTGCACGTCGACCGGGAACGCGAGCTTGAGCATCTGCTGCTGCTCGTGCCAGTCGACGGCGGTCTCGATGCCGACCGCGCGGCGCCCGGCCTCGACGGTGAAGGTCTGCTCGACGGTCGAGCGGCCGAAGGCGCGCACCGTGCGCACGACCGCGCGCTCAACGGCGTCTTCGATCACCTCGACCTCGTCGGCGGTGGCGAGATCCCGCTGGGAACGCCGGTATTCGATGTCGACGTCCCAGGCATCGTAGCGCCGCGGGGTGTCGTTGAACAGCTGGAGCAGGCCGCCGCGCTCTCCTGGAGGGACGGTCTCGCGCCCGGTCGCCCGGTCGACCAGTGAGGTGATGAGACCGTCGCCGTCGAGCACCAGAACGATCGCGTCGCTGCGCACGGTGATCGTTCCCTCGGACCGCTCGACGTCGACCGAGCCGGAGACCCGGCGGGGCGCCACCGAGAACGCGGGCACCCCGTCGAGCTCGTAGGGACCGGAGTTCACGAAGCGCTCCCCGGACACGTCCCCCGAGGGCTCGCCGAGGGCGGCCACAGCGTCGGCTATGACCGACTCGAGCTCGGCCTCGATCCGGCGGTACTCCGCCTCGGCCTGGTCGTAGACCCAGCCGATCGACGAGCCGGGCAGGATGTCGTGGAACTGGTTGAGCAGCACCGAGCGCCAGACGCGGCGCAGCAGGCGGGCGGGGTAGGTGGCGCCGGTGCGGACGGTCGCGGTGGCCGCCCACAGCTCGGCCTCGTGGAGTAGCGCCTCGCTGCGCCGGTTGGCGCGCTTGGTACGGGCCTGGGAGGCGTAGGTGCCGCGGTGGTTCTCGAGGTAGAGCTCGCCGTGCCATACCGGTCGCGGCTCGTGCTCGGCGACCGCCGCCTCGAAGAAGTCGATCGGTTTCGCGAGCCGCACCGCCGGCGACCCTTCGAGGTCCGCGGCGCGGCGGGCGGCGGCCATCATCTCGCGGGTGGGCCCGCCACCGCCGTCGCCGAAACCGAAGGGCGCCAGGGACGTGTTGGCCCTGCCCTTGTCCGCGAAATTGCGCTCGGTGTGCGCCAGCTCGGCGGGCGACAGCGTCGAGTTGTAGGTGTCGACCGGCGGGAAGTGCGCGAAGATCCGCGTGCCGTCGATGCCCTCCCAGTCGAAGGTGTGGTGCGGGAACCGGTTGACCTCGTTCCACGAGAGCTTCTGCGTCATGAAGTAGTCCGCTCCGGCCGCCCGCGCGATCTGAGGGAGGGCGGCCGTGTACCCGAAGGAGTCGGGAAGCCACACCTCAGCGGTGTCGACGCCGAACTCCTCCAGGAAGAAGCGCTTGCCCTCGACGAACTGGCGCGCCATCGCTTCGGCACCGGGCATGTTCGTGTCCGACTCGACCCACATTCCCCCGACGGGGACGAAGCGGCCCTCGGCCACGCGGGCTCGGATGCGTTCGAACAGTTGAGGGTAGTGCTCCTTGATCCACGCGAACTGCTGTGCCGAGGAGCACGCGAAGACCAGGTCGGGGTCGGCGTCCATGAGGTCGAGCACGTTGGAGAACGTGCGCGCGCACTTGCGCACCGTCTCGCGGACCGGCCACAGCCATGCGGAGTCGATGTGCGCGTGGCCCACGGCGTACACGCGGTGGGCGCTGCGGGAGGCCGGCGCGGCCAGGGCCTCGCGCAGTGCGGCCCTGCCGGCTTCGGCGGTGGCGTGCACATCGCGGGGGTCGACGGCGTCCACCATCGCGTCCAAGGCGGTGAACAGCTCGGCGCGGCGGGGAGAAGCGTCGGGCAGCTCGAGTGCCAGCCCGTGGACGGCGGCGACGTCCTGGATCAGTTCCCACACCGGCACGTCGCGGTGGACGACCGCGACGTGCCGGAGCCGGTAGATCGGGTCCTCGGGCGCCGTCTCGAGACGGCCCATGGGTGTCGGCGCGAACCTGTTGCCCTCGTCGACGTTGGGATTCGCGGCGGCCTCGACGTAGAGCTCGAAGGACTCGCCCGGTGCCAGGCCGAGGCGAACGTAGTCGTTCTTCGGCTCGATCGCTTTGA
This sequence comes from Glycomyces tarimensis, assembly GCF_054776215.1. NCBI lineage: Bacteria > Bacillati > Actinomycetota > Actinomycetes > Glycomycetales > Glycomycetaceae > Glycomyces > Glycomyces tarimensis. The sequence continues at coordinate 23,057 of NZ_BAAHCB010000001.1, forward strand.
GCGTGCGCCCAGTGCCGTCGAAGACCAGGGCCTCCACCTGGAAGCCCGCGGCGTCCCCGATGAACCCCGGGTCGACGACGAGTTCGATGTCGGCGGGATCGGCCACCCACTCGGCCGGCACGGTCCCGGTCAGGCGGAACCAGACGGTGCCCCACGGCCGCCCCCACGCGTGGCCGGGCTCCACCGGCGCGAAGGACTGGGCGGCGGCCTCGGCGAACGGCACCGGTTCTCCGGGAGCCGTCCAGGCTTCGAGCCGGACCGGAGCACTCGCCCGCACTTGCGCGGGTTCGAGCCGCTCCCGGAGGAAGCGATCGATGCGGAGCCGGACGGCGCGGTGGTGCTGGTGCAATGGAACTCCTGGTGAGCGTCGGCTCTGATCAGTCGAAGTGCCGGAAGCGGTTCCGGCTCACCTTGTCTGCCTCGCGTTCCACGGTATCGAACGACCCTTCCGACGCCTCCCCGCACCAGGGCGCCCGGGGCAGTTCACGAGGGGCGTTGGATCCGCGTTCCGCGGCGACGATCGACCGCGCGTGCCGAAGTCGTCCTGAGTGTCAGACGGTGGTGATGCCAGCGCCGAGGCGCGTACGCCGGTTTACAGATCCCCCACATATATTCCTTGACAAGAATATTCGTTCCATGGAATACTTCTTGCATGGAAGATCTCCTCGCGGCGCTGGCCGACCCGGTCCGCTGGCGGCTGGTGAACCTGTTGGCCGAGCGGCCCCGCCCAGTGGGCGTCCTCGCCCAGCTCGCCGACGCACGCCAGCCGCAAACGACCAAGCACCTGCAGCACCTCGAACGCGTCGGCCTCGCCGCCTCCCAGCGCACCGGCCAGCGCCGCATCTACGCGCTCCGGCCCGCGGCCCTGCGGGATCTGGCGGCGGCGCTGAGCCGACTCGCCGACGCCGCCGACCTCGTCGGCGGCCCGCACTCGACGTTCGACCGCTACGGCCTGTCTCTTGAGGCCGAGCGGCTCGCCGCGGAGGAGCCGGGTTGGGCCGACGGCCGCTCGTTCCGATTCCTCCGGTCGCTCAAGGGCGGGCCCGAACTGGTCTGGCGCTACCTGACCGAGCCCCGGCTCCTCGCCCGATGGTGGACGCCCGACGACCTCCGCGTCTCCCAGCTCGTCTTCGAGGCGCGACCGGGCGCTCGGATCGTCCAGGAGTACCGCGATGCCGAGGACGCCGAGGAGTCCGACGTGGTCGCCGGGCGCGCCGAGGGCGTCGTCGACGAGGCGCGAGCCGGTGAGCGCCTGGCCTATCGGCTCTCACCGCTGCTCCCCGACGGCGCCGTCGCCTTCACCGCTCATGTCGGCTACGACCTCCGGTCCACCGGCAGCGGCACGGATCTCGACGTCCATTACCGCATCACCGACAGCACGGTCGACTCGGCGGACTTCATCGCGGGGATCGAGATCGGCTTCGGCCAGACGCTCGACAAGCTCGCCGCGGCCATCGCCGGGGAAGCGCACGAGCCCACTACCGACACAAGGAGCAAGAAATGAACGACTCGACCGGCCGCAGCGTGGCCGCGAACCTGAACCTCAGCCTCGACGGACGCTACAACGGTCCCGGAGGTCCCGGCGACCTCAGCGCGATCATCCCGTATGCGACCGGTGAGGTCGCACGAGACCACATGGAGCGCATGTGCGAAGGCGCGACGACGGCACTGCTCGGGCGCTTGAACGCCGAGGGCTTCATGGGCTACTGGCCGCCCGTCGCCGACGACGAGAACGCCGATCCGCGCGATCGCGGATACGCGAAATGGCTGGTAGAGACGGAGAAGGTGGTCCTTACGAGCACGCTGACCGAGGCGCCCTGGGAACGCACCCGCGTCGTGAACGCCCCCACCGCGGAGGTCGTGACCGAGCTCAAGGCCTCCGGTGAGGGCGACATCCTCGTCAACTGCAGCGCGAGCGTCATCAAGGACCTGCTCTCGGCGGACCTGCTCGACCGGCTGTATCTCATGATGGTCCCCGAGATCGCCGGAGGCGGTCGGCGACTGTTCGAGGACGGCCTGCCGGCCACGAAGTGGACGCTGGCACATCACGCGGCCGGCGACCTGGGCGAGATCGCCCTGGTCTACGACCGGGTGCGCTGAACCGGCCGAGCCGCACACGCCGCGACCGCTCACGGTTCCCCGGCGACCGGTCCGGAGCGCCGTCCGGGCCCGCCTCCGTCGCCGCGCCCGGTCTGCCGGCCGACATCGCGACCGTCCGCGTCGACGATCCAGCCTGGCTCGGCCGGACGGCGGTAGCCGCGACGAGAGAGGAACGGTCGGCAAGCCTCCAAGCCGTCATCGCCGCGCTGCGCGCGGTCGCCGGCCGACTCGGCGACGAGACGGCGGTGAGGACCTGACTGCATCGTCCGCTCGCGCGGTCGGACAGTTCCCGGCCCGGACCGGCGTAGTCGGCATCATTCGATGGCCCCCGCACACGGCGCTACTATGCGTGAGGTGGCACACGATCGCTTCGACGGCGTACCGGGGCTGGACCACCGGTCGTCGGACTCGCCCTATATCGAGCGGGTCTACCAGGTGGCGGACGACGGGTCGTCCGGCACGTCCTTCTCCCCCGAACGAATGGTGTCGGTGGCGAACTCCAACTGGGAGCTCATCGCATGGACTGTCGACGGCGTCACCAACGTGTCGGTGCGCGGTCCCGAGACCCGTCCCACGGTGATCCCCATGGGCGCCCGGATCGACGGCACGTTCGGGGTGATCTTCCGGCACGGCGCGTTCATGCGGAACCTACCGGTCCCGAGCCTCGTCGACACGAGCGTGATGAGCCCGCACACGACGGCGCGCACCTTCGTGTTGGCGGGCGACGAATGGGAGATCCCCGGCTACGAGAACGCGGAGACCTTCGTCGACCGCCTGGTCCGCGCCGGACTGCTGGTCCGGGACCCGCTGATCGCCGACGTCCTCGCCGGAGACGCGCCCATGCTGGTCACGCCCCGATCCGTGCAGCGCCGGGTCGCCGCCGCCACGGGACTCACACAGGGCACCATCCGGCAGATCGAGCGGGCGCGCCGGGCCGCGATGCTGCTGCGGCAGGGCGAGGCCGCCGCCGAGGTCGTGCACCAGGTCGGCTATCACGACCAGCCGCACCTGGCCCGGTCGCTGAAGCGGTTCGTCGGCCGCAAGGCGACCGAGCTGCAGCGGCTCGCGGGCGAGGAGATGCTGTCGCTTCTGTACAAGACCGATGCCGAGGTGCGGCCGTAAGTTCGAACCAGGCCGGAAGGACCGGCCGCTCGAAACGAGGAGCCCTCGATGGCATTCACCCAGATCTACGTCAACCTTCCCGTCGCCGACCTGGAGGCGAGCAAGGCGTTCTATCTCGCGATGGGCGGCACGCTCAATCCCCAGTTCACCGACGAGACCTCAGCGCAAGTGGTCCTCAGCGAGGCCATCGCCGTACAGCTCATGACCCACGAGCAGTTCTCCCGGTTCACCTCGCGGCAGATCGCCTCCGGCGCCATCGAGTCGATTCTGGCCTTGGCGGCCGACTCCAAGGAGGAGGTCGACCGCCTGGCCGCCGCAGCCGTGACCGCCGGCGGCACCGAGCCCCGGCCCGCGCAGGACATGGGCTGGCTTTACAACCGGGCCGTGGACGACCCGGACGGCCACAGCTGGGAACTGCTGGCCTACGACCCGTCCGCGATGCCCGCCACCCCGGAATGACGACGACCGCGGGGGCACCGCCGCATCGGACGGTGCCCTCGCGGACGGAGGTCGGCGATCCGATCGCGCCCTGCTGCGTATGGTCATACGAGACTTCGACGTAGGAAGCGCGGGTGAACACATGCAGGACAGGCCATTGCTGAACCGCGGGCTCGAAGGGTTCGGCACCACGATCTTCGCCGAGATGTCGGCGCTGGCTCAGCGCACCGGCGCCATCAACCTGGGCCAGGGCTTTCCGGACACCGACGGCCCGGCGCAGATCGCCGAGGCCGCCGTCCGCGCGATCCGGGACGGCCGCGGGAACCAGTACCCGCCGGGCCCCGGCGTCCCCGAGCTGCGGCAGGCCATCGCCGAACACCAGCGCCGGCGCTACGGCCTCTCCTTCGATCCCGACAGCGAAGTGCTGGTCACCGCCGGCGCCACCGAAGCGATCGCCGCCTCCATGCTCGCCCTCCTCGAACCCGGCGACGAGGTCATCGCCCTCGAGCCGTTCTACGACTCCTACGCCGCCTGCATCGCCATGGCCGGCGCCAGACGAGTCCCCCTCACGCTCCGCGCCCCCGACTTCCGCCCCGACATCGACGCGCTCCGCGACGCCATCACGCCGCGCACCCGCCTGCTGCTGCTCAACTCTCCGCACAACCCGACCGGCATGGTCCTCACCCGCGAGGAACTGGCCGCCATCGCCGAGCTCGCCATCGCCCGCGATCTCCTGGTCGTCACCGACGAGGTCTACGAACACCTCGTCTTCGACGGTGAGCACGTCCCGATGATCTCGCTGCCCGGCATGCGGGAGCGCACGGTCGGCATCTCCTCGGGGGGCAAGACCTTCTCCTTCACCGGCTGGAAGGTCGGCTGGATGACCGCCTCCGCGGACCTCGTCGCCGCCGTGCGCACGGCCAAGCAGTTCCTGACCTACGTCGGCGCCGGCCCCTTCCAGTACGCCATCGCCGAGGCCCTGCACCTGCCCGACGCCTACTTCGACGACTTCCGCAGGGACCTGCACACCAAGCGAGACCTCCTGTCGGCCGGGCTCGCGTCCGCCGGATTCGAGGTCTACCGGCCCCAGGGCACCTACTTCCTCACCACCGACATCACACCGCTGGGTGAGACCGACGGCTTCGCCTTCTGCCGCGCCCTCCCCGAGCGCTGCGGTGTCGTCGCCGTGCCCAACGCCGTGTTCTACGACTCCCCCGGCGAAGGCCGCACGCAGGTCCGCTTCGCTTTCTGCAAGCGAGCGGAGGTCCTTCGGGAGGCCGTCGACCGCCTCGGCGGGAGCTGCGGCCGGCACTGAGACGGCCGGCACCGACGCGCACTCGGCCGACGCGTCATCTCCACATGTGACAAATGCATGCCGTTCACGTGCGGATTCACGAATAGAGTGGTGCTTTCGGCACTGGTGAGACCGCCGCGGCTCGGATGAGATTGACGGCATGAGCATCAACGAATGCACCACCGAACCGCGGCCGGTCGACGAGGCCCCGAGCCGCGAGCGCGGGCGCTGGTGGGCCGCCGGGCGCATCGCGCTGAAGACCCTAGCGGTGTCCGCCGCCGTCGCCGCGGTCGCGGCGGCGGGGATCACGGGGGCCGTGGACTCGGTCTATCCGGAGCGCGAAGGCGAAGCGTCCGCCGCTGCGGCGGTCGCGGCGCAGGAGCACGATCCGGCCAAGCCGACCGCGGTGATCGTGTTGAGCCCGGAGGGCACGAACATCGCGGACAGCTTGGTGCCGTATGAGGTGCTGGCCGCTACCGGGGCCTTCAACGTCTACACCGTCGCCGAGGAGCCCGATCCGGTGCCACTGACCGGAGGCCTGGACCTCGTGCCCGACTTGACGTTCGACCAGTTCGACGAGCGCTCCGACTCCACCGCGGACGTCATCGTGGTACCGCAGCTGAGGGACTCGGCCGAGCCGAGCTCCGAGCCGATCGTCGAATGGCTGCGGCGCCAGCGGGCCGACGGCGACCCGCTGCTGGTGGCCGTGTGCGTCGGCGCAGCGGTGCTGGCGGCGGGCGGCATGCTGGACGACCGGCCCGCGACGTCGCACTGGCTGGGACTGATCGGCCTGCGTCGCGACTATCCCTCGGTCGACTGGCAGGAAGGGACTCGCTACGTCGACGACGGCGACATCGTCACCACCGCCGGCGTCCTGTCCGGCGTGGACGGCACGCTGCGGGCCGTGGAGCGGCTCGTCGGAGCGGAGGCCGCCGAGCGCGCGGCGAGGGCGGTGCATTGGCCGGACTACGTGCCCGGCGTGGCGTCCGAGACCGAGCGCTCCCGGCCGGCGCCCGCCGACCTGGTCGGGCTGCTCAGCGCCGGCTACCGATTCGACCGGCCCACCATGGGCGTCCTGCTCACCGAGGGGGTCGGCGAGATCGCGCTGGCGTCGGCGTTCCGGCCCTATACGGAGCTCTCGTATCTGGCCCGCCCGCTCGCGGTGACCGCCGACGGCGGGCCGATCGAGTCGCGGCACGGTCTGGTCTTCGTGCCACGGGGAGACCTGGATTCGGCCGCGCCCAAACTGGACCGCTTGGTGGTTCCCGGAGCCGACGCGGCTCGCGCGGCCGAGGATCTCGATCTGCCGGAAGGACTGGCCCCCGACTTTCTGCACCAGGAGCCGGGCTTCGCGTTCGACGGGGCGCTGCGCGACATCGCCGACTTCTACGACGTCGCCACCGCCCGATGGGTCGCCAAGTCGCTCGAGTACCGCACCCCGGAGGACTTGGCCGGCCCCGCCTGGCCGTGGGGTCTGATCCTGCGGCCGGTCTCGATCGCCCTGACGGCCGCGGCCCTCATCGCCCTCGCCTCGCGGCTCACGCGCCGCCGCTCGACCGCAGGGACGCCGTGAGCGTCACCGGCCGAGCAGGACGGCGAAGCATTCGCGTCGGAGACCGGCGTCGGCCCGCATGGCATGCTGTGGGGCGGCACGGGAGCGGCGGACCGAGCCGCGGGCGCTGAGCATAGAGGTCAGAGGTGAGACAACATGAGCCCGAAATCGAGCAACGTCTACCCGCTCGCCGTCCATGTACTCCTCTTCGACGGACATGACGTCCTGTTCGCCCAGCGCGCGGGCACCGGCTACGCCGACGGACAGTGGAGTGTGCCGGCCGGACACGTGGAACGGGGCGAGAGTGCTTCCGCGGCGGCCGTGCGCGAATGCTCCGAAGAGCTCGGGGTCGAGGTCGATCCCGCGGACCTGGCGCTGGTGCTGACACAGCACAAGATGGACCCGATCGACGGCGAGGAACGGGTCGACCTGTTCTTCCGCGCGTCCCGGTTCGTCGGCCGGCCGCGAAACCGCGAGCCGCACAAGTGCGCCCGGCTCACGTGGGCGGAGCCGGGCGACATGACGGCGCTCGTCGGCTACGTCGAGCACGCGCTCGACCGCATCGCGGACGGTGCGGCGTACGCCGAGTTCGGTTGGCAACGCGAGTGAGCGGGGCTCAGCCGCGCCGGCGGACGGCCTCGCTGAGGGCGGTCAGTCCGCGGGCGATGGCCGGTTGCGCCCTGCTGCCGCGACGCACCGCGGTGAACATCCGGCGGATGGGGCGCGAATGCCCACGCAGCGGCACTCGCACCACTTCGTGCTCTGCCGGGATCGACGCCAGCCGCGAGAACAGGGTCACCCCGAAGCCGGTGCAGACCAGACCGGAGGCGCTGTCCCAGGTGTCGGCCTGATGCGCGATATCGGGTGTGAATCCCGCCGCCGCCGCGGCGCTCAACAGCAGTTGGTGCTGGTCGACGCAGCTCCCCATGTCAATCCACTCCTCGTCCGCGGCCTCGGCGAGTTCGATGCTCTCGCGGGCCGCGAAGGGATGGCCGGCCGGTACCAGCAGGTCCTCGATGTCGTCGAACAGGAACTCCTGTTCGAAGCGCCTGTCGGAGGGCGGCGGCGTGGATTCGGTCGGGTGGAAGATCGCGATGTCGGTCTCGCCGGCCTCCAGCAGACGGAACGCCGCCTCGGACTCGACGGCGGCCAGATGGAGCCGCACGCCCGGATACTCGGCGCGCAGGCGGGCCGCGGTGGGCGCGATGAAAGCGGACACGGTGCTGGAGAGGCCGCAGATGCGCAGCGTGCCGATCTCGCCGTCCGCATATGCCGCCAGGTCCACTTTGGCGCGTTCCCATTGCGCGAACAGGCCGTCCGCGTGTTCCAGCAGCAGTTCGGCGGCCGGCGTCAGGCGGACGCGGCGGCCGATCGGCTCGAGCAGTTTGATACCGGTCTCGTGCGAGAGCTGTTTGAGCTGCTGGGAGACCGTCGACGGCGTGAGGTGCAGCGCGTAGGCGGTGGCGGTGACCGTGCCGTGCGCCCGCAGCGCGCGCAAGGTCCGAAGGCGCGGATCGATCATTCGACAATCCCAAATGGTCCGGTGAAGAAACTTTCGTTGTTACCGGACGATTCTAGGCCGAGACTTGAGTCATGACCAACACCGAAGACCGTTGCCCGATCTGCGAACTGGCGATGAGCGAGGCTTTGACCGTGGTGTCCCGCCATCGGACCTCCACCGGCACCGTGGTGTACGCGCGCTGCGCATGTGGGCGGCTCTCGATGTGGCGCGAGCCGGCCGTGCACGGCCCGCCGGTGCTGACGATCGGCCCCGGCGCGACCGCCCTCGGCGGGTGAACCGCTCGCGGGTGCTGATGCGTCAGCGTTTCATGGCGAGCCACCCACCGTCCACGGGCAGTTCGGCACCTGTCACGTAACTCGCCTCCTCGGAGGCGAGGAAGGCGACGGCGGCGGCGACCTCCTCGGGTCGGCCGATGCGGCCGATGAGGGTGCCGTCGCCCGCGCGGGCGATCTCCTCCTCGGAGGTGTCCGCCCAATGGGTGGTGCGGATAGGGCCGGGTGCGACCGAGTTGAACCGGACCTCAGGGGCGTACTCGACGGCGAGCTGCCGAATGAGCGCACTGAGCCCGCCCTTGGCGGCGGCGTAGGCGGTGTAGCCCGGTTGCGAGCGGCGGGCGTGGACCGAGGAGACGGCCACCACCGCGCCGCGCACGGCCCGCAGCGGCTCGATGAACGCCTTGACACCCAGGTAGGTGGCCTTCAGCGTGACGTCGACCGTCAGACCCCAGTCCGCTTCGGACAGTGCATGGGGCGCGCCGCGGACGTTGGCGAACGCATTGGAGACCACCGCGTCGATGCGCCCGTGAACGTCGAGCACGGCCGCGGACAGCGCCGCCCAGTCAGCGGCGCTGGAGGCGTCGCACCGGTGGAAGTAGACGTCGCCTTCGGTCTCCTCGGCGATGCGCCGCCCCGCTTCCTCGTCGATGTCGGCGACGTACACGGCCGCGCCCTCGCTCGCGAGGCGAGCCGTGCAGGCCTCGCCGATGCCCTTGGCACCGCCCGTGACGACGGCGACCTTGCCTTCGAATCGGTTCATCGGCCTACCGTATCGCCGGACCGGCCGGTCCACACCCGGTCGAGACGCCGACGCGAATCTGTCGGGTAGCCGACACTATCTGCCCCATCTGCCCTGAAGCGCTTCTCGTTCACCGCGACGTTGCCGTGGAACCGACCCCCGAGATGATCACACTACGTATCTTATTCATGACCGCATGTAGCGGTTCAATGCAAGTGCCCCACCGGGTCACCGATCCGGTGGAAGAGAAGGGGGAATCACATCATGCGCAAACGCATCCTGGCGGGCGTCGCCACAGCATGCTTCACCATCGCCGCATTCGCGACACCGGCGGCGGCCGGATCGGACCATGACGACTGGCCCGAGGATTGCCCGCACAACGCGGTCTGCTTCTGGAAGGGCAAGTCCTTCGAAGGACCTATGTCGGTCCGTTACAACCCCGGCCCCAACTGCGACGTCGCACCCGACTGGAAGATCGGGTCGGCCATCAACAACCTCGACCACGAGGTGCGTCTCTACTGGGACGATGACTGCGACGACCTCGTAGAGGTCCTCCATCCCGGCGAGTGGGACAAGCGAGTGCACGCGCACAGCTGGATCTGACGCGTACCGCACCGTTGCAGCCGAGAGGCCCCGCTTCACGCGAGTGAGGCGGGGCCTCCGCGCGGTCACTCCATGGTCCAGAGGCCGGGATAGTCGGTGACGAGGCCGTCCTCGTCTACCGGCAGGTCGGCGCGGAAGCCCTCCGACTCGAAGCGGTAGCCGCTCTCGAGGCGGGTGTAGCGCTGCTCGGTCGGAGCGATGTTCGGCTCGGGCACGGGCTCGATATAGACCATCCGCAGATCCGCGGCATCCCCCGGCGCAAGGCCCAGGCGCCGGATCGGAAGCGTATTGCTGAACGGCGTCAAGGCGATGTCGACGTCGACGCATCCGTCCAGGTCGGCCCGTTCACCGCCGTTCTCGAACCAACGGCCGCGTTCGTCGCGGGTGAGGATGCGGCGAGCATGGCCGTGGAGATCGATCACCACCGAGCGTGTGGCCCAGGCACGGTCGCATTCGATCCGGTAGGCCAGCCGAGTCAGCCCCTCGTCGAGGGCGGCGAGGACGATCCCGTCCGCGGTGATCCCGTCGCCGCTCATGCGCAGCGCCAGGTGCTCGGATCCGGGCCATTGCCTCGGAGTCCACATGACGCTCCGGTCGCCATCGGCTTCGTGATAACCATCTATCATTTTCACAAGTTAACATACCGATGCGGCCGTGTATACCGGTATGATGATTCGGTGGTTAGCACTGGGAGCGGTCAGGAAGCGCCGGGCGCGCTGGAGGCGGTGCGCGCCCTGCTCAACACCTGGCGCATCCCCAACGACACGCGGCGAGCCGAAGACCACTTCGACGAGTACGCCGAACAGGCGGGACTGCCGCAGGCGCGCCGGCACGAGCTCCTGGCGCTGCGCGCGGACCTCCGCAGGACGGTCGAACGCTCCGCCGACACCGCAGACGTCGTCAACGAGTGGATCGGCCGCCTGGAGCTGCGCCCCCGGGTGGCCGATGGCGCGGTCGGCTTCAGCCACCGAGGCGATCGCGCCGGCGACCTGGTCGCGGCCGTGCTCGAGGCGATCGCGGCAGGCCACTGGCGGAGGCTGAAAGCCTGCCCCGACTGCCGCTGGGTCTTCTACGACCACAGCCGCAACGGCAGCAAGCGCTGGTGCCTGATGACCGCCGGCGGCCCCGAGGGGCGCTCCTGCGGCAGCATCGCCAAGGTCCGCGCCCACCGCCGGCGCGCCCGCGCCGGCGAATAGCGGCCGCGTCACGGGGCTGCGCCGGCGTCGGGCGAGCACTCGCCCGACGCCCGCTCGCGGTTCAGCGGACGACCTCGAAGACCTGCTTCTGGATGCCGTTGGCGTAGGCCTCGTGGTCGACCAGGTTCAGCTTGGTCCAGTCCTTGTCGGCCTCGCTCCACAGCCGCTTGCCGGCGCCGAGCAGCACCGGGAAGACCAGCAGGTGATAGCGGTCGACCAGGCCCGCGTCGGCCAGACTCTTGCCGAGCGTGGCGCTGCCGTGCACGGCGATCGGTCCGCCCTCGGTCTCCTTGAGCGCCGCGACGTCGTCGACCGATCGCAGCACCGTGGCCGGCCAGCGCGGGTCGTCCTGCTCAAGCGTGCTCGAGACGACGTAGCGCGGCATGGCGTTGTACCCGGCGAACTCCTCCATCTGCGGCCAGACCGGCGCGAACGCCTCGTAGGAGTGCCGCCCTACCAGCAGGGCGGTGGTCTCCTCCTGCTCGCGGCCCTTGAGCTCGTAGGCGGCCTCGTCGAACTCCACGGTCTTGATGGTCCAGCCGGTGTTGCGGTATCCGGGTTCGCCGCCGGGGGCCTCCATGACCCCGTCGACGGAGACGAACGCGGTGACGATCAATGTGCGCATGGTCTTCTTCCTTCGGCTCTATGCGGTGCGAGGATGGTCCCTCACCCCCATGTCGAACGGGCCCGGCTCGAATCGACACCCGCCGCCGGGTTTCTTCGGGCGGCGTGATCGGCTCTGATCGACGAGGAGGACGAGGATGGAAGAAACGGTCGTGTTCGAGCGCGCTTGGCTGCTCGATCCGGTGGCCGGGGCGCTGATCGAGGACCGCCGGGTGCTGGTGCGCGACGGGCAGATCGTCGAGGTCGGCGGCGCGGAGGTCGCGGCGCCGGAAGGCGCGCGCGTGATCGACCTGGGCGGGCGGACGCTCATGCCGGGCCTGATCGACGCCCACGTCCACGTCAAGGCCTTCACCGCCGACCTGGCCTCGCTGGCCGACCAGTCGCCGAGTTACGTGGCGCTCAAGGCGGCCGTGGAGCTGCGCGAGATGCTGCAGCGGGGGTTCACGACGGTGCGCGACCCGGGCGGGGCCGATTTCGGGATCGCCGACGCGGTCGAGGAGGGCATCGCGCCGGGCCCGCGCGTCTATTTCGGCGGTCAGGCGCTCTCGCAGACCGGCGGGCATGCGGACCTGCGTCCGCGCGGCCGCGCCGTCCGCGACGACCACCACTGCTGCCCCGACATCGGGCGCGTCTGCGACGGCGTCGACGAGGTCCGCCGGGCCGCCCGCGAGCAGCTGCGCACCGGCGCCCACCACGTCAAGATCATGCTCTCGGGCGGCGTCGCCTCCCCCACCGACCGGATCGACTCGACGCAGTTCTCCCTCGATGAGATCCGCGCGGCCGTCGAGGAGGCCGAGGCCGCGGGCCGGTACGTCGCCGGGCACGCCTACACCGCGAAGGCCGTCAATCGCGGTCTGGAGGCCGGGGTCCGGTCCATCGAGCACGGGAACCTGATCGACGATTCGAGCGTCGAGCTGTTCCGCGAACGCGGGGCGTTCCTGGTCCCGACGCTGGTGACCTACCAGCGGATGGCGGCCGAGGGCGCGCGGTACGGACTCCCCGCCGCGAGCCTCGAGAAGAACCAGCTCGTCCTGGAGGCCGGTCTCGCGGCACTCGAGCGCGCCCACCGCGGCGGGGTCGACATCGTCTTCGGCACCGACCTGCTCGGCGGGATGCGCCGCCATCAGCTCGACGAGTTCCGCATCCGCTCCGAGGTCGTTCCCGCTGCCGACGTCATTCGCTCCGCGACGGTGACCGCCGCGCGCCTGCTCGGCGCCGAAGGCCGTATCGGGCGCATCGTTCCGGGCGCGCTCGCCGACCTCCTCGTCCTCGACGGCGACCCGCTCGCCGACATCCGGGTCCTGACCACTCCGGCCGAGCACCTGAAGCTCGTCATGAAGGCCGGCCGGATCGTCCGCGACGAGCGCTAAGCGTTCGCCCTTGGCGACCTGCGTGTTTTGTCGTCTCCGCGCCGGGTATCCACTCGGCGTCAAACAGGATGGAGGGCACATCATGGCTGGTGACACATCGACGCTCGTACGGCTCGGCGACACCGATCTGACGGTCGCCAACGAGGTCGACGACGTCCGCGGCCAGACGGTGATCGATCGGAACGGCGACGAGACCGGGAAGGTCGACGGCCTGCTCATCGACCAGCCGGAGCGCAAGGTCCGGTTCCTGGAGGTGAGCTCCGGCGGTTTCCTCGGCCTGGGGAAGAAGCAGGTCCTCATTCCGGTCGACGCCATCACGCGCGTCGACGACACGAACGTGTACATCGACAAGGACCGCGAGCACGTCGCGTCGGGCCCGGTCTACGACCCGGAGCTGACGCCCGAGCCCGAGCGTCCGTACTACGAGGACGTCTACGGACACTACGGGTACATGCCCCACTGGGGCACGGGCTACGTCTACCCGGGTTTCCCGTTCCGGTATTAGCGGATCGACCAGCGAGTCCCCGGTGCGCCTTCGGGCGCGCCGGGGACTCGCTTCGTGTGGCCCCGCCCGGCCCACGGCGGACCCCCGCCGGTGGGGCGAGGCCATATACTGGTCGCCGTGACATCTGACGGGACGAACCCCGCTCGCCGATGCATCCGGCCGCCGCGCACCGGCGGCGGAGACGCCCCATCACTTCGCTAGAACCGGGAATGCCGTTGACCCCTCAACCGCTCTCCGCCGTGGCACTGCTGGCGTGCGTCGAGACCATGCCGATCGGTCGGCGCACCCGCTTCCTCAGCGCCTACGCCCGCGAGCACGGCGGCGGCGACGCGTTCGCCGACCTGCTCGCCGAACTGGCCGGCCGCGATCACTTCGCCGCGGACCTGTCCCTGTTCCTCGCGAGCGTCGCCGGCGATCGCGAGCACGTCGGCGCGCTGGCCGGGCGCGACGACTGCGAGATCGCGGCCGCGGCGGTCGCCGTCGCGGCCCGCCTCGGCGGATTCGACGACGCCATCGTCTCGACCGTCCTCGACGGCGCCCTCCAGGTCCGGCGGTCCGCTTACCGGGCGCTGCGTCGCAACCGCCGCGAAGCGGTGGCCGACCGGCTCCTCGGCGCGGTGCGCGAGCGGTTCGGCGACCGAGAGGCCGCCCGGCTGCTGAGCGCGTGCTCCGGCCCGGTGGTGGCCGAGGCGCTTCCGTCCCTCGCCCACGCTGTGGCCTCCTGGGCGACGCTCGCGCGCCGCCACCCAGACGTCTTCGCCGACTACGCCTCGCAGAGCCTCGCCGAACTGCCGCGAGCACAGTGGACGCAATGGTGGGCGCATCACCGGCGGGGCCTGCGCGCCGCGGCCTCGGCCAGGCCCGAGGTCTGGCTCGCGCTGTTCGACCGATGCTGGGAGGACCAGACCCTGCCGGAGGTCCTCGGCCCCGTCCTGCCGCGCCTGATCACCGCGAACCCGGACGAGGCGTGGCGGTTCGTCCTCTCGCCCGAGCGGGAGACGCTGGTCAAGCGGGTCTGCTTCCAGCAAGGCGTCCTCCGGCGCCTGACGAAGCGCGACACCGCCGCCATCGCCGCGTTCGCGCGCCGCAGCCGGAGCCTGCGGCAGATCCAGGCGATGCTGCTGCCGCTGTTGCCGCACCCGCGCCGACGGGAGGTCCTCCTCGCATGCCAGGGCGACTACGACGGCGACCGCTGGCACGGCTTCTCCAGGGACCTGCCGCGGTCGCTGCGGCACGAGGTGGTCCGGGAACGCCTGGCACACCGGAAGGTCGCCGACTCGCGCGCCCAGCGCGAGGCCCTGCGCGGCCAACTGCCTTACGGCGAGGTCCGCGACGAGCTCGTCGCGGCCACCGAACGCACCTCGGCGGCGGAGCGGGCGACCGCCTATGAGCGGCTGGTGCAAAGCGCCGGCCTCGACGGATCCGAAGCGGTGGCCGACATGCTCGCCGCGCTCGACCGGCTCGGCCGCGACCAGGACCAGGTCCATGCCGCCGCGCTGGAGGCGCTGACCGCAGTGCCCGCGACCGCGTGGCGCCGAGAACACCGAGCGCCGCTGAGCGCGTTGATCGGCGCCGTCCTCGGTTCGCCGTGGCGCTCCAGGGAGACCAACCAGGCGCTGCTGCGGCTGGCCTCGCGGTTCATCCGAATAGGGCTCGACCACCGGGCTCGGGCTTCGGTGGAGTTCGGCCTCGAACACCTCGCGCGCGTCGCCGTCGAATGCGGCAGCCGCGACCTCGCCGGGGCGCTCCGGAAACTGCCGCGACCGGTCGTGGCCGAGCTGTGCCGCCGCTTGATCCCCGTCATGTCCGGCCAGTGCGAGGTCGGTCGGTTCAAGCTGGTGCTGGTCTTCGCGAAGGTGCTCGACCGCACCTGCCGCGACCTCCCCGAACTGGGCTCCCTGCTGCGCGCGGTCGCCCGCTCGGGCGAGACCGTCGCCGCCCGCGATGCCGCGGCGGCCTTGGCCAGGGCCGATCCGGCCGCGGCCGCGGAACTGGTGGAGGCCGACGCCGCGCTCGCGACCGTCCCCGCCGTGTTCGAGGTCCTCATCCGCGACCGCGTCGACACGCTCGCCGACTGGCTCTCCTCCCCGGGCGACGACGTCTCGGCGCTGCTGCGGCCCCGGGGCAGGCACCTCACACGGCGATGGCCCGCCGGGCTGCGCGAACGGTATCTCACGACGCTCGACTCGCTCGCGAACGACGAACGCCGCAGCACCCGTGAGCGGGCCATGATCGTCACGGCGATGTCCCGCGTCCCCGGCGCTCCGATCGGCCGCTTCGAAGCGCACTTGGAGACCGGACACCAAGCCCTGTCGGCCTCGGCCCTCGCGGCCCTGGACACGGCCGTCCCGGTCGAGCGGGCCTGGGAAGTGCTCATGGAGCACGCCAACGGGCCGAACGCCGTCGTCGCGGGCCTGGGCCTGGGCAGGCTCGCCCGCCGAGCGCGCCCCGCCTTCCTGGCCGAGCGGATCGCCCCCGTGCTCGAATCGGAGAAGCTCGCCGCACGCAAGCAGGGCGTTCGCCTCATGCTCGATCATCGCGTGCCGGGCGCCGAAGGGGCCGTCCGGTCTCTGTGGAGCGACGAGACGCTGTCCGCCGGGGTCCGAGCGGCGATCGTGTCCGGTCTCCTCCACTGGCTCGACGAGCCGTGGGCCAGGCGGATCGTGCGGGAGTCGGTCGGGTTCGGGGCCGACGTCGCCGCCGCGGCGCTCACGGTGGCGCCGTTCGCGATCGCCCCCGAGCACCGCTCCGAGTACGGGAACCTGCTCGCCGACGCCGCCGTGTCCGGCGATGAGCGGTTGATCGAGGCCGCGCTGCCCGCTGCCGCGCAATGGTCGCGGTACTCGACGTACCTGAACGACGCCCTGGTGGACTTGTTCTCGGATCTCGACGCCACCGCCCACTGGACGGCGGCCGCCGCGGCGCTGCGGGCGATCGCGGTCGAGGCCGGCGACTGGGAGCCGCTGCTGACGGCGGTGCGCCGGCTCCGTTCGGACGACCGCGTCGAGCCCAACGCGACGGCCGAGCGCGACTCACCGGTGCGTCAGCGTCTGGGGCGGGTCGTCGACTCGTTGAAGATGCCCTGGTCGCGTCACAGCATTGTGGATCGTCTTCCGGACGGCCTGATCGAGCTGCTGCCGGTCGACCTCGGTACGCAGCTGCTCTTGGCGGCGCTGCCGTGGGACGCCCCCGCGTGGCGGATACGTGCGCTGACCGCGAGGATCGGCGATGCGGTGGAGGCCTACCAGCTCGGGCTGGAGCTGGCGCGCCGCTTGCAGCAGGGGCAACGGGCGGACTTCCTGCCGTTCTACGAGCGTCTGGCCTCCACCGGCGACATCGCCGCGTGCGTGATCGCGGCGTCGACGATCCAGATACCGGGCGCCGGAGCCGGGTGGACGCCCGAGTGGCGGGAGCTGCTGCGCCGTCTGCGCGCCTTCCCCGCCCCGGAGGTCGCGCGGCTGGCCCGCGGCGTCTACACCTCCGGCGAATAGGAGTGGCGGCGGGCGACCGGCAGCGCCGTGTCGGTCGCCCGCCGCGTGGAGGGGAACTAGTCGAGACTGTTGTGGATGGCGCTCATGAGCTCGCCGTTGGGCGTGTCGCCCGACAGCTCCCATGAGAACGCGCCGCGCAGGCCCTGGCTGTTGAGCCAGTCGACCTTGCCCGAGATGGTCTCCGGGGTGTCGTAGCTCCACCATTCGTTGCCGCACTTGGCGTAGGCGGTGCCGGCGACGGTGCCGGTGGCGGGGCATTCGGACTTGAGGATCTCGTAGTCCTCGATGCCGGCCTCATAGGCGCCCGGGGCGGCGCCGGTGGCCGATCCTCCCGGCTCCGCCTGGGTGACGCCGGTCCAGCCGCGGCCGTAGAAGCCGAAGCCGAGCAGCATCTTGTCCGCCGGGACGCCGAGCGATTTGAGCTTGGTGATCGCCGTCGAGGCGTTGAAGCCGGAGATCGGGATGCCGCTGTAGTCGTTCAGCGGCGAGTGCGGGGCGGTCGGTCCGTCGGTGTCCCAGGCGCCGAAGTAGTCGTAGGTCATGACCATGTAGAAGTCGACGTACTGCGCCGCCTCGCCGTAGCCGCCGAGGTCGATCTTGCCGCCGCTGGTGCCGTCGGCCGTGATCGCCGCGGTGACCAGCTCGTTCCCGAACTCCTCGCGCAGCGCCCGCATCAGCGCCGGGTAGGCGTCGGTGCCGCTGGAGTCGCAGGTGAGGCCGCAGGCGTTCGGGTACTCCCAGTCGATGTCGATGCCGTCGAAGACGCCGTCCCAGCGCGGGTCGTGGACGAGGTCGTAGCAGGACTGGGCGAAGGCGGCCGGGTTCTGCGCGGCCTGGCCGAAGCCACCGGAGTAGGTCCAGCCGCCGAAGGACCAGACGACCTCGATGTGCGGGTACATCTCCTTGAGCTTCTTGAGCTGGTTGAAGTTGCCTCGGAGCGGGTCGTCCCAGGCGTCGGCCACGCCGTCGACCGATTCGGCGGCGGTGTAGGCCTTCTCGATTGCCGCGAAGGAGTCGTCGAGCTTGCACTGTCCGTTCTGGACGTTGCCGAAGGCGTAGACGATGTGGGTGAGCTTCTCGGCCGAGCCGGAGGTGGCGATGTCCTTGACGTGGTAGTCGCGGCCGTAGACGCCCCACTCGGTGAAGTAGGCGACGTTGTACTGCTCGGTGGGCGGGTCGACCGGCCCGGGGTCGGTCGGGTCGTCGGTGGGTTCATCGGTGGGCTCGTCGGTGGGTTCGCCACCGCCTCCGCAGGCGCCGAGGGACTCCCACACGCCCCACTCGCCGGTGGTGCCGGGCTCCTCGTTGGTGGTCCACCACTTGGCGCGGTACTCGGTGCCGTTGTGGCTGACCTGGTCACCGCCGACGTAGACTGCGCTGGAGTCCCATGCCGTGGAACAGACCGTCTGGGCTCCGGCCGTGAAGGGGTTGGCGACGGCGACGATCGCGGCCGACGCGGCCACGGCCAGTGCCGCGGTGAGCGCGGCGATGAGCCGTCTGCTTCTGAGTCTCAATGCATCCTCCCAAAAGTAAAGAGACTTAATTGATAAGTATCTTTATCTTTACGACTCGACATTGGGAAGTCAAGAGGGCGGGAAGAAAAAGTTCAGCAGCCGCCAAAGCACCGATATGGGAGCGCGCCAATGGATTCCCGACCCTCGTCGCGGCTGGTGACGGGGTGGTCGCGTCAAGCCGCTTGTACGGCAGCGTTATTGTATTCGTGATGGCAGGCAGGGCCAGAGGGGCGGACCGGTTCACCGGTCCGCCCCTCATCGCACTGCGATTGCGCGCCAATAGTTCTGGGTCTCCGCTTGCACGTTGAACAGCAAGCAGGCGCACCGGCCGCGCGTGGCCCCGCATCCGCTCACCCGTGGCCGTAGACGATCCGGTGCGCCGCCTCGTGCGCGCGCCTGGTGAGGCGGCGGTAGTGGTTGAGGAACTCCTGGGTGTCGGAGCCGAATCCGAGAGTCTGGGCGAGCCCGGTCAGCTCGGGTCCGGAACGCGGCAGCTCGTCGCGCGGCACGCCGCGAGCCAACGTCATGTCGTTGCGCACGCGCGAGACGAACTCCCACGCCGAGCGCAGGTCTTCAAGGGACCCGACGTCGAGGTGGCCGGCCGCGGCGGCGGCCTCGAGGGCCGGGACGGTGCGGGTGGTGTGGAGCGCGACGTCCTCGCCGTGTTCGAGCTGGAGGAGCTGGGCGGACCACTCGATGTCGACCAGTCCCCCGCGCCCGAGCTTGGTGTGGCCGTTCGGGTCGGCACCGCGCGGGAGGCGTTCGGAGTCGACGCGGGCCTTGACGCGGCGGAACTCGATCCGCTCGGCGTCGGTCAGCCCGCCCGGCCGGTAGCGGACGGCGTCGGCCTCCTCGCGCCACTGGTCGAGCAGGTCCTCCTCGCCGGCGACGGCGCGGGCGCGCAGGAGCGCCTGGCGCTCCCACAGCCGGGCGCGCTCGGCGTAGTACCGCCCGTATGCGGCCAGGCTGGTCACGATCGGCCCGCCCTTGCCTTCGGGGCGCAGGCCGAGGTCGATCTCGACGGGCGGGTCGGCGGTGGGCGCGGCCAGGAGCGAGCGCACCGATTCGACGATGCGAGCGGCGGCCTTGCGGGAGGCATCGGAGTCACCATTGTGGATGAACACGACGTCGGCGTCGGAGCCGAAGCCGGTCTCCTTGCCGCCCAGACGCCCCATGCCGATGATCGCGATCGGCGGCGCGTCGGGCACGTCGCGGGAGGCGACGACGAGCGTGGCGTCGAGGACGGCGTCGGTGAGGTCGGACAGGGCCAGGCCCACCTGCTGGTCGTCCAGGAGGCCCAGGAGGTCGGCGGCGGCGATGCGGATGAGCTCGCGGCGCCGGATCGCCCGAATCGCGCCGACGGCGGCTGACGGTTCGGTGTGGCGGGCCGCGGCCTGGCGCATGCCGGAGGCGAGGTCGTCGCGGCCCTTCGGGGCCAGGTCGGCGTTGTCGGACAGGAACCGGAGCGACTGCGGCACGTGCAGCAGCAGGCTCGTGAAGTAGCGGGAGGTGCCCAGCAGCCGCGCCAGCCGTGTCGCGGCGGGGCCGCCGTCGCGCAGCAGCCGCAGGTACCAGGGGGTGGAGCCGAGCTTGTCGGAGACCTGCCGGTAGGCGAGCAGGCCGCGGTCGGGCTCGGGCGAGTCGGCGAGTTCGTGGAGGACGACGGGCAGGAGCGCGCGCTGGACGGTGGCGGTGCGGCCGATGCCGGCGGTGAGCTTGCGGATGTGGGTCAGCGCGCTGTCGGGGTCGGCGAAGCCGAGGACGGCCAGGCGTGAGGCGGCTTCGGACTCGGTCATGCGCAGCTCGTGGGTGGGCACGCGGGTGACGGCGTCGAGCAGGGGCTTGTAGAGCAGTTTCTCGTGCAGGCGGCGCGCGGTGGCGGCGTGGGCGCGCCAGGCGGTGAGGAAGCCCTCGTCGGTGGTGTAGCCGAGGCCGCGGGCGAGCTGGTGGAGGGGTTCGCCGCCGTCGGGGACGCGGTGGGTGCGCAGGAGCCGCTGGAGCTGGACGCGGTGCTCAACGGTGCGCAGGAAGACGTAGGTGTCGGTGAGGTCCTCGCCGTCGCGTCGGGCCAGGTAGCCGCCGGCGACGAGCACTTCGAGGGCCTCCAGCGTGGAGCGGACGCGCAGGGCGGGGTCGCCGCGGCCGTGGACGAGCTGGAGGAGCTGCACGGCGAACTCGATGTCCCGCAGGCCGCCGGGCCCGAGCTTGATCTCGTATTTCCGGTCGCCGCGCGGCACCGAGTCGGCGACCTTGCGGCGCATGTCGCGGATGTCCTCGACCACGCCGGGCCGGTTCGCGGCGCCCCAGATGAGCGGCTGCACGGCGGCGAGCCAGTCGAGGCCGAGCTGGAGGTCCCCGGCGGCGGGCCGGGCCTTGAGCAGGGCCTGGAACTCCCAGGTGCGGGCCCAGTCGCGCAGGTAGCTGAGATAGGAGTCGACGGTGCGCACGAGCGCGCCGTGGCGGCCCTCGGGCCGCAGCGCGGCGTCGACCGGCCAGGTGGCGGGGCCGACGATCTGGATCATGCGGGCGGCCTGGCGGGTGGCGAGGCCGAGGTCGCCGTCGGCGACGAACACGACGTCGACGTCGGAGACGTAGTTGAGCTCTTCGGCACCGGTCTTGCCCATGGCGATCACGGCCAGGCGCGCCTCCCCGGGCAGTTCGGCGCGGGCGAGCTCCAGACCGCGGTCGATGACGGCGTCGGCCAGACGGCTGAGCGCGCCGGAGGTGGCGGGCAGATCGGCCTCGCCGGTGAGGTCGGCGGCGCCGATGCGCAGCAGGTTCGCCTTCCATGCGAAGGCGAGTTCGGTCGCGTCCGCGATCCTGACGCGCGTCAGACCCGTCTCCTCGTCCTCGATCAGGGCCGCCTCGACGTGGGGGTGCGCGCGGATGAAGTCGCCCAGGGCGTTGCTGGCCTCGATCACCGCCAGGCGCGCGGCGTCGAGCTCAGGCATCGACCACCGGCAGCGCTCGGCGTTGGCCCGACACGGTCCGCGCGAAGCGCTGCATGATCGGCTTCCAGGTCTCGACGATGTGCTCGTCGACCTCGCGGGCCTTGTCCAACGCCGGATCCTCGAAGGCCCCGAGCTCGGCGAGCCGGTCGGCGGCGAGTTCGAAGTGCGGCTGCACGCCCCAGGCCCATTCGCCGATGCGGAAGACGTCCTGCGAGCCGTACGGGGAGGCGGCCAGCAGCATCGCCGCTTCGGGAAGCCGCGCGATCTCCTTGTCCCTCCAGCAGATCACATCGATCGTCATGGGCGCGGGCCCGAACAGCGGATCGCGGCCGGCCGCGTCCCGCTTGGCCAGCATCCTCGGGCCCTGGGGCGCCTCGGATCGCTCGAGCTCGCCGCCGAACGCGGCGGCGAGCATCTGCGCCGACGAGCCCAGCGCGAACGTGGGGGTCGAGTCGGCCACGGCGCACTCGAGCAGGCCGGTGAGCTCCTCGGCCCAGTCCCAGCTGCGGGTGCCGCCGAGCGCGATGAGCGCGTCGTGTCCGCCCGCGCTCCTCGGAACGGCCTCGCCGGCGTGCGGGCGCACGACGTCGAAGTCCATGCCCGCCTCGGCGAGCCAGTCGGCGGCGCGAGCGAGCCCCAGGGCCGGGTCGTTCTCAATGACGAGTGCGATGGTCACCGTCCCATGTTAAACGGTCACAAATTGATGTACCTGCGCCGCTCGAACGGGGTGACCTGCGTGCGGTAGTCCTCCCACTCGCTGCGCTTGTTCTTGAGGAAGTAGTCGAAGACGTGCTCGCCGAGCACCTCCGGCACGAGGTCGGAGGCCTCCATCGCGTCCAAGGCCTCGGCCAGCGAGGACGGCAGCGGCTGGTAGCCGGCGGCGACCCGCTCGGCGTTGGTGAGCGCCGAGACGTCGTCCTCGGTGCCCGAAGGCAGCTCGTAGCCCTCCTCGATGCCCTTGAGGCCGGCGCCGAGCATGACCGCGTAGGCCAGGTACGGGTTCGCCGCCGAGTCGAGCGAGCGGATCTCGACGCGCGCCGAGTTCGGCTTGCCGTAGACGGGCACGCGCACCAGCGCGGAGCGGTTGGCCTTGCCCCAGGAGACGTACGAGGGCGCCTCGGAGATCTGGCCGGGCTGCGGGCTGGAGTACAGGCGCTTGTAGGAGTTGACCCACTGGCAGGTGATCGCCGTGAACTCCGGCGCGTGGCGCAGGAGCCCGGCGATGAACGCCTTGGCGGTCTTGGAGAGCCGCTGCTCGTCGCCCGGGTCGTGGAACGCGTTGTCCTCGCCCTCGAACAGCGACATGTGGCTGTGCATGCCCGAGCCGGGCTGGTCCGAGAACGGCTTGGGCATGAACGAGGCGGTCACGCCGGAGGTCAGCGCGACCTCCTTGACGATGTGCCGGAACGTCATGATGTTGTCGGCGGTGGTCAGCGCGTCGGCGTAGCGCAGGTCGATCTCCTGCTGGCCGGGCGCGACCTCGTGGTGGCTGAACTCGACGGAGATGCCGACGCGTTCGAGCGCGAGGATCGCCTGGCGGCGGAAGTCCCGGGCGACCGAGTGCGTGGTGTGGTCGAAGTAGCCGCCCTGGTCGACCGGCTTCGGGTTCTCGCTGCCGTCTTCGAGCAGGAAGAACTCGATCTCGGGGTGGACGTAGTAGGTGAATCCCCGGTCGGCCGCCTTCGACAGGGCCCGGCGCAGCACGTGGCGCGGGTCGGCCCACGACGGGGCGCCCTCGGGGGTCAGGATGTCGCAGAACATGCGCGCCGACTCGCCGATGCCGCGGCCCTCGAACGGAAAGACCTGGAACGTGGTCGGGTCGGGCATGGCCACCATGTCGGACTCGTAGACGCGCGCGAAGCCCTCGATCGCGGAACCGTCGAAGCCGATGCCCTCCTCGAAGGCCGACTCGAGTTCCGCCGGGGCCACGCTGACGGATTTCAGCGTGCCGAGCACGTCGGTGAACCACAGCCGGACGAACCGGATGTCGCGCTCTTCGAGCGTGCGGAGCACGAACTCCTTCTGCCGTTCCATGGTGCGTTTCCTCTCGGTCCTGGGGCGGCAAGTATCTCACTCGATTATGTCGCCGACGTTAACCCGGCCAGATGGGAATCCGAACGTGAGATCGGTACATTGGTGAGCGTGTTCTCAGGGACTGTTGCGCAGATGTGGCGCTGGCCGGTCAAGAGCCTTCGCGGCGAAGCGGTGCGCTCGGCCGTGATCGACAAGGACGGCATGGCCGGCGACCGCGTGCTCGAGGTGTTCCGGGCGGGCACGGGCGAGCAGTTGTGGGGCGGCTCTCACCCTCGGCTGATGGAGTGGGAGGCGGCCTGGCCGGCCCAATGCGGCTCCGCGGACGGGACCGGCGACGCGCCGGTCGTGTACGAGCCGAGCGGCGGCGCCTGGTCGGCCGACGACCCGGGGCTGCCGGCCGCGATGGCCGCCGACCTCGGCGTGGACGGCATCGAGCTGCGCGAGCACGAGCGGAGCTCCGGGCGCATCCTGGTGATCTTCGAGGCCGGTCTGCGGCGCCTGTCCGAGCAGATGGGCCGCGAGATCGAAGCCGAGCGGTTCCGGCCGAACGTGATGATCGCCGCCGACGCGGAGCCCTACGCCGAGGCCGAGTACGAGCGCGGCATGACGATCCGGCTGGGCGGCCACGACTTCGCCCTGCAGAAGCAGTGCGAGCGGTGCGTGCTCCCCAGCTGGGACCCGCACGGCCGCGTCCGCGACAAGGAACTGCACAAGCACATCGTCAAGGGGCTCGGCAACCACTTCGGCCTCTACCTCACCACCGACGCGATGGCGACGATCGGCGTCGGCGACGAGGTCACCGGGACGCCCTGAGCCGGGGATCGGTCGGCTCAGGGCGCATATTCAGCTTATGTCGCCCCGGCGACAGCTTCGGTACGCCGCCCCGGTGATTTCACGTCCCGTTGCGGCGCAATGCTTCTCAGGCGACGCGCTCGGCGGTCCAGCGGTGGATGAACGGGTAGAGCTCCTCGATGGATGAGCCCGACGCGTCGGCCTGGGGCCACGGCCGCCCGAAATGGTCGATATAGGCGGTGGTGCAGCCGCGCTCGACGGCCGGGGCGAGGTCGTTCACCGGGATGTCGCCGACGCTCAGCAGCGAGGAGGGCTCGCGTCCCTCCAGCAGGCGGTCGAGGACCGCGCCGAGCCCTTCGGGCTTGGCCGCGTCGCCGATGACCTCGTCGAACAGGCCCTCCAGCTTAATCTGCGAGAGGATCGCGTCGAGGCCGTCGAGCGGCGCGTTGGTGACCAGCACCGTCTCGACGCCCCTCGGCAGATCCCACAGGAGCTCGCGGAGCCCCTCGGGCGAACGCAGCGGGAACTTCCCGGCGGCCATCCCGGCGCGGGCGGCCAGGTAGGCCTCGGCGCGGATCTCCTCCTCGACGCCGAACTCCGCGGCCAGGCGCCGCACGGCGTTGTACGGGTCGAGGGCGTCGAACGTCGAGGCGGTGGTCGGCCGGCCCTTGCAGAACGAGGCGTGGGCGGCGAGGAATTCGCGCTCGTCGTCCAAGTGGAGGACGGCGGCCACGCGGCGGGCGTAGTCGTAGGCGGGCTCGTCCCCGAGGCAGACGGTGCCGTCGAAGTCGAAGAGAATGATCGCGTCAGAGGTCACGTGCGCACCCTACGCGAGTCGTCGCCCCTCCCCTAGAGGAAGGCGACGACACTCACGCGACTTATTCGAAACTGTGCTCTTCAGCGGGAAAAGCCCCGCTGCGGACCTCGTCGGCGAAGGCCTTGGCCGCGCCTTGGAGGACGTCGGCGACCTCGGCGTAGCGCTTGACGAAGCGCGGCGCGCGGCCCCGCCGCATCCCCGCCATGTCCTGCCAGACGAGCACCTGCGCATCGGTCTCCGGGCCGGCCCCGATCCCGATCGTGGGGATCGCGAGCCGCTTGGTGATCTCGGCGGCCACGGGGGCCGTGACCATCTCCAGGACCACGGCGAACGCCCCGGCCTCGGCGACGGCGTGCGCATCGGCCTCGACCTCGGCGGCCTGGGCGTCGCGGCCCTGGACGCGGTAGCCGCCCACGGCGTGCTCGCTCTGCGGGGTGAAGCCGACGTGGCCCACCACGGGGATGCCGGCGTCGACCAGAGCCCGGATCTGGCTCGACATGCGGCGCCCGCCTTCGAGCTTGACGGCGTGCGCGCCGGCCTTCATGAACCGGACGGCGGTCTCCAAAGCCTGGGCCGGACCGGCCTCATAGGACCCGAAGGGCAGGTCGGCGACGACCAGGGCCCGCTCGGTGGAGCGGGCGACGGCCGCCACGAGCGGGACGAGCTCGTCGACGGTGACGGGGATGGTGGTGTCGTAGCCGTAGACGTTGTTCGCGGCGGAGTCGCCGACGAGGAGGGCCGGGATGCCGGCCTCGTCGAACAGCGACGCGGTGTACGTGTCGTAGGAGGTGAGCATCGCCCACTTCTCGCCGCGCTCCTTGGCTTCGACGAGGTGGCGCGCCCGCACTCGCTTGACGGTCTTGCCCGGCCCGTACAGGCTCGGGACCTCGTCGGGGGCATCGGTTCGAGACATCATCGTGCTCCTGCATCTCCTCGTGGCCGGCCATCACCGGTCCCCGGGCATCGCGCTGGACTGACTGTCGGCTCGCAAGCCGCTGGAGCAACCAGCGGCTCGCGAGCTTCACCGATTCGAGACTAACGCTCATCGATGTCCATGTCACTCGGCGAGCGTGTCGTGTGACAAACTCCCCGTCCCCATCCCCCTGAAGTGATTGGTGATCGGCAGTCGCCGGTCGCGGCCGAACGACTTCTTCGAGATCTTGGTGCCCGGCGCGGACTGGCGGCGCTTGTACTCGGCCCCGTCGACCAGATTGGCGACGCGGCCCACCAGCTCGGCCGGGTAGCCCTGCTTGATGAGGTCCTCGCGTCCGGCGTCGCCGTCGACGTAGGCCAGGAGCATCGGGTCGAGCAGCGCGTACTCCGGCAGCGAGTCGGAGTCCTTCTGGCCGGGGCGCAGCTCGGCGCTCGGGGGCTTGAGGATGATGTTCTCGGGGATCGGCTCGGTCTCGCCGAGCTGCTTGGCGTGCTCGTTGCGCCAGGAGGCGAGCTCGTAGACGAGGGTCTTGGGGACGTCCTTGATGGGCGCGAAGCCGCCGCAGGAGTCGCCGTAGAGGGTGGAGTAGCCCACGGCGTACTCGCTCTTGTTGCCCGCGGCGAGGACGAGGTGGCCGTGCTGGTTGGACAGGGACATCCAGATGACGCCCCTGACGCGCGCCTGGAGGTTCTCCAGCGCGAGGCCCGAGAGCGAGATCTCCGTGAGGTAGGCGTCGACGATGGACTGGATCGGCTCCACGATGTGGTGGACGCCGCAGCGTTCGGCCAGGTCGGCGGCGTCGTCGACGGAGTGCTGCGAGGAGTACTGGCTGGGGTTGGCGACGGTCCAGACGTTCTCGGCCCCGACCGCGTCGCGGGCGAGGACGGCGGTGACGGCCGAGTCGATGCCGCCGGACAGGCCCAGCAGGACCGACTTGAAGCCGTTCTTGCGGACGTAGTCGCCCAGGCCGAGGCGCAGGGCCTCCCAGACTTCCTCGTGGCGGCCGAGGTCGGGGGCGAAGTCCGGCTCGACGCGGTCCTTCGGGACCGGACCGGTGTCGGAGAGGACGTGCCGGCGGACGCTCATGCTGCCGGTCGAAGCGCGGTCCGCCTCGTCGGCGCGCTCGGCGCCCTGGGGCAGGTCGAGGTCGGCGATGAGCAGCTCGGTCCGGAAGCGGGGGGCGC
Source organism: Glycomyces tarimensis (assembly GCF_054776215.1). NCBI lineage: Bacteria > Bacillati > Actinomycetota > Actinomycetes > Glycomycetales > Glycomycetaceae > Glycomyces > Glycomyces tarimensis. The sequence continues at coordinate 50,114 of NZ_BAAHCB010000001.1, forward strand.
TGGCGATGACCTCGAAGTTCGAGTCGACGACCATCGAGCCGCCGTCGAAGACCAGTTCGTCCTGGCCGCCGACGATGTTGACGTAGGCGATCGGGGTGTCGATCTGGGCGGCGCGGTTGAACAGGAGCTTGCGGCGCTCGTCCTGCTTGCCCTGCTCGTAGGGGGAGGCGTTGATGTTGACGACGAGGCCGGCCCCGGCTTCGGCGGCGGTCGTGAACGGGACGCCCTCCTGCCAGAGGTCTTCGCAGATGGTGAAGGCCACGTCGACGCCGTTGATGCGGGCGAGGTGCAGTTCGTGGCCGGAGACGAAGTAGCGATCTTCGTCGAACACACCGTAGTTCGGAAGATGGTGCTTGTAGTAGCGGAAGAGGACCTTGCCGTCCTGGAGGAGCGCAAGTGCATTGCGAATGCCGTGTCCGTGGGGGTTGCCGAGGGGGCCGTCGGCGTCGAGGTAGCCGACGGCGACGGGGAGGGCGCCGTTGCCGTCCTCGGCGAGCTCGGCGGCGAGTCGCTCGAGACGGGCGCGGCTGGCGTCGACGAAGGAGTGGCGGAGCGCGAGGTCTTCGACGGGGTAGCCGGTGAGGGCCTGCTCCCCGGCGGCGAGGAGATGCGCGCCGGCCTCGGAGGCGGCGGTGGCGGCGCGGCGGATGAGGGCGGCGTTGGCGTCGAGGTCGCCTACGGTCGGGTTGTCCTGGGCGAGTGCGATACGGAGCGTCGGCATGCAGCCATTGTTCCCCGTTCGACCGCCGGGCGTCATCTGACCATGAGAATGACGCTCAGGATCAAGCCGTAGACGATGATGGCGATGCGCAGCGGCCGGTCGGGGATCTTCACGAAGAGGCGGGAGCCGATGTAGCCGCCGACGAACGTGGCCGGGACGAGGATGCCGATGGCCCACCAGGCGACGTCGGCGAAGAAGCCGTAGACGATCGAGGTGACGACGCCGACGATGAAGGTGCAGAAGTTCTTGAGGGCGCCGATGCGGGCGAGCTTCTCGGTCAGGCTCATGGCGATGACGGCGATGAGGACCAGGCCGAGCGCCGCGTTGAAGTAGGCGCCGTAGAGGCACCCGATGCCGACGCCGATGTGCAGGGCGACCGGGTGCAGCTCCCGGCCGCCGTTGAGGGCGGTGACCTTGCGGTTGACCCAGGGGCCGACGGCCATGAGCAGCGTGGCGGCCAGGACCAGGAACGGCACCAGGTTCTCGAAGACGGCGTGCGAGGTGTTGAGCAGCAGGATCGTGCCGGCGAGGGCGGTGATGACGGCCGTGGGGATCAGCCCGAGCGCACGGCGGCCTTGGTCGCGGAGGTTCTCGCGGGAGCCGAAGGCGGCGGCGGCGTAGGCGGGGGCGACGGCGATGCCGTTGGTGGCGTTGGCGTGCAGCGGGGGGACGCCGACGGCGATGAGCGTCGGGTAGGTGACGAGGGATCCGCCGCCCGCGACGGCGTTGAGCGCGCCCGCGACGAGTCCGGCGAGCAGCAATCCGGAGACCTGGAGCAGAATCATGGCGCCGACAGCGTACGCTTGAACGCTGGGACGAGTCGGCCAGGCGGTCGCGGCAGTGACGGGTTCCGTCACTGCCGAGGAACGTCCGGACTCCACAGGGCAGGGTGGTTGCTAACGGCAACCCGGGGTGACCCGCGGGAAAGTGCCACAGAAAGCAGACCGCCGGCTTCGGCCGGTAAGGGTGAAACGGTGGTGTAAGAGACCACCAGCGCCACCGGTGACGGTGGCGGCTCGGTAAACCCCACCCGGAGCAAGGTCAAGAGGAGCCGCGAGGCTCTGCGCGAAGGTTCGAGGGCGGCCCGCCCGAACCCCCAGGGGTGCCTTCGCGGGTAGACCGCTCGAGCGCGTCGGCGACGGCGCGCCTAGATGGATGGCCGCTCAACGACAGAATCCGGCGTACCGGCCGACTCGTCCCCCACCGTCGACCGCGGTCGAGCCGGTCTGCCAGCGGACTCATGAGCGGTCGCCCGCGGTTCCGGGCCTGCGATCGCACCTCCGTCCGTCGCCGCCGCTCAAGGGAACAGGCGCTTCGAAGCCTGGTGAGGGGCGGTCTGGTTCGCGTGCCGATGAATGCTCCACGCCCGAATCGTCAACATAGGTACCGCACATTGGGCTTGCAATCTCCGTGGAAGGAACCGCATCATGCGCGTCATCGTCGCCGGACCGGTCTATGTCGACCCCGCCCAGCGGGATCGATTCATCGAGGGCCACCGTGCCTTGGTCGAACGGGCACGCAGTTCCCCGGGCTGTCTCGACGTGTCGATCTCGCCCGATTCGCTCGAGGCCGGGCGGGTGAACCTCTTCGAGTACTGGGAATCGAGGGAGACGCTGGAGGCGTGGCGCGCGAGGGCACCGAGGCCTTCGACCGACGTGGCCATCGACAGTGTCGACGTGTCGAAGCACGATGTCGCGCGCTCCGGGCCGCCCTTCGACTGAGCTGCCGCCCGATCCTGGGCGTGTACGGCTCCGTCGATGGCTCCTGCGCCATGGCGCGGCATCGGACTGGAGCCGGGACGGTGACGCTTGGACGTTCACCGTCAGGGAGGGCGTCACCTTCCACGATGGGACCGAGCTGACGGCCGAGGCGGTCGCGACTTCGCTGCTCGTCGCCGCTCAGGCGGCCAGCGCGTCAACATCGCCGGGGCGCTCCCCTGCCAGCCGCGCCTGCTCGTCCTCGACGAGCCCGCGAACGCGCTCGACCCGAGCCTGCGCGAGGGCGTCCTCGGCCTTCTGCGCGCGCTCCAGGACCGGCTCGGCCTGGGATACCTGTTCATCTGCCACGACCGGTCGCTGGTGCGCGGCTTCGCGCACCGTGTCGCGGTCATGAGCGGGGCCGGATCGTCGGGTCCGGACCGGCGTCCGAGGTGCGGTCCCTCGCCGCCCGATAGGGTGTGCCGGTGACTCCCTCTGTGCAGCGGCGCAAGGCGCCCTTGGTCCGCAGGGCGATCGGCCTGGTCTTCTACAGCCTGCCGCATCAGCTGCGGCGCAGGATCGTGCGGATCGCGACGCCCACCTACACGCTCGGTTCGGTCGTGCTGGTCATGGACGAGGCCCGGGAGCGGTTGCTGATGCTGCGGCAGCCTCCGGGCCGGCGCTGGTCCCTTCCGGCGGGTCTGCTGAACCGCCGGGAGGAGCCGATCGAGGGCGCCCGCCGCGAGCTGCTCGAGGAGACCGGCATCGAGGCCGAGCTCGACGAGCTCGCCCCGGCGAATCCGTGTGCGGTGGTCCATACCGACGGCCGCTGGGTGGACAACGTCTTCCGCCTGGTGCGCGACCCGGCCTCGACGCAGATCATCGTCGACGGCCATGAGGTGTGGGACGCGGCCTGGCACCCGGTCGACGACCTGCCGGAAGTCACTCGGGCCACCGCGAAGCTCCTGGCTCACTATGGGATCGGGCCCGGCGCCGAATAACGGAAAGGGCCAGGCGATGCGCCCGGCCCTTTCCTCATGTCCTGCCTACTGGGGGCCGATCTTCCGGGTGCCCGTGTAGTACTCGAACGTCAGGCCGCCTGTGGAGAACAGCAGCGCCACGCCGCCGGCGACCATGAGCCACGGCAGCCAGAACACGACGCCGAGGCCCGCGAGGACGGCAGCCGCGCCCAGGCCCAGCGGCCAGTACGAGCCGGGGCTGAAGAAGCCGACCTCGCCGGAGATGTCGGAGATCTCGCCGTCGGGGCGGTCCTCCGGGCGCGGGTCGATGCGCCGGGAGATCACCCAGAACACGAGCCAGATCATGCCGGTCAGGAAGCCGGAGAAGGCGAAGGCTATGGTGCCGACCCACTCGATCTCACCGGTCCGGCCGTAGGCCGGGTTGTCGTTGACCCACGTCGACCAGGCGTAGATGCCGGAGAAGACGAACATCGCGACCGTGACGATGGCGAACAGCTTGTACTCGGTCTTCATGCTTCGTGCTCCCTAGCTCGCTTCGCCCGAGTTCGGGTCGGTGTTGAAGGTGTTCGTGGTCGTCGAGTACGGCTCCTGACCGATCGACTCGAGCGCCTCGGGGGTCGAGGCGCCGTCGACGCGGGCGTCGACGAATGCCTCGTAGTCCTCGGGCGAGACGACGCGCATCTCGAAGTTCATGAACGCGTGGTAGGTGCCGCACAACTCGGCGCAGCGGCCGACGTAGGCGCCCTCGGTGTTGAAGTCGACCTCGAAGCTGGATTCCTGGTTGTCGCTGCCGGGGAACACGTCCCGCTTGAACAGCAGGTCGGGGACCCAGAAGGAGTGGATGACGTCCTCGGAGTGCACCACGAAGCGGACGTCTTCCTGGTTGGGCACCACGACGATCGGGACGTACTCCGAGTCGCCGATCTCCTGGACCGGTTCGCCCTCGGCGGTCTCGATCGGCTCGCAGTTCTCGTCGGCGTAGGTGAACTGCCAGTTCCACTTGAAGGCGGTGACATCGGTACAGGCTGTCGGCGTCTCGCTCATGTAGGTGACCTCGTCCTGCACGATCACCGTGAAGTAGAAGAGGACGCCGATGAGGATGAACGGCAGGCCCGTGAAGGTGAGCTCGGCGGGCAGGTTGTACTTCGTCTGCGGCGGCAGGGCCTGCTCTTCGAGGCGCTTCTGCTCGGGGAGCTTGCTGTCGCGCTTGCGGTAGGCGACGACGCACCAGAACGTCAGGCCCCAGACGATGACGCCGACGGCGAGAGCGGCGACGACCGAGCCGATCCACAGGTCCATCATCATCTGTGATTGTTCGGTCGGGGTCGTCCTCGGCCAGCCGAAGTGAAGGGTCTCTTCCAGGCTGCACCCGGCGAGCGCGACTGGCAGCAGCGCGACGAGTCCGGTGAGACCTATGGCGCGGCGGGAGCGGCCGCGAGATTCCCGGGACGGTTTTCCGACCACCTGTCTCATGCCTTTCTGAGCGCTTGGCTGCGGGACCGCCGCCGGGCAGGCGACGCCACGCAGATCTAACGGAGCAGAGCCTACTGCCTGGGCTGGAGGCCCGGTCGCAAGGGGTTGGGTTCGCGGCGGCAAGTCTTCTACATTGGGGAGGTGACCCAGACATACTTCGACGGTGCGACGGCGCAGCCGGTCCATCCGGCCGCCAAGGACGCTTATGCTGCGGCTTTGTCGGAGGGTTGGGCGGGCCCGGGACGACTGTACACATTGGGGCGTCGGTCGCGGATGCTGCTGGACGCGGCACGCCAGTCGGCCGCCTCCTCGCTGGGCGTGGCACCTGATGAGGTCACTTTCACATCGAGTGGATCACATGCCGTGCAGGCGGGCGCACTGGGCGTGATCGCGGCGCGCAGTGCCCAGGGCGCCTTCGCGTACGGGGCGGTGGAGCACTCGGCCGTGCTGCACGCCGCGCAGTGGCACCAGAAGCAGGGCGGGACCGCCGCCGAGGTCCCCGTGGACCGCCTCGGACGCGTCGACGCCGACCCGCTCGCGGACATCGACGGCGCCGCGGTGCTCGCGGTCCAGAGCGCGAATCACGAGGTCGGCACGCGTCAGCCGATCGCGGACATCGCCGTGAACCTCGACGGCGTCCCGCTGGTCTGCGACGCGGCGGCGAGCCTGCCGTGGGAGCCGGTCCCCGCGGGCTGGTCGGTGCTGGCGGCCAGCGCCCGCAAGTGGGGCGGCCCGGCCGGCGCGGGCCTGCTCGTGGTCCGCAAGGGCACGCGCTGGCGCAACCCGTTCCCGGGGGAGGACTCCTCCTTGCAGGAGGCCATCGGCGAGGTGGACGTGCCGGCCGCGGTGGCGGCGGCGGCGTCGCTGCGCGCGGTCGTGGCCGAGCGCGAGGAGCTCGCCAAGCGCATGCGCGCGCTCACCGAGCAGATCCGCGAGCACATCGCCGAGACGGTCCCGGAAGTGGAGCTGCCGGGCGACCCGGTCGACCGCCTCCCGCACATCGTCACGTTCTCCTGCCTCGGCGTGGACGGCGAGGTGCTCCTGACCGAGCTGAACCGGGCGGGCTTCGCCGTCTCCTCGGGTTCGGCGTGCGCCTCGACCAGGCTGCGCCCCTCCCACGTCCTGCAGGCGATGGGCGTCCTGAGCCACGGCAACGTCCGCGTCTCCCTCCACCGCCAGACCACCGAGGAGGAGGTGGACCGGTTCCTGTCGGTACTGCCGGGCATCGTCGAGGAGATCCGGCGCCTGGGCGGCCGATAGGGCGGCGGCCCGGTCCTCAGCCGCGAGCGGCGAACCGCGCGGCCACCCGCAGCGCGGCCTCGGTCGCCCACGGGTTCGTGAGCGTGGTGCTCGGTGCCGTGAGGCTCCGGGGCGGCCCTTGATGCACCGGCCCGTCGGGCAGGTCCCACGGCCCGGTGTGGATGAGCCGGCCGCGCATGGCCTCGGCGGCCCTGCCGATGTCGCCCCATTCGTCGAGGAACGACTGGGCCCGCCCGGGCGGCAGCTCCCCGGTCTCGATCGCGTCGGCCAGGGCCTCGTCCATGACGACGACGGCCCGGTGCATCATCGTGAGCAGCACGGTCGCCGTCTCCGCGGTGAGATCGTCGAGGGACTCCAGCGCGGGACCGAACGGCCCGCGTACGACCGGCGCGGGCGGCGCGGTCACTTCGGGGCCCGGTTCGACGGTGTAGCCGGCGTCGCGGAGTTCCTGGTCGGTCTGCTGGAGGGCCTCGACGGCGGCGCCGAGGACCGGCCCGAGCGTCCTGAGGATGGCCGCGCGGACGCCGAGCGAGCGTTCGAGCTCGGTCACCTGGTCTTCGAGGCCGGTGGCCTGGTCGCGGACGCGCTTGTGGTCGTCGCCGGCCCAGGCGGCGCCGGTGGAGTCGATGTGCGTGCGGTAGCGCTCCCGGCCGGACGAGAGCTCGTTCGCGGCGCGTTCGAACTCGTCGGCGCAGGACTCGAACTCGGCCGGGTCGGCGTCGAGGACCTCTTGATAGCTCGGCATGTCTCTCCGGTCTACGCGGGCGGGTCGAGGCGGTCGAATTCGGCGGCGGTCGCTTCATCGCCGCTCTCGCGGGCGTCAGCGGCCCGGATGATGCTGTCGGCCTGGTCGCTGAGGCTCTGGCCGACGGCGACGATCGACTCGCGGTAGCCGTCGGCGACCACGGCGAGCCTGCGGGCGGAGGCGAAGCCGGGGTTGGCGGCGGCCACGCGGTGGACGGCGTCGGCGATCCGGTCGGGAAGGGTGTCGGTCTCCTCGGGGAGCGCCTGGATGCGCCGAGCCGCGGCGCGGATCTCGTCGGGCTGGAAGTCGTTCGGATCGCTCACGTGGGGTCTCCCGAGGTAGCGGCGGTCGACTGGGCGGATCGGATCGCGGCGGCGACGTCGGCGGCGAGCCCGTCGCGTCCGCCGAAGTCGAACAGCTCGGATTTGAGGAAGACGACCTCGCTGAGGCGCCCGTGGCGGTCGACGCCGATACGGCAGGCGCCCGAGTCGGACAGGGCCTCGACGCTGGTGGACTCCAGGACGGACGGATCGTAGGGGCGGGTGATGCCGAAGCGGCGGTTGACCTCCTCGCCGCCGGCGGCGCGTTCGCGTTCGGCGATGTTCCAAGCGGAGATGATCGCCGCGGCGATGCTCCTGCCGCCCTTGCGTTCGACGCCTGAGAAGAACTCGAGGCGGCGCAGCGCGCCGGTGAATCCGATCGTGACCGAGGCCAGGCGTTCGGCGTCGAGTCCGGTGAATTCGCTCTCGGCTACGGCCGTGCGCATCTCGAGGTACCTGCGGTCGAGTTCGGCTAGTTCGGAGCCGAGCTTGGTGATCTCGGAGTCGGCGCCGAGGAGGCCCTCGCCGGCCGGTCGGGGGATCGGTTCGGGCTCGGGAGGCGGGGCGAGGGGGCCCGGCCGGGGCGCTTCGATGAGACCGGTGAGGGTGGCGGCCTCGGTGACGATCTGCTCGGCGTTGGTCTGCACGTGGGGGTACATCTTGGCGAGCTCGCGGATGACCAGGTGCTGCGCGGTGCGCATCTGCTGGAGGTTGAGCTCGGTGCGGCGGTCCTCCCCGGCGATGAGGGACCGCAGGACGCGTTTGACGCCGCCGCCGTACTGGGGGTGGCGTTCGGCGACGCGCTGGATGAGCCGGTCGACGTCGTCCTTGAGGAACTCGCCGCCGAAGTGGTAGGAGACCAGCACCGAGAACACCGTGTTGACCAGGCCGTAGTAGGCGGCGTGCTGCTCGGCGGGCAGGGCCCGGTAAGCGGTGCGGTCGTGCCTGGAGCCGGTGAGGATGTAGGACACGAGCGAACTGGCACCGGGGACGGCGTCGGTCATGGTCGCCCATCTGGTCTCGACTGGTGTGCTGGCGCCGCGGGTGAGCGGCGCTCACTCGCGGCGAATCTCATGCTACCGCTCGGCGGTGACGCGTTCGCGTGTCCGCCGCCCCGTCGAACTCATGGCCGGGCTGCCGTCGGCGGAGTACCAGGCGGCTCGCGGGTCTGGTCGGCTACACACCGGAATCGGCGTACGACCGGTGACGCTCAGGAGCGCGGAGTCGGCTGAGGGCGCGCTCCGAGTCGCTCCCCTCGGCCGCGGTGACGACCGTCAGGGACTGTTCAGGCGAACGGGCCGGGGCGAGGCTGTGCTGGGTGACGGTGAGCGTGCCCACCGACGGATGACGCAGCCGGTACTCCTCGGCTTCGCACGGTCTGACCCGGTGGTCGCTCCACAAGGCGGCGAAGTCCCGGCTCCGCTCGGAGAGCTCGCCGATCAACGAGGCGAGCAGGGCGTCCTCGGGGCGGCGGCCCGCGACGGACCGCAGATGGCCGACCACGGCACGCGCCTTGCTTCGCCAGTCGATGTAGAGCTCGCGGGTGCGCGGGTCCAAGAAGAGCATCCTGGCCAGGTTCGGCCGGTCGGCGGGGCGTTCGGGGGCGGCGGGATCGACGTGCCCGGCCAGCAGAGCGTGCCCCGGCGCGTTCCAGGCCAGTACGTCGGTCCGCCGGCCCAAGACCAGCGCCGGCACGGTCGCGAACGAGCGCATCAGCTCGCGCGTCTCGGAGCTGATGCGTTCCGGCGGCGGCACGCGCCTCGTCCGCGGACGCTGCGAGGCGAGCTCACGCAGGTGTTCGCGCTCATGCCCGTCCAATCGCAGTGCTTCGGCGAGGGCGTCCAAGACGGCGTCGGAGACGTTGACCCGCTGTCCCTGCTCCAGGCGCGTGTAATAGGACACGCTCACCGCCGCCAGGTGCGCCAGCTCCTCCCGGCGCAGCCCGGCCACGCGCCGCCGCCCGCGGAGCATGGGCAGGCCGACGTCCTCGGGACGCAGGCGCGCGCGGCGCGCCCGAAGGAATTCACCCATTTGGCCGGAGGCACTCATCGCTCAAGTATGCGCCGTGCCCGGCCGCTGAGCCTGACCCTGGCAGAGGTAGGCGGCGGCGGGGCAGCATCGGGGCGCGCGAACGCTGCACGCTGGCCGAAACACCAGCAAGCCATGCGGGAGCGGACATGCATGAGATCTCATTGGGCGACGTCACCGTCACCCGTGTCACGGAGTACTTCGGTTCGGTCGAGATGCCCCCGGCCGTGTTCTTTCCCGAAAGTCCCGAAGGAGCGTGGCGCGAGCACGAGCACTGGCTCGCGCCGGACTTCCTCGATCCGGACGCCGACGTCTGCATGTCGGCCGTCCAGACGTGGCTGCTGCGCAGCGAAGGCAAGACGATCCTGATCGACACCGGCGTCGGCAACCACAAGGAGCGGCCGTACGCACCGGTGTGGAGCCGCCTGAACACCGACTTCCTCGCGAACCTCGCCCGGGCCGGGGTCGAACCCGACGACGTCGACCTGGTGATCAACACCCACCTGCACATCGACCACGTCGGCTGGAACACCTACCTCGACGACCGCACGTGGGTCCCGACGTTCCCGAACGCCACCTACCTGATGCCCCGCGCCGACTTCGACTTCTGGAACCCCGCCAACGGGCACGCCCCCAGGCTCGGCCGTGGCAACCAGAACGTCTTCGAGGACAGCGTCGCACCGGTGCACGAGGCCGGCCTCACGCGGCTGTGGGAAGACGGCCACCGCATCGACGCGAACCTGACGCTGGAACCCGCGCCCGGACACACGCCCGGATCGGCAGTGGTCGCGCTCGAATCGGGCGGCGACCGCGCACTGTTCGTCGGGGACCTCGTGCACACCGCCTTCCAGTTCGTCGAGCCCGAGACCAACAGCTGCTTCTGCGAGGCCCCGGCCGAGGCGAGGAGCACGCGGCGACGACTGCTCGAACGAGCCGCCGACACGAACGCGCTCGTCATCCCCGCGCACCTCGGCGGGCACGGCGGCGCCGAGGTCGTCCGCGAAGGCGACCGATTCGCCATCAAGTCCTGGGCACCGCTCGCCCGCATCTGAATCAACGACAGGAGCAACTCGTGTCCGATCCGATCGTCACCACCGCCGAGGGCGCCGTCCGCGGACGCGCCGAGGCGAACGCCCATGTCTTCCTCGACATCCCCTACGCCGCACCGCCCATCGGGCCGACGCGGTTCGCCGCACCCGCGCCGCACGAGCCGTGGCGGGGCGAGCGCGACGCGACGCGGCCCGGCGCGAGTGCGCCCCAGCCGCGCCGAGACGGCTTCGGCGCACTCGACATGGCGCCGTACTTCGGGCCCGGCTGGGTGCGAGGCGAGGACTATCTGACCGTCAGTCTGTGGTCCCCGACGGAGGCCCGGGACGCACCGGTCATGGTCTTCGTCCACGGCGGCGGGTTCATCACCGGCTCCACCCGGTCCCCGATGTACGACGGATCAGCCTTCGCCCGCGACGGCGTGGTGCTGGTGACGCTCAACTACCGCCTGGGTGTTCCTGGCTTCCTCGATCTGCCCGGCGCGCCGCCCAACCGCGGACTGCTCGACGTCGTGGCGGCACTGCGCTGGGTGCGACGCAACATCGCGGCGTTCGGCGGCGACCCCGGCAACGTGACCCTGTTCGGCCAGTCCGCCGGCGCGACGATCGTCGGCGGGGTCCTGGCCACACCGGAGGCGGACGGCCTGTTCCAACGTGCGATCGTGCAGAGCGGCAGTGGCCTGGGGGCGTTCTCCCGGCAGCAGGCGGCACGGGTGAGGAGTGCGGCGGCCACAGCGCTGGGCATCGAGGAGACGGTCGCGGACTTCGCCGAGGTGAGCGACGAGCGGCTCGTCGACGTCGTGCCGAAGCTCGCCGGCCTGGACCTGCGGATCGGCGAGCGGTTCGACCCCTTGCTCGGGCTGAGCCCGTTCAGCCTGGTGATGGACCGCCAGCCCGCCGAGGCCGTGGCCGCCGGAGCGGGCGCGGCAGTGGACCTCATCGTCGGCACCAACACCGAGGAAGGCCGCCTCTACCTGGTGCCGCAGGGAGATCTGGCGTCCTCCACCGAGGAAGACGTGCACGAGACCGCCGCCCGGGTGGACGCCGAGCCGGCCGCGCTGGTGGCGAAGTACCGCGCCCGGTATCCGCAGGCGAGCCCCGGCGAGCTGCGCTCGGTGATCATGGGCGAGGCGCTGTTCGGCGCAGGCACCCGGCGGCTTGCCGAAGCGCACGCGGCGCAAGGATCAGCGCCGACCTATACCTACGAGTTCGCCTGGCGATCCCCCGCAGTGGACGGGCAACTCGGCGCGGCGCACACGGTGGAGCTGCCCTTCGTGTTCGATCGACTGGACCTTCCCGGACTGCGCGGGCCACGGGGACTGCTCGGGAGTGGCGAGGCGCCCGCCGGGCTCGCCGCGCGCATGCACGGCGCGTGGGTGGACTTCGCCCGCAAGGGGAATCCCGGCTGGGAACCGGCGGAGACCGAGCGCTTCACGGGGCGGGACTGAAGCCTGGGGAGACCGGCAATGGAACTTGTCGGGGTGGCGGGAACGGTGTGGGGTTGATGGTTGCGCTGCACCAAAGGCGTCAGCGACGAAGAGGTGAGTGCTTTGTGGAGGCTGGGTTCGCGGGCGTGCCGGTGGGGTGTGGGCGCGGGCCGCTTCGCGGGCGGGCCGTGTGGTGTCCGGTTTCTCTTGCGGGACAGGGCTTCTCGTGGTTCCGGGCGGCGGATACGTGAGTGTTTTCCCACCCTAATGGGTGATGACAGAGCGCCTGTGACCTGGGAGAATAGAGGTATAGCACGAACCGGCGGAAACAGCAGGTTCGTACGAGACCTCAATGACCGAGGGAGGTGTCAGATGGCCAAGGCAACCAGGACTCCGAGCAGGACCGAGCGCGCCAAGGTCATCCACACCACGCTCGATGACGCAGCCGCCACCATCAATGCCCTCCACGCTCGGGTCCTGTCCGAGGTGATCGAGGCGAAGGCGTGGAACATTCACCGCGATTGCGACGGCTTCTCGGCCCTGCGGGAGTGGCTGGTCGCCACCTTCGACTTCCACCTCCGCGTCGCCGCCGACCTCGCCGCGATCGCCCGCACTGCCGGGAAGTTCACCGTCCTGGCCGAGACCGCCACCTCCGCTGCGGCGCGGATCGACCGGGTCGCGGCAGCCGTGCGGCGCCTGGACGCGACCAAGGCCCTCCGCGTGTACGCGCGGACTCCCTACAAGGAGCCGGTGCCTTCCCCCTTCGACGCTGAGGTGTCGTGCCCGACTCCGGAGCATCTGATCGCGCAGTACTGCATCCACGCCACCGTCAAAGACGTGCACGCCCAGCTGGACGAACTTCAGGCCGCGCTCGACTCTGGTGAGGAGCTGTTGGACGGGTTGGGGCAGCAGTCGTTGCAACGCCTGGATTTGGTGGAGACCGAGAACGGCATGTTCGTCCTCTCCGGGCTGCTGTCTGCGGATACCGGGAAGCTGTTCGCCAAGCTCCTGACCACCGCCGTGCCCCCGCCCCGGCAAGACGAGGTCGACGCCGACGGGTCGCTGCCGCCTGCGGCGAACCGGCGGGCCGAGGCGTTCCACCAGATGATCGCGGCCCACGGGGCCGACCCGCACGCGGCCAAGCGGCACGGGCACACCGCCATGCTCCACCTGTCAGTCGACATCGAGACCCTGGCCGGGGAAGACACCGGCCGAGTCCCGACGCTGGAAGGCGACCCGATCAGCCTCGGGAAGGCCCGCCTGCTCGCCTGCGAGGGCCTGGTCATCCCCAACGTGTTCAACTACCGCACCGGCGAAGCGATCGAACTCGGCCGCGCCCTGCGCCTGCCCAACTCGGCACTGCGCAGGAAGCTGGAACTCGAGCAGCCGGGCGGGTGCGCGTGGAGCGGCTGTCTCGCACCGGTGCAGTGGACCGAAGCCCACCACATCCGCCACTGGGCAAATGGTGGCCCGACCGTCGCTGAGAACCTGATCCTGCTGTGCCGGTTCCACCACGGCCGCATCCACACCCCCGGCTGGACCATCCAGAAAACCGGACCGGGTAAGGCGTTGATCGTCCACCACGACGGACACGAGGACACCGACCCCGACCTGAAATGCGGGTGCTCGGACTGGCGCACCGACGCGGACTTGGATGCCGACTTCGCCGAGGACATCGCGAACGCCTTCCCCACCGGCCTGTACCCCGAAGAATGGTCCGAGACCCTGAAACCCGACCTCGAAGCGGCTGCCGAGCAGGCCGAGACCGAGCAGGTCATGGGCGCCGCGAAAGCCGCCCGCGCGAAAGTGCGAGCACGCTTCACCACCCCGACACCCCGGCCTGAACCCGCGACCGAACCCGAACCGGCTTCAGCACCGGCACCCGAACCGGAACCGGGACAGGGACAGGGACAGGGATACGAGACTGCCACACCACTGACTGAACCGAGGCGGACTCACGACCTCGCCAGTGCCGCACCGGCACCGGACTACGGACCGCCACCCTTTTTAGGTCGCCCGTCGCGGGATGCCGTGGCGGGGAAGGCACCTCATAGGGCGCCAGCTCGAAACCGACAACGGCTTCGAGCACATCCCCATGCCCACACCCCGAACCGGACCACCGGCCACCCCGCATCCGCCGCCCAGCCGGAGCCCAGCGCCACCCGGCACGGCACCACCGACCACCCCCGCGACGAACAACCCGACACCAGCCCACCTCCCACCGCTTTTGTCGCCGCCATAGCGCAGAACGACCATCACACTCGCCCGTTCCCGCCAACGCCCCCGCGGCCATTGCAGGTCTCAGCAGGCCGCCCACCACCCCTAACCACAGCGCCGCCCACCACGGTCGATTCGCCGCCGCTCGGCTTCACGCCCGGAATTAAGCCCGGCACCAAACAAGACGATCGTTGCAAACGGCTTTACATCATGAGTCATGCATGTAATCATGAGGTATGCATGACTCAGATCGCACAGCAAACCTCCTCGGGGCGCTCGCGCTGACGCTGACCGACCTGTCACTCGGCAACGCGACCAACACGGCAGGCGTGAGCTCCAGCGGGGCGGCGGCCCTCGTGACCTTGTCGGCGAACCCGGGCCTGAGCGTCTCAGAGCTCGGCCGCCGAGTCGGACTGACGCAGTCGGCCGCCGCCAGGATGGTCGACTCACTCGAAACCGATGGACTGATCGAGCGGCGGCCCAGCCCGTTCAACCAGCGCTGGGTGACCGTCTACCCGACCACGGCCGGGCGAGCGACCGCGCGGGCACTGCTCGACGCGCGCAGCACTCCGCTGACCGACGCACTCGCGGCACTCGACGAGCACGACAGGAAGGCCCTCGACGAGCTCATGTCCAGATTGCTGACGCGACTCTACGACCACGTAGGCAGATCGCAGTACATGTGCCGCCTGTGCGACCGGGACTGTTGCACCAAGGACGCGACATGCCCGGTCGGCGAGGCTGAACGCCAGGCCGGGCACGAGAGCCGGCACTGACCGACGAATCACCTCAACCCGGGGAAATGGCCCGGGTACGCGCCGAACGCGTAGATCGATCGACGCAGCGGCCTGAGCAGGTACGGTGCATGAAATTCCCGGACCGGGGTATACAGGCGCGGTCAGTTCTTCAAGGTGAGGGGGCGCGCCATGGTCGGCGATGTCGTGGACTTGATCATGCAAGACCACCGCGAGGTGGAACGGTTGTTCAGCGAACTCAAACAGCACCCGGAAAAGCGTCCGTTGCTGACGCCGGTGCTCTCAGCACTACTGATCGCACACAGTCGAGCCGAGGAGGCCGAGGTCTACCCGGTCGCCAAGGACGAGGCGGGCGAGACCGAGGAGGTCTCCCACAGCCAGCGCGAGCACGCGCAGGCGGAGCAACTACTGATGAAGCTCGTCAAGGCTGACCCGCAGTCGTCGAAGTACGAGGATCTGCTCGGAGAGCTCGAAGAGTCGATCACCCACCACGTAGAAGAGGAAGAGTCCACCGTGCTTCCGCAGATGCGCGAGCGAATCGGTGACGACCGACGTGCGCAGCTGGGCGAGGCCTTCGCGACCAGCCGCGCCGAGCACCTCGGCGAGCAGCCGGGTGAGGCCACCAAGGAAGAGCTCCAGATGCAGGCGCGCAACGCCGGTCTTTCGGGGACTTCCAACATGGGCAAGGAAGAGATCATGAAGGAGCTGCAGAGCTCCTCCTGACCGGTCTTAGGGGCGAGCAGCGACGCACTTCGGCGGCGGGACACGGGCGGTGTCCCGCCGCCGAAGTGCGTTCAGCCGACGGCAGGCTCCCGGCGGGCCGCTTTCTCGCGGTAGGCGGCGACCGTTCCCCTCCTTGCAGAACACGTAAGCCTGTGCCTACATATCACGTGCCGCTCTCGAGCAGTTCGCGTCGCTGTATGCCTAGGTCGCGTTAAACCACCCGTCCTGCGCGGAACTCTCCGCCGGAGCCGGTCAGGAAGAGGAACCTGCCCGGCGCAGGAGGCGGAGCTGTCCGATTTCGGCGGCGTTCTTCATCAACTCCGCGTTGACCCAGGCGATCATGTGCTCGACGGTGAGCCCGGCGTCGCTCGGCCACGGGAACGAAGCCGTGGCGTGCAGATCGGTCTCGGTGAGGCGGTCCAGTGCCGCCAGCCAGTCCTCGCGGAGGCCTCGCAGCCAATCGACGGTCGGTTGTCCCGGACCGGTCCAGGCGATGTCCTCGCGCTCCCCGGGAGCCCTGCCGTGCGCGTGATCAGCGGCGACGCTCCACCACCAGCCCATGTGCCAGCACAACCAGGCGATCGTCGGCACCGGGACAGGATCGAGTTCGGCGTCCGACCAGTCAGGTGCCCATCGTGCGTCATCGGCCTGGTGCATCGTCCAGCACTCGGCGGCGGGCTTCCAGAGGAAGTCCTCAGTCTCGATCCGCTGAAGGTGGTACTCGAACAGCTCCCAGGTCAGATCGAACTGCCAACGGGGCAAGTCCATGTCGCCGACAGGCCGGTCCGAAGAGAGATCCATCCGGAGATCCTCGCACGGTCGCCACTCTGGAGGAATCGAATTTTCGGGCCGTTCGTGGCTGCGGCCACGTCTTAGCTGAGGAGCGGGCCGGTCGACCCCACCGATCGACCGGCCCCAGGACCCTCGGCCGGGGCTGTGCGAGGAGGCACCTCGGTCCGAGGAAGCACGGGCGGGAGCGGCAGTGCACTAGAGGGCCGTGAGCGACGACAACGGTTTGGCCCACCGCCGCGCCCGAGTCTCAGGAGGGGCGAGGCATGCGGCTCTGCCGCCAGTGGCGGTAGAGGCGGACGATCTCGCGACGCATCGTCTCGCGAAGTTCCGGCGTCGGAAAGCGCCACGACTGCTTGGATATCAGGTGGAGATTCGGCGTATCGGTGTCGACACCGGTGACCACGCCGAGGTATTGGCTCTGTTCATTGGGAGCGACGCGCAGGCAGATCACCGAGACCCACTCAGGATCGAGTACGCATCGGATGCGGACCGATCCGACGACGGTTATCCCGACCTCGGTCTCCTCTGGCTCCGGCATCGGTCGCCTTCCTGTGACGCTTGGATAGTGCATTGACAGCTCCATTTCGGATTGTCGGATATCCGATGGAGTTATGCCCGGAGACCGCGTTCGTCGAGCGGGAGGCCGCGGCCTCCGGGCTTCCCCACCATTTGCGAGCCGTATGGCGAAACTCGCGATGCAGATCAATCTAGGCAAAGTTTCCCCAGCTCACAAGGGGAGGCTTAGCTCGTCAGTGTTCCACCGTGAGCGATGCACCGTGAGAATCTAGGGGTGCATTTCTCACGGTGCGCCTCTCACACCTCGACATTCCGGCGGTTCTGATTCGAAAAGGATTGTGCGATAGTGATGGTTCGATTTAGCCGGGTTCGTTTTTCCGGGAGCAGGTATGGCAACGCAGGACATGGGTTCGTGGTTTCTCAGGACCGCCGCTCGAAAAGGCCGGAAGGCTACAGGGAGATCCCAGCGGCAAGTCGGCGATGAGGTCGACCGTTCGACTGACACTGTCCGCGCATGGGAGCAGGGACGGACTGATATCCCGCTCCAAGCGATTGAGGCACTTGCCCGGGCCTGCGGTATGAGCAATGAGATCGCCATGTATATGCGGAAGGTCGCGAAAGCCAGGAAGAACGGCCACCCTATCGAGGCCGACATGCGATTCAATGCCCTGTTCATAGCGCTGGCCGAGGAGTACTCCGGCGACATATTCAAGTGGGACGCCACTCTCATACCCGGACCGCTCCAGACGGAGGCCTATCACTACACGGTCGTCCGTCTAGCTGAGCAAGCCACCGATGAACAGCTCAATCGAGGTTGGGCGTTCAAGACCCAGCGTCGCAAGGCGCTCGAAGCTCGGAAGGACAACCCGCAAATCAAGTTCCTGCTAGGCGAAACCGCGATGTTGCAGCTAAGGCAAGTATCGGAGCAGCTGTACCGGGAGCAAACCGCCTACCTCACGGAGTGCGCCGAGCGGCCTGGCTGGGAGATCCAAATTCTTACCGAACCTGTGCCAGGCCGGGAAGGCACCTTCGAGATCTACAAGCCCGGTGGCAGCGAATTGTCGTGCCCATCGTTCGTCTACATCGAGGTCCACGATTCGAGCTGGTGCATCGACGATCCGGTCAGAATCGAGAGCTACGATGAGTTCCGCAAGAAGAGGTGGCACAGGGCGATCCGAATCGAGGACTACCGCTATGACGACTGATGTGACCGCATGGCGTAAGAGCACCCGCAGCGGAGCTGACAACAACACCAGTTGCGTCGAGGTCCGTCGGGCATGGCGCAAGAGCACCCGAAGCGGCGGCGGCAACAACACCGACTGCGTCGAGATCGCCCCGTGCGCCGAAGACGGCTTCCACCTTCGCGACTCGAAGCTGGGCACCGACTCCCCCGTCTTCGACCTGGCCCCCGGCGACTTCACCGCGCTGATCGGCGCCACCCGCTAGATCCAGACGTCAGGAGGGGCTCCCGCGCATCCGCGCGGGAGCCCCTCCCTTTTATTCACTCAGGTTCCTACTTCACGGCATGCGTGACGTCACGTTCCTCCGCGTAGAAGCAGGCAGTCGGGTGAGTACCATGATCGCCGACGTCCAAACCAGGAACTTCCTGGGCGCACTTGTCCGTGGCCTTCCAGCACCGCGTCCTGAACCGGCACCCTGACGGCGGATTGATCGGCGAAGGCACGTCTCCGTGCAGGACGATCTCCTCGCGGTGCCCCCGCAGCGCCGGGTCCGGCACCGGGACCGCCGACAGCAGCGCCTGCGTGTACGGGTGCCTCGGATGGTCGTAGATCTCCGCGCTCGTCCCGTGCTCCACGATCTTGCCCAGATACATCACCGACACCTCGTCGGCGATGTGCCGCACCACGGACAGGTCGTGCGCGATGAACACGTACGCCAGCCCCAGCTCGTCCTGAAGCCGTTCCAGCAGGTTGATCACCTGCCCCTGGATCGACACGTCCAAGGCGCTCACCGGCTCGTCGCACACCAGCACCTTCGGCCGCAGCGCCAGCGCCCGGGCGATCCCGATCCTCTGGCGCTGGCCGCCGGAGAACTGGTGCGGGTAGCGGTTGATGTGGTCGGCGCTCAGCCCGACCATGTCCAACAGCTCCTTCACCGCCGCCGCCCGCTTGTTGCGCGGCACGACGTCCGTGTGGATCTCGAACGGCTCGCCCACGATGTCGCCCACGGTCATGCGCGGGTTCAGCGAGGTGTACGGGTCCTGGAAGACCAACTGGATGTGGCGCCGCACGTCCCGGAGGTCGCGGGCCGACATGTCGGCGATCTCCGTGCCGAGCACCTTGATCGAGCCCGACGTCAGCGGCTCCAGGCCAAGCAAGAGCTTCGCGAGGGTCGACTTGCCGCAGCCCGACTCCCCCACCACGCCCAAGGTCTGGCCCGCGTACAGCCTCAGGTCCACGCCGTCGACGGCCTGTACCTTCCCGACGGTGCGCTTCAACACGATCCCGCGCTGGATGGGGAAATGCTTGACCGCATCGGTCGCTTCCAGCACCGGCTCGGGAGCGGTGTTGCCCTGTCCCAGTTCAGCGTTCATCGCGGTAGACCTCCTTGGCGAAGTGGCAGAGGGCCCTGTGGTCGTCGGCCACCGACTCGAACGGCGGCGCCTCCGTCGAGCATTTCTCGGGATCGACCGCCCAGCAGCGCGGGTGGAACGGACACCCGGTCGGGAGCGCCGCCGGATTCGGCGGCAGGCCCGGGATGACCTCCAGCTCTTGGCCGAGCGTGTCGATGCGCGGAATGGCCCGCAGCAGCGCCTTGGTGTACGGGCTGGCCGGCCTGGCGAAGGCGTCGTGGATGCTCGCCTGCTCGACGATCTCCCCGGCGTACATGACCGCGACGTCGTCGGCGACGTCGGCGACCACGCCCAGGTCGTGCGTGATCAGGATGAGCCCCATGTTGCGCTCCACCTGGAGGCGCTTGAGCAGCCGCATGATCTGCGCCTGCACGGTCACGTCCAGCGCGGTCGTCGGCTCGTCGGCGATGAGCACCTCCGGGTCGAGGGCCAGCCCCATCGCGATCATCACGCGTTGGCGCATCCCGCCGGAGAATTGGTGCGGGTAGTGCCCGACCCGGTTCTTGGCGTCGGGAATCCCGACGAGGTCGAGCAGCTCGATCGCCTTCTGCTTGGCGGCCTTGCGGCTGGTGCCCCGGTGGACCCGGTACAGCTCGCCGATCTGGAATCCGACCGACCACAGCGGGTTGAGCGCCGACAGGGCGTCCTGGAAGACCATGCCGATGTGGTTGGACCGCACCGTCCGCTTCGTCTCCTCGTCCTGCTTGAGCAGGTCGACACCTCGCAGGCGCACCTGGCCGGCGGTGATGTGGCCGGGCGGGGAGTCGAGGATGCCCATGACGGCCTGGGAGGTCACCGACTTGCCGGAGCCGGATTCGCCGACCACGGCGAGGGTCCGGCCCTGTTCGAGTGTGAAGCCGACGCTGCGGACTGCCGGGATGCGCTTGCCTCGGACGTCGAATTCGACGCGGAGGTCCTCGACTTCGAGCAGCGGCGCGTTGAAGTCGGCGCCGGGAAGGGTATCGCCGACGACGCGGACGTTCTCTGCCACTCGTCTCACCTCAACTTCGGGTCGAGGGCGTCGCGCAGGGCGTCGCCGAAGGTCGCGAACGCGAACACCGTCAGGATCAGCAGCAGCAACGGTATGCCGAACAGGTAGATGTACCCGCCGCCCGCCCATTGCGTGCCGTTGGCGAGCAGGACGCCCCAGCTGGTCGCCGGGGGCTGCACACCGATGCCGAGCACGGCCAGGGCCGATTCGGTCACGATGATCGTCCCGAGCGTGGTCGGGACCACCGCCGTCACCGGCACGATCGCGTTGGGCAGGACGTGGCGGAACATGATCCTCCGGTTCTTGGCGCCCAGGCATCGGGCGGCGACGACGTAGTCGAGGTTCTTGGTCTCGATGGCCGCCGCGCGCACGTACCGGCAGAACTCCATCCATCCGAATATCACCAGGGCTATCGCCGCGGGGGCGACGGTCTCGATGAGATTGCCCGACGATCCGCGCCCGCGGAAGAGGCTGAGCAGCAGGATCGCTCCGAGCAGGAACGGCACGACGATGAAGACGTCGAGCATCCGGGAGATGAGCGCGTCGAGCCAGCCGCCGTAGTATCCGGCGAACATGCCCAGGACCAGGCCGATCAGGACCGAGCAGATGATGACCGTGAGCGCGAGGACGATCGTCGGCCGGGTGCCGTGGACGATGGTGGCGGCGAAGTCGCAGCCGAAACCGTCGGTGCCCAGGGGGTGCTCGCCGGTGAACCAGGTGTCGGGTCGCTGGCGGGCGTCTCGGCCGATGCACCGGGTGGGGCTCTTGTCGGTGAACAGGCTCGGGAAGGCCGCCATCGCGAACACGAACAGCATGATCACCACGGCGACGATGACGTCCGGCCGCCGGCGCATGGAGTGGAAGGCGTCCTTCCACAGCGACGCCTGCTTGGCCTCCGGCTCGGCGACGGGAGCCGTCAGTTCACTACTGTCAGTCATATCGGATCCTCGGGTCGAGTGCGGCGTACAGCAGGTCGACGAGCAGGGAGACGAGTACCACGACCACCGCGCTGACGGTCAGTCCGACGATGACGAGGTTGGTCTCCTGGCGCTGTACCGCCTGGAAGATCATGCGGCCCATGCCTGGGATGCCCATGATGCCCTCGGTCAGGACCGCGCCGGAGAGCATGAAGGCGAACAGGTAGCCCACGCCGGTGACGACGGGGATCATCGAGTTGCGCACCACATGCACGACGGTGATGCGCATCTTCCCCAGCCCTTTGGCCTTGGCCGTCCTCACGAAGTCCGAACCGAGGTTCTCCAACTGGCTGGCCCGCACCAGGCGGGTGAGCGTGGCCAGACCGACGGTGCCGACGATGATCCCGGGGATGATGATCGTCGTCCATGGATAGTCGGGGTTGTAGTTCGGTCTGAACAGCTGCCCCATGAACGATTCGGTGCCCCATATGCCTCGGGCCCAGTTCGTGAGCGGGACCGCGGCCATGTACACGTAGGCCAGCAGGATCAGGAAGACCGGGACCGAGTCGATGAGGATCGTCGTGCCGCGCACCGTGTGGTCGACGAACTTGCCGCGGTGCCGTGCCGCCCAGGTGCCCAGGACCATCGCGATGGTGACCAGCGTGATGATCGAGAAGATGAACAGCCGCAGCGTGTTGGGAATGTAGATCCCCAGCAGCTCGCCGACGTCGCGGTTGCCGTTGAGCGTGGTGCCGAAGTCGCCGCTCGCGTAGTTCTGGAGCCGTTCGACGAAGGGCGCCAGACACGGGTCGCCGGGGCGCTCATAGCAGTTGTTGTCGAGCCCGTAGAGCTGCTCGACCTGGGCGAGCATGGCCGGAGGCGGGGTGCGCTCCCCGCCGAAGAACAGGATGGCCGGATTGCCGCGGATCTGCACGGACAACGCCATCAGATAGTGCAGTAGGAACAGCACGATGAAGAGCGTGAGGAGCCCTTGAAGTAGTCGCCGGATTACGTAGCGTCCCATTGATATTCCGTCCT
>NZ_BAAHCB010000001.1:72398-74320 GCF_054776215.1 Glycomyces tarimensis
GATTCGCTACCCCGTGATCTCGATGTCGCGCAGTTCCGCGTCACCGCCAGGTCCGGAGTAGATCGGGTGGACGATCACATTGTCGACGCGCTCGCTGTAGAAGTAGCTGATCTGCTCGACGAAGACCGGCGCGCTCGGCATGTCCTGCGCCAGGATCTCCTCGGCTTCGGCGTACAGCTCGATCGCCTCGTCGATGGTCTCGGCGGTGCCGGCCTCGGCGATCTTCGCGCTGAACTCCTCGCTCTCGTAACCCTGGTCGTTGACCGAAGCGCCGCCGCCGTAGATCGGCGTCAGGTAGTTCTCGTTGAGGTTGTAGTCCGGGCCCCAGCCGGAGCGGAACGGACCGTCGAGGTCGTGTCCCTCACGGGAGGCGAGGAAGTCGGTCCACTCCATCGGGACCAGCTCGTACTCGATGCCCAGCGTCTCGGAGATCGAGTCGCCGATGGCGCGGAAGATGTCGAGGTTGTCGCCGGAGTCGTTGACCCAGATGCGCAGCGGCTCGCCCTCGGGCCATCCGCCGGCGTCCTCGAGCAGCTGGTTGGCCAGGTCGGGGTCGTACGTGCAGTACTCGCCGCAGGCGCTCCGGCCGCCGCCGAGGATCGATTCGGGCACCCACGAGTCGAACGGGTTGAACCGGTCGGCTCCGATGACGTTGAGCACGCCCTCGCGATCGATCGCCACCGACAGGGCGCGGCGCAGGTTGACGTCCTCGAACGTCTCGTCGTACAGCGGGTAGGCCAGCATGGCGATGCTGGTGCCGTCCTGGACGATGCGCCGCTCGGCCAGTTCCTCGTCGTTGACGGCCTGCTCGTAGTCGGCCGCGGTCGGGCGGCAGACGTCGATGTCACCGGTCAGGAAGTCCGCCCAGCAGTCGTTGCCTTCGAGGTAGACGTGCCATTGGACGCCGTCGATCGAGGGCTGGTCGGCCGTCTGGTAGTCCTCCCACTTGACGGCGGTGCCGCCGCTCTCGATGCTGTAGGGCTCTTCGAACATGAAGGGCCCGTTGCCGATCGGCTGGTCCTCACAGGCG
This sequence comes from Glycomyces tarimensis, assembly GCF_054776215.1. Lineage (NCBI taxonomy): Bacteria > Bacillati > Actinomycetota > Actinomycetes > Glycomycetales > Glycomycetaceae > Glycomyces > Glycomyces tarimensis. The sequence continues at coordinate 73,429 of NZ_BAAHCB010000001.1, forward strand.
TCCGTGTTGTCCAGGCACTCCTGGGCGACCGGGAAGAACGCCTCGTAGCCGAGCATCGTCGGGAAGCCGATGAACGGCTGCGCGAGCTCGACTTCGATGGTGAGGTCGTCGACGGCGGTCACGCCGGACAGCTCAGTGGTCTCGACCTCGGGGAACTCCGGAACCTCCGGGTCGGCCCACTCCTCCTCGGGGAGCGGCTCGGGGTTCATCTCCTCGTAGCCCGCGAACGTCGCGAAGAAGTAGTTCAACGGCAGCGCGTTCGGTCCGTACGCGGTGCGGTTCCAGGAGCGGATGAAGGCGTTGGCGTCCACCGGCTCGCCGTTGTGGAAGGTCAGCCCTTCCTTGATCCTGATCGTCCACGTCTGGTTGTCCTCGGAGGTGATCTCCTCGGCGACCAAGTTGTCCGGCTCGCCGGTCTCGGCGTCGTAGTAGACCAGACCCTCGTAGACGTTCTTCATGATGCGGAAGCCCTCGGATTCGCCGGAGCCGCCGGGGATCAGGCTGCGGACCTCGCCGATCTGCATGTTGACGATGCCGCCGCCGTCGCCTTCGCCTCCGACGTCGCTGTCGTCGCCGGTGCAGGCGGTCAGCGCGAGCGCTGCGGCTGCGGCTGTGGCCACCGCCATTTGAATTCGTCTCACTGGTCACTCCATGGATGTGATTTGAGTCGCGGGATACCTCACACGATGTCTCACAACACATCAAAGCGAAAGGGTGCGTTGTGAAATCGTTATCTAGAGGAAGGTTGTCGGAGACCTTGGAGTCACATTATTACGCCCGTATCGCCGTTTCGTGCCCTTTCAATGAGAATGCGATTGCCGATGGAACAGCCGTGGGTAAACGGCGTTACTCGGTTTGCGGGCGGCACGATGAACGCAAAGCGCCGGCCGCC
>NZ_BAAHCB010000001.1:74351-144648 GCF_054776215.1 Glycomyces tarimensis
GGCGCGAGCGGATTGCTCCGGCGTCAGTCCGGGAGCAGGTAGGCCGAAGCCTCGGCGGCGCAGGCGGCGCCGTAGGACTCCTCCAGCCGGTGGACGAACTCGGCGGGGTTGACGGTGTAGCCGGTGGCGCCCACGGACTCGAAGGCGATCGCGGCGAGCTGGCTGCCGATCTCGGCGGCGCGGCGCAGCGGCATGCCCCAGCCGAGGCCGGCCAGGAGCCCGGCACGGAAGGCGTCGGAGACGCCCGAGGGGTCGATGACCTCGCGGGCACGGGCGAGCGGCACCCGCTGGCGGTCCATGTCATGGCCGACGATCTCGACGCCCTCGGCGTCGACGGTGGTCACCCTGACCCGCACGCGCTCGAGGATCTCGTCGTCGGCCAGCCCGGTGGTGCCCTGGAGGAACTGGTAGCCGTCCTCGCTGGTCACCAGGAACTTAGCGCCGGTGACGAACTCGGCGGCGTCGGCACCGTCAAGGGCGCCGGGATCGGCGCTGTACTCCAGTCCCAGATCGCGGCACTGCTCGGCGTAGGACAGCATGACCTTGGGGTCGTCGGCGCCGATGTGGATCAGGCCGAGCGTGCCCGAGCGCTCCATGACTTCGATGAGGTCGAATTCCGCGCTGCTGGGATCGAGGACGACGGACGGTTGGCCGAGCTGGCTCATCCCGTGGCCGATGACGGCAGCGGTGGAGCCGGTGACGGCGGTCTTCATGGAAGGACCTCGTTCGGTCGGAGGCGACCGGCGGTGCCGGCGCGGAATCGGAGGCGAACACGGCGAAGCCCGGCCGAGGGACACGCTATGGGGCGGTTTCGACCGGGCTGTCGGAGTCTCGCCAGAGACTTTAGTGGAACGAGTCGCCGCAGGCGCAAGAACCCTGGGCGTTCGGGTTGTCGATGGTGAAGCCCTGGGCGTCGATGCGGTCGGCGAAGTCGATGCTGGCACCGACGAGGTAGGGGACGCTCATGCGGTCCACGACGACCTCGAAGCCATCGTAGGTCTGCACGACGTCGCCATCGCGGTTGTCGGTGTCGAAGTACAGGCCATAGCGCAGGCCAGAGCAGCCGCCGGGGCTGACCTCGACGCGCAGGCGCAGGCCTTCTTCGCCTTCCTGCTCGATCAGGGCTTTGACCTTGGAGGCGGCGGCGTCGGTGAGCTTCACACCGGTGGCGGTGCTCTCCTTGACGTCCTCGGCCTGCTGAGTAGCGCTCACTTTGTGGCTCCCTCTGCTGTGTTGGGATCAACTGCTGCTGTGTTGGGATCAACTGCGTCGATCGGGTCTTCGACTGTTCAGCCGATCAGGTCCTCGACTGTTCAACAGTACCTAACGGCACTCGGCGATTCACTATTCCCGAGGTTACCCCCAGGCACGAGCCACCGACTCCGCCAGCGCGCGCAGGCCCTCCGCGGGCGCCTTCATGGCGTCCTCGACGCCGCCGAGCAGGTCGGCGACGGAATGGACACCGGCGAGGTCGGGGTGGGAGTCGAGATCGGACTTCCCGGCGAGCACGAGGCAGGGCTTGCCGTGGGCGGCCGCGCCACCGGCGACCTCTGCGGCGAGCTTGCCGCGCAGGCTCTGGGCGTCGAAGGAGCCCTCGCCTGTGATGACCAGGTCCGATGCGGCGACGGCCTCGTCGAGGCCGACGGCTTCGCAGGTGAGCTTCGCTCCGGAGGCGCGCTGGCCGCCGAGGAGGAACAGGGCCAGGCCCAGGCCGCCGGCGGCGCCCGCGCCGGGCCGGGAGGCCGCCCCGCGGGGACCGAGGTCACGTTCGGCGACCTCGGCGAAGGCGCTGAGCGCCGATTCGAGGAACGGCAGCTCGGCCTCGCGCGCGCCCTTCTGGGGCCCGAACATGTACGTCGCGCCGTGGGGGCCCAGGAGCGGGGAGTCGACGTCGGTGGCGGCGAGGAACTCGACGCCGCGGGTGCGCGGGTGGCCGTCGATCGAGGCGATCGCGCTCAGGGCGGCGCCGCCGTAGGGCAGGGCTTCGCCGGCGAGGTCGCGGCAGGTGTAGCCGAGGGCGGTGAGCATGCCGGCGCCGGCGTCGTTGGTGGCCGAGCCGCCGAGGCCGACGACGATGCGCCCGGCGCCGGTCTCGACGGCGTGGGCGATGAGCAGGCCGAGGCCGTAGGTGGTGGTGCGGCGCGGGTCGCGTTCGGCGGCTTCGAGCAGGTGGAGGCCGCAGGCGGCGGCGGATTCGATGTAGGCGGTGTCGCCGTCGCGGAGGTAGTCGGCGCTGATGCGGCGCGCGAGGGGGTCGCAGGTCTCGACGGTGTGCCGCTCGGCCGTGGGGATCGCGGCTTCGAGCACGTCGACGAAGCCGGGTCCGCCGTCGGCGAGGGGCAGTTCGGCGGTGTCGTCGTCGGGCCGGGCGTGTCCCCAGCCGTCGGCGATGGCCCTCGCCGCTTCGGCGGCGGTCAAGGTGCCGGCGAACTTGTCCGGAGCGATGAGAATGCGCACACCGAGAGCCTATCGAACCGGCCTTCCCGGTTGGTAACCGCTTACCGTGTCGGATCGGACTGTGAGGAAGGGGGCATACCGGTTCGTGCTGGCGATGCGCGAAACGTGCAAGAATTGTTCACATGACGGGCTTCAACGAACCTGCTCCCACCCAGACCGCGCTCCTGCTGCTCGGACGGGGCACCGACGCCGACTCCGAGCGCGGCGTGGACTGTCCCGGCGAGCTGCCCGAGCCCAGCGACCCCGACCTCGTCGAGCGCGCGCGGGCCGCCAAAGCGACGCTCGGCGGCAACGTCTTCATCCTCGGGCACCACTACCAGCGCGACGAGGTGATCCAGTTCGCCGACGTCACCGGCGACTCGTTCAAGCTCGCGCAGCAGGCCGCCGCCCGCCCCGACGCGGAGTACATCGTCTTCTGCGGCGTCCACTTCATGGCCGAGTCCGCCGACATCCTCACCGGCGAGCACCAGCGCGTCGTCCTCCCCGACCTCGCCGCCGGCTGCTCCATGGCCGACATGGCCACCGCCCCGCAGGTCGAGCAGTGCTGGGAAGACCTGCGGGCCGCCGGGATCGCCGAGACCACCGTCCCGATGACCTACATGAACTCCTCGGCCGCGATCAAGGGCTTCGTCGGTCGCGAAGGCGGCGTCGTGTGCACCTCCTCCAACGCCGAGCGGGCCCTGCGCTGGGCCTACGAGCGCGGCGACAAGGTTTTGTTCCTGCCCGACCAGCACCTGGGCCGCAACACCGTCGTCCGCGAGATGGGCTTCGGCCTCGAGGACTGCGTCCTCTACAACCCGCACAAGCCGAACGGCGGACTCACCGACGAGGAGCTGCGATCGGCCAAGATCATCCTGTGGAAGGGCCACTGCTCGGTCCACGGGCGCTTCACCCTCGAGTGCGTCAACGAGATGCGCGAGCGCAAGCCCGGCGTGAACATCCTGGTCCACCCCGAGTGCAAGCACGAGGTCGTCGACGCGGCCGACTACGTCGGCTCGACCGAGTACATCATCAAGACCCTCGACGCGGCCGAGCCCGGCAGCTCCTGGGCCGTGGGCACCGAGCTGAACCTGGTGCGGCGCTTGGCGAACGCCCACCCGGACAAGGAGATCTCGTTCCTCGACCGGACCGTCTGCTACTGCTCCACGATGAACCGCATCGACCTGCCGCACCTCGTCTGGGCCCTCGAAGAACTCGTGGCCGGTCGCGTGCCCAACCAGATCACCGTCGACGTCGAGACCGCGAAGCACGCCCGCGCCGCCCTCGACCGCATGCTCCAACTGCCCTGACCGCCCCGAATCGGTAAGGACGATCACCGTGGGTTACGTCCCCGCCTGGGCGTATTGCCGGTGAAGGTTCCGTTATCGTTGGGCGACGACCCCCGGTCTGATCCACCCATCTGAGGAGACCTGTTGAGCAGCACCGCGACCACTTCCGAAGACATGCTGATCATCCATGGCGGTACCCCCCTCGAAGGCGAAGTCACGGTCAGAGGCGCGAAGAACCTCGTCTCCAAGGCGATGGTGGCCGCCCTGCTCGGCACCTCCCCCTCCGTCCTGCGCGGCGTTCCGGAGATCCGCGATGTCGAGGTCGTCACCGGGCTCCTGCGCGTCCACGGTGTCGACGTCTCGCTCGACGGCGACACCCTCTACATGGACCCGACCTCCGTCGAATCGGCCGGCGTCGACCAGATCAACGTCCACGCGGGCACCAGCCGCATCCCGATCCTGCTGTGCGGGCCGCTCCTGCACCGCCTCGGCCGGGCCTTCATCCCCGACCTCGGCGGCTGCAACATCGGCGGGCGCCCCATCGACTTTCATCTCGACGCGCTCCGCAAGTTCGGCGCCGTCGTCGAGAAGGCCGCCGACGGCACGCACCTGTCGGCGCCCGACGGGCTCCACGGCATCCGCTACGAGCTCGAGTACCCCTCGGTCGGCGCCACCGAGCAGGTCCTGCTGACCGCCGTCATGGCCGAGGGCACCACCGAGCTGCGCAACGCCGCGATCGAGCCGGAGATCATCGACCTCATCTGCGTGCTGCAGAAGATGGGCGCGATCATCAAGGTCCACACCAACCGCGTCATCGAGATCGTCGGCGTCGGCGAGCTCAAGGGCTACACCCACCGGGCCGTGCCCGACCGCATCGAGGCCGCCTCGTGGGCCTCGGCGGCGCTGGCCACCGCGGGCAGCGTGTTCGTGCGCGGCGCCCGGCAGGTCGACATGATGACGTTCCTCAACGTCTTCCGCTCCATCGGCGGGGCCTACGAAGTCGACGACGACCCGCTCGAGGGCGGCATCCGCTTCTGGCACCCCGGCGGCCCGCTCAAGCCGGTCGCGCTGGAGACCGACGTGCACCCGGGGCTCATGACCGACTGGCAGCAGCCGATCGTGGTCGCCCTGACCCAGGCCGACGGCCTGTCGATCATGCACGAGACCGTCTACGAGAACCGCCTCGGCTACACCTCCGAGCTGCGCCAGATGGGCGCCAACATCGAGCTGTACTCCGAGTGCCTCGGCGGCACCCCCTGCCGCTGGGGGCGACGCAACTTCCTGCACTCGGCGGTCATCGCCGGACCCAGCAAGCTCCACGCCGCCGAGCTCCAGATCCCCGACCTGCGCGCCGGTTTCAGCCACCTCATCGCGGCCCTGGCCGCCGACGGCACCTCGCGGGTCTACGGCGTCGACCGCTACATCACCCGCGGCTACGAGAACTTCGAGGCGAAGCTCCAGGCCCTCGGCGCCAAGATCGAGCGCCCGGCTCCGAAGACGATGCCCTCGCCGACGCGTGCGGCCGCGTAAAACCTGCAAGTATGCTGGGAGTCAGCATGCCGTCGCGAATTTAGGAAGGGCGATCGTCCCGTGGGGAAGAAGTCCGTTGAGGCCGAGGCCACCGACACCGTCGAAGAGACGAGGCCGGCCGCCGCCACCGGCAAGAAGGGGAAGCCCACCCCGAAGCGCCCCAAGCAGGCCAAGGCCCGTCCCCCCGCGAATCCCCCGCTGACCTACAAGGAAGCCCGGAAGCGCGCGAAGTCCTCCAAGCTCAGCAAGGAGGAGAAGCGGCGGGCCAAGGACGACCTCCGGGCCGAGCGCGCCCGCATCGCCGAGGGCCAGTGGAAGGGCGACCCGCTCTTCGACAAGTACCACCTGCCGCGCGACCGCGGCCCCGAGCGGCTGCTCGTGCGCGACATCGTCGACTCGCGGCGCACCGTCGCTCAGTATTTCTTCGCGCTCACCATGGCGCTGCTGCTGGCGACCAACATCTTCCCGTACGCGATCGGCATCCTCATGATCGGGTGGATCGTCATGATGGTCGGCTTCGCCGTCGACTCGTACTTCCTGTGCCGCAAGGTGGGGCGCCTGGTCTGGAAGCGGTTCCCGAGCACGAAGCAGCGCAAGGCCGGCCTGTACTGGTACGCGATCCAGCGGGCGATCATGTTCCGCTCCATGCGCAACCCGCGCCCGCGCATGAGCTACAAGGCCACCGAGGAAGACCTCGGCCAAGTCGTCAGGTAAGACGCGCGGGCCGCGCCCGCAGCCCCCAGGACCCCGAGGCGATCTCACCACTCGCCTCGGGGTACTCGATGGCTTAATCTGAATGTCGTAACCCTCAGTGACCTTGAAAGTAGTCAACGTGGTGGATGTCGCGGCGGACTTGCGAGCCGGGCTGGTCCGAGCCCTCGGACCGCTCGACCGCGCCACCTTGCGTCACGCCATCGCCGACACCGTCGGCCTCCAGCACATCCGCGAGGAGGCCACCCAGCGCCTCGCCCGGCACCCCGCCGAGGCCGACCAGTCGCGCCTGCTCGGCGTCCGCGCCGTCATCATGCGCGTCCTCGGCGACTTCGACTCCGCCGAGACCGACGCCGCCGCCGCGGTCAAGTACGCCGAGGCCGTCGGCGCCGACCTCCTGCTCGCCCCCGCCCGCGCCCGCCTCGGGCAGGTCTACCGCGTCCAGGGCCGCTACGCCGAGGCCGACCAGCTGTTCGCGCTCGGCGAGGCCGGCGAGCTGCCGCGCACGCTCACCGGCGCCGTCCGCGCCTACGCGGCCCTGTCGTGCCTGTCCCAAGGCCGCGTCACCGAGAGCCTCATCCATCTCCAACGGGCCAGCGAGCAGAACCCGCACGGCTTCGTCATGCAGATCGTGGAGACCGCCCTCGACCTGGCCGAAGAGCTCGCCGCGAAGGGCGGCTTCGGGCCGCCGCCGCGCCCGTGGGCCGAGCGCGCCGGGCACCCGGCGCCCGAACGGTTCCAGGACCCGCAGACCGGCCGGTGGGGCTACCTGGGCCCGACCGGCCGGCCGGTCGTCCAGGCCGTGTTCAGCCAGGCCGGGGACTTCAGGGGCGGGGTCGCCGCGGTGTGCCAGGCCGACTGGGGCGCGATCGACAAGCAGGGCACCGTCGTCGTCCCCATGCTCTACAGCTCCCTGGACACGACCACCGTCGACGGCCGCACCGTCACCGGCTTCGTCGGCGGCGTCGCCGTCGCCTCCCAGCGGGGCCGCGCCGGGGTGGTCCACCGCTCGGGGCGCGTGGTCGTCCCTCCTCGCTACCAGCGCATCGCGGTCCACCCCGCCGGGTTCCTGGTCTCCATGGACGGCTACTCCTGGGGCACCCTCGGGCTCGACGGCGCCGAACTCGTCCCGCCCAGAGCGGACCGAGCCGAGGCCGCCCGGACCTTGGACGCGGCCGTCTCGATCGACGACGGACCGCTGTAAGGCCCCAGGCCCGGCAAACGCTTGTGACGTTCGTTTCTTTGACACTAGCCGAGCGGCTGGTAGGTTCTTGTCCATGGAGTTTCGTCATCTCGGCCGTTCCGGCCTCGTCATCTCAGAACTGACTTACGGCAACTGGATCACCCATGGCGGACAGGTCGAGGAGGACGCCGCTCTCGCCTGCGTCCAGGCCGCCCTCGACGAAGGCATCACCACCTTCGACACCGCCGACGTCTACGCCCACGGCGCGGCGGAAGAGGTCCTCGGACGCGCCCTCAAGAGCGAGCGCCGCGACGGCCTGGAGATCTTCACCAAGGTCTACTGGCCCATGGGCGAGGGCAAGAACGACCGCGGGCTGTCGGCCAAGCACATCAAGGAGTCCATCAACAACTCCCTGCGCCGCCTCCAGACCGACCGCGTCGAGCTCTACCAGGCCCACCGCTTCGACCACGAGACGCCGCTCGAGGAGACCATGCAGGCCTTCGCGGACGTCGTCCGCGCCGGCAAGGCCCACTACATCGGCGTCAGCGAGTGGACCGCCGACCAGATCCGCCAGGCGCACGCCCTCGCCAAGGACCTGGGCATCCAGCTCGTCTCCAGCCAGCCCCAGTACTCCGCGCTGTGGCGCGTCATCGAGGCCGAGGTCATCCCGGCGTGCGAGGAGCTGGGCATCGGCCAGATCGTGTGGTCCCCGCTGGCCCAGGGCGTCCTGACCGGCAAGTACAAGCCCGGCCAGGCCCCGCCCGAAGGCAGCCGCGGCGCCCACGAGAAGTTCGGCGGCTTCATGAAGAACTACCTGGAGAACGACGAGCTGCTCGAGCGCGTCCAGCAGCTGGAGCCGATCGCCGAAGAGGCCGGCCTGAACCTGCCGCAGCTCGCCCTGGCGTGGGTCCTCAAGAACCCGAACGTCTCGGCCGCGATCATCGGCGCCACCCGCCCCGAGCAGGTCAAGGACAACGTCAAGGCCGCCGGCGTCACGCTCGACGACGAGATCTACGCCAAGATCAACGAGCTGCTCGAGCCGGTCGCCGCGACCGACCCGAACCTCACGCGGAGCCCGAAGCCGCGACCCTGAGCACCCGCTCGACGAGCGCTGGATCGGCCGCATCGAACCATTCGATGCGGCCGTCCCTTTTGAACCAGGAACGCTGGCGGCGCACGAAGCGGCGCGTGCCCCGCACCGTGCGGCGGAACGCCTCCGCCTCGTCGTACTCTCCCGCCAGGAACGCGAGCACCTGCTGGTAGCCCAGTGCCCGCGAGGCCGTGCGGCCCTCGCGCAGGCCCGCGGCCTCCAGCTCGCGGACCTCGTCCACGAGCCCGGCGTCCCACATGGCCCGGACGCGGCGCTCGATGCGCTCGTCCAGCGCGGCGGTGTCGAGGTCGACGCCGATGCGCACCGCCGCGTAGTGGTCCTTCGGCTCGGGCAGCTTGGCGGTGAACGAGCCGGTGAGCTCGACGACCTCCAGGGCTCGCACCACGCGCCGCCCGTTGGAGGGCAGGACGACCTTCGCGGCGGCCGGGTCGACCTCCCGCAGCCGCTCCCACAGCGCCGCCGAGCCCGCTCGCTCCAGCTCGCCTTCCAGGCGGGCGCGGATCTCGGGGTCGGTCCCGGGGAAGTCCATCTCGTCCAGCGCGGCCTGCACGTACAGGCCCGAGCCGCCGACCAGCACCGGCGTCTTCCCTCGTGCGGCGATGTCCTCGATCGCGGCGCGGGCCATGGCCTGGTAGCGGACGACGTCGGCGGTCTCGGTCACGTCCAGGACGTCGAAGACGTGATGGGGGACGCCGCGCCGCTCCGCGTCGGTGATCTTGGCGGTGCCGATGTCCATCCCTCGGTACAGCTGCATCGAGTCGGCGTTGACTACCTCACCGGCAAGCGCTTCTGCCAGCGCGACCGAGAGCGAGGTCTTCCCGGCCGCGGTAGGGCCTACGACTGCGATCACCGTCGGTTGTAGGCTGGGGTGACTGACGCCGCTCACCAACTGAATGCCCCTTCGGTTCGGGAGGGCCGGCGGACTCGCCTGGCCCTTTGACCAGTGGACGGCCCCGGCTGGCAACCACCCGGCTACCACCGTAAGGTACGGGAAGTACGTCCCTTAGTTCGTGTGAAGGATTTGAGATTACCGCGATGAGTGACCTCGGAGACTGGACCCGCTTCGGCCGCATCGACGCCGATGGCACGGTCTACGTGAAAACCTCCTCCGGCGAGCGCGCGGTCGGCTCCTGGCAGGCCGGCTCCACCGACGAGGGGCTCGCGCACTTCGCGCGGAAATACGCCGACCTGGTGGTCGAAGTCGATCTCATCGCCGCGCGCCTGAATTCGGACTCGGCGGACGTGGAGCAGGCCGCGGCGCAGCTTCGCAAGCTCCGCGAGAGCCTGGACAGCGCCGCCGTCGTCGGAGACGTCGACGCGCTGGGCAACCGGCTCGACGAGCTGTCCAAGCACGCCGAAGAGCGCGTGGGCGAGTTCAAGGCCGCGAAGGACGCCGAGCGCGCCGAGGCCATCGCCGCCAAGGAGGCCCTGGTGGCCGAGGCGGAGGAACTCGCCAAGCGCGACAGCCATTGGAAGGCGTCGGGGCAGCGCTTCAGCGAGATGGTCGAGGAGTGGAAGTCGATCCACGGGGTCGATCGCAAGACCGACCAGAAGCTGTGGCGGAAGTTCTCGACCGCCCGCGACACGTTCACCCGGCATCGCGGGGCCTATTTCTCGCAGCTGGACGCCGAGCGCAAGGTGATCGCCGCGAAGAAGGAAGAGCTGATCGCCGAGGCCGAGGCGCTGTCGACCTCCACCGACTGGGGGCCGACGGCCGACCGGCTCAAGTCGCTCATGGCCGAGTGGAAGGAAGCCGGCAGGCTCGCGCCGGACGCCGAGCAGAAGGCCTGGAAGCGGTTCAGGGCCGCTCAGGACGTCTTCTTCAACGCCCGCTCCGAGGTCTTCTCGGCCCGTGACGCGGAGCTGGAGGCCAATCAGGCCGCCAAGGAGGAGCTGCTCGGGCGCGCCGAGTCGCTCGACGTCGCCGCCGACCCGAAGGCCGCCCAGGCCGCGTTCCGCGAGATCCAGGGCGCCTGGCACGACCTCGGCGCCGTCCCGCGCAAGAACCAGGCCAAGCTGCAGCGCCGGCTGCGCAACGTCGAAGACAAGCTGCGGGAGGCGCTGGACACCGCTTGGCGGAAGGTCCCGGTCGAGGAGAACCCGCTGCTGCTCCAGATGCGGCAGCAGGTCGCCGAGGCCGAGGAGAAGCTCGAGCGGGCCAAGGCCGACGGCAACCAGGGCCGCATCAAGAAGGCCGAGTCCGACCTGGCTTCGAAGCGGCAGTTCCTGGAGCTCGCGGAAGGCGCCAAGTAGCGCGGCCCGAAGCTCGCGGACGGCGCCAAACCGCACACAGCCCGAGGCTCGCGGAGGGCACGCCGGTGGTCGCCGAAGGCGAGCCGAGCGGGAGTTGGGCATTTGCCGTCGAAGCGGGATAATAGAGGAGCTACAGCGGCGTGGACTGTTCTGGTTCACGCCGTTTTCATCGTGAGGGACAATACTCACGGTGACACCCCGCCGACAGGAAGGCAGCCGTATGGCCTTGGAAACACTCCCCCAGCAATTCCTCCCCACGGAACAGGTCTTCAATCTCCGGGACCTCGGCGGCCTCGATGCCGCCGACGGCAAAAAGGTCAAGACCGGTCAGGTCTTCCGCTCCGACAACTTCGGCAAGGCGACCGCGGCCGACATCGACTACGTCGTGAAAGAACTGGGCGTCCGGCACGTCATCGACCTGCGCCGCCCGAACGAGCTGGAGCGGACCGGCCGCTTCCCCGAGCTCGACGGCGTCGACTTCCACCACTTCGAGGTGCTGCACATCCCGTGGGAGTCGGTCGAGCTGGGCGTGGACAAGGACTCCCCCCAAGAGCGGGTCGTCGAGTTCCTGCGGCACCGCTACTCGGGCATGCTCGAAGCCGGTTACAAGGCCGTGCGCGACTCGCTCGACGTGATCGCCCTCGGCGAGCCGGTGGTCTTCCACTGCATGGCCGGCAAGGACCGCACCGGGATCGTCGCGGCCGTGCTGTTGTCGCTGCTCGGCGTGGACGAGGTGGACATCGCCGCGGACTACGAGCTGTCGAACATAGGGATCGCGCGGTGGCGCGCCTGGCGGGACGCCAACGTCGGCAAGCCCAGCTCCGATCGCGGCCTGGGGACCCCGGCCGAGGCGATGCGCCAGACCATCGCCGAGATGAACGCGCGCTTCGGTTCCCTGGAGGCCTACGCCAGGGCCATCGGCTTCAAGGACGCCGAGCGGCTGCGCGAGCTGCTGCTCGAATAGTCACTTGCCGCTCGGCTAGAAAATGAGTTGCCCGCACTCACTCGGCCACCCTACGGTGGCTGGGTGGGTGCACAGCGGTCGAATACAGCGGCAGAGTCCGAACCAGACGATCCCCGGCCGAAGGGATCGGCGCTGGCGAACCTCTGGAGGATGAAGAAGTACCTGTACCCATACCGGTTCCGCCTCGGAGCGATATGGACGATGGTGCTCCTGAACATCGCCACCAACCTCTCGATCCCACCGCTGGTCGGCCGTGCCATCGACGGCCCCATCGCCGACGAGGACCTCGACGCGCTCTGGGGCGTCGTGGCGCTCATCGCCGTCATCGGCGCACTCGACGCGCTCCTGGTGCTCACCAGGCGCTACTTCCAGACCTCGACGGCCATGGCCATCGAGGCCGACATCCGCGACGGGCTCTACGAGCACCTCCAGCGGCTCCACACCGGCTTCCACGACCGCTGGCAGACCGGTCAGCTGCTCGCGCGCGTCACGGTCGATCTCGGCATGATCCGCCGCTTCTTCGCCGGCGGCCTCGTCTTCGCCATCACCGCGATCGGCATGGTCACGGTCATCCTCGGCCAGCTGTTCTGGATCGAATGGCGTCTGGCGCTCATCGTCGCCGCCTCGGCCGTGCCGCTGTTCCTCATCGGCCGCGGGTTCTTCCGCAACTACATGCCCGCCGCACGAGCGGAGCAGGACCAGTCCGGCGAGGTCTCCAGCGCCGCGGAGGAGTCCGCGCTCGGCATCCGCGCCATCAAGGCCCTCGGGCGCGGCCCGATCATGGCCGGGCGCTTCGACAACGAGGCGCGCGAGCTGCGCCGGCGCGCGGTCGCCAAGAGCATGATCGCCTCCAGGTCCTGGTCGGCGTTCAGCGCGATCGCCTCTGCCACGACCGGCTCGATCCTGGTGTTCGGCGCGATCATGGTCGCGAACGGGCAGCTCACCGAGGGACAGCTGACCGCGTTCATCATGCTGCAGATCGGGATGGTCTGGCCGATCGAGGCCGCCGGCTGGGTCATGGCCCACGGCAACGAGGCCGCCTCGGCCGCCGACCGCGTCTACGAGGTCTTCGACACCGAACCGGTCATCCGCGACCGCCCCGGCGCCCGCGCCGTCGACCGCTCCAGCCTCCGCGGCGAGCTCGCCTTCGAGGACGTCAAGTTCGCCTACGACGACGATGACCGCGAGATCCTGCGCGGCGTCGACCTGGCCGTCCGCCCCGGCGAGACCCTCGCGATCGCCGGCAAGACCGGCTCGGGCAAGACCACGCTCGTCTCGCTCCCCTCGCGCTTGCACGACCCGACCGGGGGGCGCATCACCCTCGACGGCACCGACATCCGCGACTTCCGGCTCGACGGCCTCCGACGCGTGGTCACGACCGCGTTCGAGGAGGCCACGCTGTTCTCCATGAGCGTGCGCGAGAACCTCGCGCTCGGCCGGCCGGACGCCGACGAACGCGACCTGGAAGAGGCGCTGCGCGTCGCACAGGCCGAATTCGTCCACGACCTGCCCTACGGGCTCGACACCCGCATCGGCGAGCAGGGCCTGTCGCTCTCCGGGGGCCAGCGCCAGCGGCTCGCCCTCGCCCGCGCCGTGGTCGTCAAGCCCGCCGTGCTCGTCCTCGACGATCCGCTCTCGGCGCTCGACGTCCACACCGAGGAGCTCGTCGAGCGGGCGCTGGCGCAGGTCCTGCGCGGCACCACCGCACTCGTGGTCGTGCACCGGCCCTCGACGGTGGCGTTGGCCGACCGGGTCGCGCTGCTCCACGAGGGGCGGATCGCGGCCGTGGGCGAGCACTCGACCCTGATGGAGTCCAGTCCCGATTACGTCGACGTCCTCTCCGCCGAGTCCGAGGAGGTGGCCGCATGACCGCCACTGAGCACCGCACCGACAAGCACGTCAAGTGGCGCGGGCGGGCCGAGGCCGCCGACGCCGACCGGACCAGCGCCGAGGTCGACGACGCCGACGCGATCCGGTCGCTGCGCTCGCGCAGCCGCTCGCTGCTGGGGTCGATGATGCGCCCCCACAAGCGGGGGCTGGCGTTCCTCGTCGGCATCCTCGTGGTGCAGAACTTCGCGAGCATGGCCACGCCGATCCTGGTCATGTACGGCATCGACAACGGCATCCCCGCGATCGCCGAACGCGACGACTACACGATCATGGTCGTCATCGGGGTCGTCTACGCGAGCTGCGCCGTGCTGGAGTACGTGTGCGTGCGGCTCTACATCGCGCAGTCGGCGAAGGTCGGCAACGCGATGCTGTACGCCCTGCGCAACCGGGTGTTCTGGAAGTTCCAGCGGCTGTCGATCGCCTTCCACGAGCGGTTCACGTCCGGGCGGGTGACGGCGCGGCAGAGCTCGGACATGGAGTCGATCCGGGAACTGACCGAGAACGGCGTCGACGACCTCGTGCTGGCCGGCATGAACGTCGTGACGATCACCGTGGTCATGCTCGTGATCGACCCGCTGCTGGCGGCGGTCTCGCTGATGACGTTCCCGCTGATGCTGATGCTCGCCAAGTGGTTCAGTCGCGTCTCGGCGATCGCCTACCGCAAGGCGCGCGAGACCGTGGCGGTCCTGATCGTCTACTTCGTGGAGTCGATGGGCGGCGTTCGCGCGGTGCAGGCCTACCGTCGCGAGGAGCGCGACAAGGAGATCTTCGCGCAGTTGAACGTCGACAACCGGGACGCGCAGGCCAAGGGCCACCAGCAGAACGCGATCATGTCCGGCGGGGTGCGCGGCATCGGCCACCTGGCGACGGTGGTGGTGCTCCTGTTCGGCGGCTGGCAGGTCATGCTCGGCAACACCGAGGTCGGCGTGCTCGCGGCGTTCCTGCTGTACATGAAGCGGTTCTTCGACCCGCTGAACGAGCTGGTGCAGTTCTACAACGTGCTCCAGTCGGCGACGGCGGCCCTGGAGAAGCTCTCGGGCGTCATGGACGAGGAGATCGAGGTGGCCGAGCCGGACGAGCCGCGCCCGATCGAGCGGCCGAGCGGCGAACTGCGCTTCGACGGCGTCGAGTTCTACTACCGGGAGGACCAGCGGGTGCTGCCGGGGCTGGACCTGCACGTCCCCGGCGGGCAGACCGTGGCGCTCGTGGGCGCGACGGGCGCCGGGAAGACGACGATCGCGAAGCTGGTGAGCCGCTTCTACGACCCGCGCGCGGGCGCGATCACGCTCGACGGCGTGGACCTGCGCGAGCTGTCCGAGCACGACCTGCGCGACAACGTCGTCATGATCACGCAGGAGAACTTCCTGTTCAACGGCACGATCGCCGAGAACATCGAGCTGGGCAAGCCGGGCTCGTCGCGCTCGCAGATCGTCGAGGCCGCGCAGGTGGTCGGGGCGCACGACTTCATCGAGGCGCTGCCGGAGGGCTACGACACGCACGTGCGCAAGCGCGGCGGCAGGCTCTCGGCGGGTCAGCGCCAGCTCGTGGTCTTCGCCCGGGCCTTCCTGGCCGACCCGCGCGTGCTGATCCTCGACGAGGCCACGTCCTCGCTCGACATCCCGTCGGAGCGGCTGGTGCAGCGCGCGCTGCGCACGATCCTGGCCGACCGGACGGCGATCATCATCGCGCACCGGCTCTCCACCGTCGAGATCGCCGACAGGGTGCTGGTGCTGAGCGGCGGACTCATCATCGAGGACGGGCCGCCGGAGGCCCTGATCGACTCGGGCGGCGAATACGCCGAGCTGCACCGCCAGTGGGAGGACAGCCTGGTGTGACCGTTCGGGGGAGCTACCGGCGTGTGTCCATTGCGTAACCTGGTACGGCCCGAGTCGGCCAGCACGGTGGTCCGGCCGCCCCTCTGACGGAGTGATGCATGAGCACCCCCGACCCGAACTACATGCGCGTGTCCGACCACGACCGGGAGCACGTCGTCGCCCAGCTGCGGGCCGCGCTCAACGCGGGCCGGATGTCCCTCGACGAGTTCGACCGGCGCTCCGGCGCGGCGTACGCCGCCTCGACGTACGGCGAGCTGAACCTGGTGCTGGCGGACCTGCCGGGGACCACGGCGCCGGAGCCGCCGTACCACTACCACCCGTACGGCCTCCAGACGCCGCCCGGATACGCGACGCCCGGGCACGCGCTGCCGCCGATGTACTACCAGGCGATGCCGCCGAGAGCGGAGAACGGCTTCGGCGTCGCCGGCCTGGTGCTGGGCATCGTGGGCATCTGCTGCTGCATCGCCGCGATCCTGGCCATCATCTTCGGCGCGATCGGGATGTCGAAGGCCAATCGAGGCGCCGCCACGAACAAAGGCATGGCGATCGCTGGGCTGACCCTCGGCATCATCGGGGCGGCCCTGAGCGTGATCCGGATACCGATGGGCTGGGTGTTCTGACGTGGGGCGTGTCCAGCTCGTCACCCACGCCCGAGGATATCGTCGATCCGGCATCGCAGATATCCGCCAGTATCGATGAACAATGTCTGGAACCCGACTGAAATGATCGCGACACGCGTTCTCGGCAGGTATGATCAGAGCTTGCGCATAGTTGCGTTGAGGAGGTGAAAACAATGTCACGAACAGTCATCAACCTCGACGACGATCTGGTCACGCAAGCTGCCGAGATCCTCGGAACTACGACCAAGGTCAGTACCGTCAACACCGCGCTCAAGGAGATCGTGAGCGCGCACCGCCGCCGAGAGTTTCTCGACTGGCTCGCCGGAGGCGGCCTCCCCGACCTAGGCGACGAGCAGCTGACGGAGCAGGCATGGCGGTAGCACAGTATCTCGTGGACAAGAGTGTTCTTGCTCGCCAGGCCAAGCCGAACGTGGCACAGCGACTTCTCGCCTTGTCAGATCGTGGCCTTCTGGGGCTCTGCGGTGTGACCGAGATGGAGATGATCTACAGCGCACGAAGTATCACCGAAGGCGACAGTCTCAGCGGCTGGTTCAAGGAGTTCGAGTGGTTGCCGACTCCAGACAGCGTGTGGAGTCGGGCGATCGAAGTACAGCTAGAACTGCTTTCCAAATCCTTGCACCGCACGGTGAAGATGCCTGATCTCATCATCGCATGCACCGCCGAGCGGCACGGTGTCACCGTCCTGCACTACGACCGGGACTACGAGAGGATCGCCGAGGTCACCGGTCAGTCCACCGAGTGGATCGTCCCCCCGGGCGAAGCGGATTGAATGCCGGCCGCCCGGGCACGGTCCCACTGAACCGGCCACGGGCGGCCCGGACAACGATCACATGACCGCCCCGCGCCATCAGCGGCGGGCGGTCACCAGATAGTAGTCGATCCAGCCGTTCTCATAGCAGCGCAGCCAGTTCCTTCCCCAGGAGTCGGCGTACTCGGACTGGGCCACCCAGCGGTCGAAATACGGCCACACGTGTTCACCGATCGAAGTCACTTCGACGTCCTCGAATCCGGCTTCGGCGAGCTGCTCGGCCAACTCCCCCACCGGGCGGATCACGTCGATGCCGCTCTCGACGGTCTCGATGAGCTGGGCGAACGGCGCGTCGCCCGGCCCGGTCGCGAAGAACGTCGCGGTGGCGAAGCGGCCTCCCGGGCGCAGTACCCGGTGAACCTCGCTCGCCGTCCCGGCGAGGTCGTCGACGTGCTGGAGCATCTCCACCGCGTAGACGCCGTCGGCGACGTTGTCCTCCTCGGGGATGTCGGTCACCGACCCCTTGCGGAACGAGAGTCGCCCGCTGAGCGTCTCCATCGCCTCGGCGTTGGCCTCCGCGGCGCGCTCCAGCTGCGCGTCGGAGCGGTCGACGCCCGCCACGCTCACACCGAACTCCTCGGCCACCAGCGCCGCGCCCACGCCGATGCCGCAGCCGAGTTCGAGCAGGCGGTCGCCCGGCACCGGCTCGAGGCCCGCGACGACCCGGCGGTACATCTCGTCATAACGACACATTCTGGCAGCCGGAGCCCGAAAGCGGAAGCTCAGTGGTCCCCGCAGGCGCAGCCGGCCGGTTCGGCCCGGACCGCGGCGGGCTTGCGTCCGATCGTCGGCATGCCGAGGCTCACGCCGGGGAGCGTGGGCCGCTGCCCGGCCTCGTAGGCGTCGCCGGCCTTCGTGCGGCGGTGCGTGAGGATCGCCGAGTCGGCCACCAGGTGGTGCGGCGCGCCGTAGGTGACCGTGGTGGTGATGACGTCGCCGGGTCGCACGCCCTCGACGTGGTCGAAGTGGACGAGCCGGCCGTCGCGGGCCCGGCCCGACATGCGGCCGGTGGCCTCGTCCTTGCGGCCGTCGCCGGCCGTCACGAGCACTTCGACCTCGGTGCCCTCGAGCTTGCGGTTCTCCTCCCAGGAGACGCGCTCCTGGAGCTCGACGAGGCGCTCGTAGCGCTCCTGGACGACGGCCTTCGGGATCTGGTGCTCCATCTCCGCCGCAGGGGTGCCGGGCCGGATCGAGTACTGGAAGGTGAAGGCGCTGGAGAAGCGGGAGGCCTCGACGACGTCGAGGGTCGCCTGGAAGTCCTCCTCGGTCTCACCGGGGAAGCCGACGATGATGTCGGTGGTGATGGCCGCGTCCGGCATCGCCTCGCGGACCTTGTCGATGATCTCCAGGAACTTCTTCGAGCGGTAGGAGCGGCGCATCTCCTTGAGGACCCGGTCCGAGCCCGACTGGAGCGGCATGTGCAGCTGGTGGCACACGTTCGGCGTCTCGGCCATCGCGGCGATGACGTCCTCGGTGAAGTTCTTCGGGTGCGGACTGGTGAAGCGGACCCGCTCCAGGCCGTCGATCTCGCCGCAGGCGCGCAGGAGCTTCCCGAACGCGAGCTTGTCGCCGAACTCGACGCCGTAGGTGTTGACGTTCTGGCCGAGCAGCGTCACTTCGGAGACGCCCTCCTCGACCAGCGCGCGGACCTCGGCGAGGATCTCGCCGGGGCGGCGGTCCTTCTCCTTGCCGCGCAGGGACGGGACGATGCAGAACGTGCAGGTGTTGTTGCAGCCCACGGAGATCGACACCCAGCCGGAGTAGGTGGACTCGCGTTTCGTCGGCAGTGTCGAAGGGAAGACCTCGAGCGATTCGAGGATCTCGACCTCGGCGGCCCTGTTGTGGCGAGCGCGTTCGAGCAGGGCCGGCAGCGAGCCGATGTTGTGGGTGCCGAAGACCGCGTCCACCCAGGGCGCGCGCTTGACGATCTCCCCGCGGTCCTTCTGGGCGAGGCAGCCGCCGACGGCGATCTGCATGTCGGGATTGGCGGTCTTCGCCGGGCGCAGGTGGCCGAGGTTGCCGTACAGCTTGTTGTCGGCGTTCTCGCGCACGGCGCAGGTGTTGAACACGACCAGGTCGGGCGCCTCCGCCTCGCCGGCGGGCGCGTATCCGGCCTCCTCGAGGAGGCCGCCGATCCGCTCGGAGTCGTGGACGTTCATCTGGCAGCCGAACGTCCGCACCTGGTAAGTCTTCACACCTTGCTGAGCCACTCCCCCAGGATAGCCACAGGGACTGCCGCACTCGAACGGCTCGGTGGGCGGGGTTGGCCACGTCCCATCGATCACGTCTCGCCAGTCACGACCAATAGACCCAACCCCATTGGACTCGTCTTATGCACACGAGCCCCAATGCCATATCGATCTGCAAGAACATACGCGGAGAAAAATGAACTTTCAAAGGTGACACGATTGTCTCATTTGATCGTTCAAATCCATTATCACAGTGGCTGGTGTGAACGCTCGTTGAAGGCGGTGTACTGGTGTATCGCCTTCTTGCATCGCCATTTCGCACCATCGAGATGTAGAGACTTGTGCCTGCTGTTCTGTACCGATAATGTGACTCCGTGCCGCTAGCGCGTCCCCCACCGCCCGCGTCGCGGGCATTTCCGCTGCGGTCCCCACCTTTCAGCCGTAAAGGAACCTCATGCGTTTGAACAGAACCTCCGGCGCCCTTATTGCCGCCGCCGCAATCCTGGCCTCGGCCGCCTGCGTGTCCGAGCAGTCCCCCGCCTCGACCGAGGCCGACGATGCTCTGGTAGGCACCGGCACCGGCCCCGAATGCGTCATCGATGAGACCGTCAAGATCGGCGCCGTCCTCAGTCTCACCGAAGGCGCCGCATTCGCCGGCGAATATCAGCAGCAGGGCATCGAAATGGCCTTCGACGAACTCAACGCCCAAGGCGGCGTCCAATACGAGGTCATCGTCGAAGACGACAAGACCAGCGTCGAGGACTCCGTGGCGGCCTTCGAGAAGGTCATCGACATCGACGAGGTCAGCGCCATCATCGGTCCCACCCTCTCCAACATGGCGTTCACCGCCTACACCGACGCGCAGAGCGCCGGCGTCCCCACCGTCGGCATCTCGACCACCGCCGAGGGCATCCCCGAGATCGGCGACTATATCTTCCGGGCCTCCCTGCCCGAAGAGGTCGCGCTCGCCGCGAGCATCCCGGCAGCCAAGAACACCCTCGGCATCCAGGAAGTCGCCGTGCTCCACGACAGCGCCGACGAGTTCACCGCCTCGGCGTACAACACCATGATGGACGTCCTCGCCGACGAGGGCGTCGAAGTGGTGGTCGACGAGAGCTTCGAGACGGCCGACACCGACTTCAGCGCCCAGCTCACCAAGGTCCAGGACACCGAAGTGGACGCCGTCATCCTCTCCGCGCTGCCGGCCGCGACCATCCCGCTCGTCACGCAGGCCCGCGACCTCGGCATCGAAGCGCCCATCGTCGGCGGCAACGCCTTCAACTCCCCCGTGCTGGTCTCCGGCCTCGGCGACGCGGCCGAAGGCCTCATCGTCGGCGGCGCCTGGAGCGCGGCGGCCGAGTCGACCGGCAACGCCGAATTCATCGCCGCCTTCACCGAGCGGTACGAACGCGCCCCCGACCAGTTCGCCGCCCAGGCCTACACGGCGGCCTACCTGATCAACGAGGCCGTCCGCGCCGACTGCGACGCCAACCGCGAGGCGATCAAGGACAACCTCGGCCAAACCCTGGAATTCGACTCCATCCTCGGGCCGATCTCGCTCGACGAGGGCGGCGAGGTCACCCAGGAGCCGTTCGTCCAGATCATCGAAAACGGCGAGTTCACCCTCCTCCAGGGCTGAGCCGCCCGACCGCCGCCGACCTCCGTCAGGGGAACCATCGATGGTGCAACAACTGGCCAACGGCGTTTTCGCCGGATCGATCTACGCGCTCTTCGCAATCGGATTCACGCTCGTGTTCGGGATCCTCCGCCAACTGAACCTCGCCCATGCCGCGATCTTCACGGCCGGCGCCTTCATCGGCATCGAACTCGTGGCGCGGTTCGACATCCCGGTGTGGCTGCTCCTCCCGGCCGTGGCCGTGGCCGGGGCACTCCTCGGGACGATCCTGGAGCGCCTCGCGTTCCGCCCGCTCGCGGGCCGCGACGACGAGCACTTCGCGGGGCTGATCTCCTCGATCGCCTTCGGCGGCGTGCTCATCGCACTCATCCACGCCCGCTACGGCACCGAGCCGCAGAGCTTCGGGCACGAGTACTTCCCGAACCGGCTCTACGAGATCGCCGGCATCCGCGTGACCCTGACGCAGATCGTGACGCTCGCGCTCGCGCTGGCGCTCATGCTCGGCCTCGCATGGCTCGTCTCATCGACATCGATGGGACGGGCCATGCGGGCCATCGCCGAGAACCCCACGGCCGCGAAGGTGCTCGGCGTCAACGTCGGGCTCGTGACCGCCGGGACGTACGCGCTGTCGTCCGCGCTCGGCTCGGTCGCCGGAACGCTGCTGGCGCTCAACCTCGGCCAGGCCGACCGCGGCCTGGGCGCCTCCGTGGAACTCGTCGGCTTCGCGGTCATCATCCTCGGCGGCCTCGGCTCCCTGTGGGGGGCCATGGCCGCCGGCCTCGTCCTCGGCCTGGCCGAGGCCATGACCGTCCACTGGTTCGACTCCACCTGGAAGGGCATGGTCGCCTTCGCCCTCCTGTTCGCGGTGCTCGTGCTACGGCCGCGCGGCCTGTTCAGCGCCGCCAAGGTCAGGGAGGTCTGATGCTCGCCGGCTACGACACCCTCATCACCACCATCGCGCTCGGCGCGATCCTGGCCTACTCCTTCCACGCGGTCCTCATGGCGGGGCAGCTGAGCCTCGGGCAGGCCGGCTTCGCCTCCCTCGCCGCGTACACCTCGACCCTGGTCGTGCCCGCCGAGCCCCTGCTCGGTTCGCTCTCGCCGGTCCTGATCGGGCTCCCCGTCGGGGCCGCGGTCGGCGCCGCCGCGGCCTTCCTCCTGGGGCTGCCGGTCCTGCGTCTGCGAGGGGTGTTCCTCGCGATCGCCACGATCGCCTTCGGCGAGATGGTGCGCGTGGTCATGACCAACTCGGCATGGACCGGCGGCGCGCTCGGCGTCCGCGTCGAGAAGTGGGTGACCGTCGACCTCGCGTGGATCGTCGTCGCGATCCTGGCCTATCTGTTCTGGCGGCTCGGCCCCTCCAGCGCCGGCCGCGCCTTCGCGGCCGTACGCGAGGACGAGCTGGCCGCCGGGTCGATGGGTGTCAACGTCGTCCGCACCCGCATGGCCTCCTTCGCCGCCTCCGGCGCGATCGGCGGGGTCTACGGCGTCATGTACGCCTACTTCTTCGGCCGCATCATCCCGTCCACGTTCGATTTCACGCTCGTGGTCGACGGCCTGGTCACCGCCGTCCTCGGCGGCTACCTGGTCTTCTTCGGACCGATCCTCGGCAGCGGCTTCCTCACCGCCGTCCCCGAAGCCCAGGAAGCGCTCGGACTGGAGGCCGGCTGGATCCACCCGCTGGTCACCGGTCTGCTCCTGCTCGCCGTGATCATCTTCCTGCCCGGCGGCCTGTCGAGTCTCGCCACGCGCGTGCGCCGCAGGCCGCGCCAGATCGGCGCCGACGAAGCCGGTGACCGGCTGCCGCCCCTGCCGGCGGCGGGCACCGAGATCGCGCGGCTGCGCGGCCTGAGCAAGCACTACGACGCTGTCCGCGCCGTCCACGGGATCGACCTCGAGATCCGCGCCGGCGAGATCCTCGGCGTCATCGGCCCCAACGGCGCGGGCAAGACCACCCTGATCAACATGATCAGCGGCCTCGAAACGCCCACCGGCGGCGAAGGCGACGTCCTCGGCATGCGACTCGGCCCGGCCGGCCGAGCCCACCGCTTCGCCCGCGCCGGCCTGAGCCGCACCTTCCAGCACTCCAAACTGTTCGACCGGCTCAGCGTCCTCGACAACGTCCTCGTCGGCGCCTACCCCGTCACCCGGTCGACCTACCTGCGCCGACTGCTGTGGCTGCCCTCGGCCCGCCGCGACGAACGGCGCGCGCTCGCGCTCGCCTGGAGTCAACTGCGGCGCGTCGGCCTCGCCGACCGGGCCCACCTGCGACCGGGTTCGCTGCCCTACGGCGACCAGCGGCGCCTCGAGATCGCCAGGGCGCTGGCGGCGCACCCGACACTGCTGATCCTCGACGAACCCGCCGCCGGCATGAACTTCGTCGAGGCCTCCGACCTCGCCCGGCTCATCCGCACGCTCGCCGACGACGGCATCGCCGTCCTGCTCATCGAACACAACATCCGCATGGTCCTCGACACCTGCACCCGCCTGGTGGTCATGAACTTCGGAGAAGTCATCGCCGCCGGCGAACCCCGCAAGGTGGCCGCCGACCCGAAGGTCGTCGAGGCCTACCTCGGCGCCCCCGAGACCGGGGAGAACGAATATGTCTGAGCCGATCCTGTCCATCGAATCCGCGCACGTCTCCTACGGCCGCGTCCACGCCGCCCGCGACGTCTCCATCGAAGTGCCCGAGGGCGGACTCGTCGCCCTCATCGGCGCCAACGGCGCAGGCAAGAGCTCGGTGCTCGCCGCGATCGCCGGACTGGTGCGGCCGAAGTCCGGGAAGGTCCGATTCGCGGGCCGCGACATCACCCACCGGGCCGTCCACCGACGCGTCGCCGACGGCCTGGTGCTCGTCCCCGAGGGACGCCAGATCCTCGGGTCCCTCACCGTCGCCGAGAACCTCCGCCTCGGCGCCCACGGCAGGCGCCGGCACGCCGCCGGGGAGTCCGAGATGTACGAGCTGTTCCCCGTGCTCGGGCAGCGGCGCTCGCTCGCGGCCGGATCGCTGTCCGGCGGCGAGCAGCAGATGCTCGCCATCGCCCGGGCCATGATCGCCCGGCCACGCGTGGTCCTGCTCGACGAGCCGTCGATGGGGCTGGCCCCCAAGGTCGTCGACGAAGTGTTCTCGGTGATCGAACGGATCCGCGCTGGCGGCACCACCATGATCCTCGTCGAGCAGAACGCCCGCAGGGCCCTGCGCGTGGCCGACACCGGATACGTCCTGGAGACCGGCGAGATCGTCCACTCCGGTGCCTCGTCCGAACTGCTCGCCGACCCCAGAGTGGTCAAAGCGTACTTGGGGGTCGAATGAGACCCGCGCCCGGTGAACCCCAAGCGGCCCCCGGAGCGGCCGGCCAGACCGCTCCCACGCCAGGCGCCGCGCAGCCTCGCCGCCGCTGGTGGTCGTCGATCCGAATCCGCACCAAACTCGCGATCATGCTGCTCGTCCCCGCGCTCACCCTCACCGGCATGGTGGGCGTGCGCCTGACCGAATCGGCCGCCGAGGCGCGCGTCGTCGGCGACACCGAGCACATGGCCGAACTCGTCGGCACCGTCAGCGAGGTCATCCAGGCCGTGCAGGCCGAACGCCTCTCGGCCGCGATGCTCGTCTTCCACGAGAACGCCGGGCTGGCCGACGCCGACACGCTCACCACCGGTTTCGAGGACGCCCAAGGCGCCTCGGAGGCCACCCTGAGCTCCCTCGACGCCGCCCGCACCGAACTCCACCAGCATCTCGACGGCGAGGTGCTGGCCCTGCTGGAGCGGGCCGACAAACCACTGGAACGGCTCGGCACGGCCCGCAGGGCCGTCCACAACGGCGCCGTCGACGAGGTGCACCTGACCGTGTACAACTCGATCGTCAACCGCCTCGCCGCCGTCCTCGACCGCGCCGTCGACATCGCCGGCAACGCCGACCTGAGCCGCGAGCTGCGCGCCGCCAGCCTCCTGCTCGACATCGACGAGCAGTCCGAACAGCTGCGCATCCTCGTCCTCGGCCTCGAGGACGGCAAACCGCTCGCGGGCAAGTACCGGCCGTTCATGAGCCTCACCACCGCGCGCGAAGAGGCCCTCGGCGAGTACCGCCGCATCACCGCACCGACCGACCCGGATGCCGCCGTGTTCAAGGTCGGCGGACTCGGCGCGGGCGAGAGCCGCCCGGCCAACCGGCTCGAAAGCCAGGTCGCCGGCTCGCGCTCCGACGACGCGCAGGAGATCGCCCACGGCGAGCTCATGGCCGCCTACGACGCCCGCCACGCGGCCACCGCCGCCCTCGTCGACCAGTCTCTGGCCGAAACCGAGGCACTGGCCTCCGGCATCCGCGACGCCGTGGTCGACCGCCTCCTCATCGAAAGCGCGATCACGGTCGCGACGCTGGCGATCGCGATCCTGATCGCGTTCGCCATCGGGCGCTCGGTCACCAGGGGCCTGAAGAACCTGTCGGGCTCCGCCCGGCGCATGGCCATGTTCGAGCTGCCGCGCGCCGTCAAGCACGTCGACGAACAGCAGGGACTCGGAGGGCTGACCCCCTCGGAGTTCGCCGCGCGCACCACTCCACCGCTGCAGACCAGCGGAAAAGACGAACTCGCCGAAGTCGGCGAGGCGTTCAACATCGTGCACCGCGAAGCGATCCGGATCTCGGCGCAGCAGGCGCTGCTGCGCTTCCACGTCGGCGCCATCTTCGTCCAGCTCGCCCGCCGCGGCCACTCGCTCACCGGCCGCCTGACCGCGGAACTCGACGAGGCCGAACGCAACGAACAGGACCCCGAGCGCCTGCAGCGGCTCTTCCGGCTCGACCACCTCATCGCGCTGATCGGCCGCACCAACGACAGCCTCCTGGTCCTCGGCGGCGCCTCGGCGGCGAAGGTCCGCACCACCGACGCGAAACTGTCGGACGTGCTGACCGCCGCGCAGAGCCGCATCGAGTACTACACCCGCATCGACCTCGCCTCCGACGACGGCGCCTGGGTCAAGGCGGACGCCGTCGACGACGTGGTGCAGCTGCTCGCCGAGCTCATGGACAACGCCACCCGCTACTCCGAGTCCTCCGCCGAGGTCATGGCGCGAGTTTTGACCGGCCGCGTGATCATCCAGATCCGCGACCACGGCATCGGCATCGACGCCGGGCGGCTCGAACACCTCAACGAGCGCCTGCTCCGGCCCACCCCGGTCGACCTGGAGGCGATGCAGGCCATGGGATTGACCGTGGTCGGACACCTCGCCCAGCGGCACGGCATCGAAGTGGAGCTGCGGCCCTCCATCGGCGGCGGCACGATCGCGGAGGTCGCCGTCCCGGGCAGCGTCCTCGTCTTCGGCGACGCCGAGCGGCGCCCGAGCGGACCGCCTGCCATCGCCGCTCACGCGGCGCCCGCCCCGGTGGACCCGCTCAACCAGCGGCGCAACGCACCGCTGTTCAACAAGGCCGACGACCACTCGCGGACCGCGTCGCCGCCGAACGGCGGGCACGTCCCGAACGCGAACGCGGTGCGAGGCGTGGCCGCGGTGGGGCCTCGCCAGGCCCGCGCCATCGACGCGCCCACCGAGTACCTCGGCAAACTCCCGCATCTCAGGTTCGACAGGCCGCAGGTCCACGCGGATCCGTCGCTGCGCGCCGGCCAGCCGCTCCCGAGGGAGGAACCGGAGATGCCGACGTACACCGAGGGCGGCCTCCCCAAGCGCCGTCCGATGTCCAAACTGGTCCCCGGAGCGGTGGCGCCCACATCCGAACGCTCCGGCGAGCCGATCCGCCGTGATCCGAAGACCATCGGCGCCACCTACTCGGCCTACGCTCGCGGCCTCACCGGCAGCCGAACCCCCACCACTCCCACGACCTAGCCGAAGGAGCCATCATGACGAGCCCCCAACTGGACTTTCTGCTCAACGACTTCGTCGGACGGGTGCCGCACGTGACGCACGTGATCGCGGTGGCCGCCGACGGGCTCTTGATCGCCTCGAACGACACCCTGCCGCGCGACGAGGCCGAGCGGTTGTCGGCGATCTCTTCTGGGCTGACGAGCCTGCTGGCGGGCGCCGCCCGATCGCTCCAGGCCGACCCGGTCATCAGCAACCTGACCGAGATGAACGGCGGGTACATGTTCTCCATGTCCGTCTCCAGCGGCGCGAGCCTGCTGGCACTGGCGGGCATCGGCTGCGACATCGGCCAGGTCGGCCACGAACTGGCCAACCTCATCAACCAGGTCGGGCCGGCGCTCACTCCCGCCGCGCGCCAGGTCGCCGCGGCCCGACAGCAGTAGCACGAGACCGCATCGAAGCCCCAGGTCCGGATCGGCTCTGGGGCTCATACGACGCGGCGAGGGCAAGGCCCCCGGCCGGTGTCGCGGTCGTCGATATATCGAGTCCGCCTGATCGTCATCGCCGGACGGGATCGAGTTCGTTCTCTCCGCGGGTGGGTATCCGAAGCTCCCATGGACGCCGATTTGCCGCATGCAGCCGGTGTCTTCGCGTACGCGAGCGGCCTCGCGCCGGCGGTCGCGCACGCCGCCGCTGGGAGTACGGCCACGCGGCACGGTGCGCGCTCCTGCTGGTCGGCCTCGTCTTCCTGCTGTTCGCCCGGTGAGACTTCGGCCGAGGCCATCGGCGGCGTTCGGGCCGTGCGGGCGCGCCGGCCGGCGGCAGTGGAGACCCCGTCGGCGAAGACGCGGGTCGAGTGGTTCCAGCCGACCGGGCTGTCGACGCGACCGCCCGGGATCAATGACGAGGACAAGGAGGAAGTCGCAATGGCGATGTTCATGACGATCGGCTACGGCGATCAAGCGGGATACGACCGGACCGACGCGTCCGTACGCGATGCGGCGCACGCTCACGATGCGCGCCTGCAAGCCGACGGCGCCTTGATGGGCACCGCCGGTGCCCCGGTGCAGGTCCGCAATCACGACGCAGCGGGGGTACGGACCACGAGCGGTGCTTACATGCGCTCGGAGCTTCCCATCGCCGGGTTCGCGCTCATCGAGGCGGCCGACATCGAGGAGGCGGCGCGGCTCGTCTCCCAGACGCCGTGCGCCGTGGCTCAAGGTGTCGTGGAGATCTGGCCGCTCGGCACGGCGTCCTGAGCGTGCCCGTTCGGCGGTTTCGGTGAGCTTCCGCCGCACTCGGCGCATCAGCGAGACGTCCGCCTCATCAGCCGGGCGGTCTATAGGGATGCAGTTTATACAACCAAACCCCTGGAAGCATCGGCACGAACGGTTTCGCGACATGCCCGCAGACGACGCGAAGGCCGGGAACCGCCATGCGATTCCCGGCCTCTTAAAAAGCCTTGCGGCTCAAGCGGTTTCGGTGATCTTCCGCTGCACCCACGGCATGAGGTCGCGCATCTTCTTGCCGACCTCTTCGAGCTCGTTGTCGGTCTGGACCTCTTGGAGCTTCTTGAAGTTCTCGCGCTTCTCCGACTCGGCGACCCATTCCTTCGCGAAGGTGCCGTCCTGGATCTCGCCCAGGACGCGCTTCATCTCGGCGCGGGTCTCGTCGGTGATGATCCGCGAGCCGCGCGAGACGCCGCCGTACTCGGCGGTGTCGGAGACGGAGTACCACATGTTCGTCAGCCCGCCCTCGTAGATCATGTCCACGATCAGCTTGAGCTCGTGCAGGCACTCGAAGTAGGCGGCCTCCGGCGCGTAGCCGGCCTCCACCAGGGTCTCGAATCCTGCGCGGATGAGCTCGGCGGTGCCGCCGCACAGGACGACCTGCTCGCCGAACAGGTCCGTCTCGGTCTCTTCCTTGAAGGTCGTCTTCAGCACGCCGGCGCGGGTGCCGCCGATGGCCTTGGCGTAGGCCAGCGCGACCTGGAGCGTGTCGCCGCTCGGGTCCTGCTCGACCGCGACCAGCGCCGGAACGCCCTTGCCGTCGACGAACTGGCGGCGGACCATGTGGCCGGGGCCCTTCGGGGCGACCATGGCGACGTTGACGTCGGCCGGCGGCTGGATCAGGTCGTAGCGGATGTTGAAGCCGTGGCCGAAGAACAGGCTCTGGTCCGCGCGCAGGTTCGGCGCGATCTCGCCGGCGTACAGCTTGGCCTGCACGGTGTCGGGGACCAGGATCATGATGATGTCGGCCCACTTGGCGGCCTCGGCCGGGGTGAGCACCTTCAGGCCCGCCTCCTCGGCCTTCGGACGCGACTTCGAGCCTTCCTGGAGCCCGATCACGACCTCGACACCGGAGTCGCGGAGGCTCAGCGAGTGGGCGTGGCCCTGCGAGCCGTAGCCGAGGACGGCCACCTTCTTGGACTGGATCAGCGCCAGGTCGGCGTCGTCGTCGTAGAACACTTCAGCGGACATGTGTTGATTTCTTCCTTACTTGACTAACTCGGCGAGACGTAGCGGGACAGCGAGGCCATCGATTTGGCCCCGCGCCCGAGCGCGACGGTCCCCGACTGGACGAGCTCCTTGATCCCGAACGGTTCGAGGACTTCGAGGAACGATTCGATCTTGTCGGAGTTCCCAGTGACCTCGAAGGTGACCGTGTCGGGTGTGACGTCGACGGACCGGGCCTTGAACAGGTTCGCGGCGGCGACGACCTGGCCGCGGGTGGCGGCCTCGGCGCGGACCTTCACGAGCAGCAGTTCCCGCTGCACGGAGGCGTCCGCTTCGAGCTCCACGATCTTGAGCACGTGGATGAGCTTGTTGAGCTGCTTGGTGACCTGTTCGAGCGAGCCCGCCTCGACGTCGACCACGATGGTGATGCGGCTGACGCCGGGGTGCTCGGTCTCGCCGACGGCGAGGGAGTCGATGTTGAACCCGCGCCTGGAGAACAGGGCGGCGACGCGGGCGAGGACGCCCGGCTTGTTCTCGACGAGGACGGACAGCGTGTGCTTGCTCATCAGATCTCTCCCTCGTCCTCGAAGTTCGGCCGCACGTCGCGGGCGTAGAGGATCTCGTCGTTGGAGACGCCGGCCGGGACCATCGGCCACACCATGGCGTCCGGGCCGACGACGAAGTCCACGACCACCGGCCGGTCGTTGATCGCGTTGGCCTGCTTGATGATGTCGTCGACTTCCTCGAGCGTCTCACAGCGCAGGCCCACGCAGCCGAGGGCCTCGGCGAGCTTGACGAAGTCCGGCACGCGCGGCGACTCCGCGCTGTGGTGGGTCGACAGGTCGGTGCTGGAGTAGCGCTTGTCGTAGAACAGCGTCTGCCACTGGCGGACCATGCCGAGGTTGCCGTTGTTGATGACGGCGACCTTGATCGGGATGCCCTCGATGGCGCAGGTGGCGAGCTCCTGGTTGGTCATCTGGAAGCAGCCGTCGCCGTCGATGGCCCAGACCATGCGGTCCATCTGGCCGAGCTTGGCGCCCATGGCCGCCGGGACGGCGAAGCCCATGGTGCCCAGGCCGCCGGAGTTGAGGAAGGTGCCGGGCCGCTCGTAGGAGATGAACTGGCTGGCCCACATCTGGTGCTGGCCGACGCCGGTGGTCCAGATGGTGTCCTCGTCGGCGAGCTTGCCGAGCCGGTCGATGACGTGCTGGGGGGCCAGCAGCTCCTCCGGGGCGTGGGGCTCGTAGCCGAGCGGGTAGCGCTCGCGCAGGTCGTCGAGGGTCTCCCACCAGGCCTTCAGGCGTTCGCGGCCGGGGTCGGCGTAGGCCTCGACCATGGCCTGGAGGGCGGCCTTGCAGTCGCCGACGATCGGGACGTCGGCCTCGCGGTTCTTGCCGATCTCGGCCGGGTCGATGTCGACGTGGACGACCTTGGCCTCGGGCGCGAAGGAGGACAGCTTGCCGGTGACGCGGTCGTCGAAGCGGGCGCCGAGGGCGATGAGGAGGTCGGACTTCTGGAGCGCGTGGACGGCGGGCACGGTGCCGTGCATGCCCGGCATGCCCAGGTGCTGCCGGTGGGAGTCGGGGAAGGCGCCGCGGGCCATGAGCGTGGTGACCACCGGGGCGCCGGTCAGCTCGGCGAGCTCCAGCAGCTCGGCGTGGGCGCCGGCCTTGATGACGCCGCCGCCGACGTACAGCACGGGGCGCTTGGCCTCGGCGATGAGCGAGGCGGCCTCGCGGATCTGCTTGCCGTGCGGCTGGGTGGTGGGCCGGTAGCCGGGCAGGTCCATGCGCGGGGGCCACACGAACGGGGACTTCGCGTTGAGGATGTCCTTGGGGATGTCGACCAGGACGGGGCCGGGGCGGCCGGTGGCGGCCACGTGGAAGGCCTCGGCCAGGACGCGCGGAATGTCGGCGGCGTCGCGGATCAGGTAGGAGTGCTTGGTGATGGGCATCGTGATGCCCTGGATGTCGGCTTCCTGGAACGCGTCGGTGCCGATCGCGGTGGAGGCGACCTGCCCGGTGATGGCGACCATCGGCACGGAGTCCATGTGGGCGTCGGCCAGCGGGGTCACGAGGTTGGTGGCGCCGGGGCCGGAGGTGGCGATGCAGACGCCGACCTTGCCGGTGGCCAGCGCGTAGCCGGAGGCGGCGTGCCCGGCGCCCTGTTCGTGGCGGACGAGGACGTGGCGCACCTTCACCGAGTCGAGGAGCGGGTCGTAGGCTGGGAGGATCGCGCCCCCCGGGATGCCGAAGACGGCCTCGACCTCAAGCTCCTCCAGAGCCCTGACGACCGCCTGCGCGCCGGTCAGGACGGGCGCGGCGGCGGACGGCGTGTGCTGCGGCGGGCCCGGCTTGGGGGCCTTCGGCCTGGCGGGCTGAGCTTTGGCAGCCTGCGGCCCTGGCTTCGGTGCCTTCACTGGTGTGCTCATGTCCTTCGTCCAATAGGGAGTATTTGGCTGACTGTTCGACACTTGGGACGTCGTTCCCCGGGCAGAAAAAATCGCCCGCGTGCTTAGACGCACGGGGCGAGCGCACCGTCAGGGAAACGACGGTGCGCTAGATAAGTACTACGACGAGCAGCCGCTCGGGGGCGGCTGTCTGGAAGTAGCTCTGCTGCGGCACGTTCCCAGCATGCATGATTCCGGCCCGTGAGTCAACTTTTCCCAGAGTGCGAGACGTCGCGGCGCGGCGCGCTCACTCGGACGCGATCGCCGGGAGGCTCTCGCTCAGCCACCGGGTCAGGTCGTCGGGCGGCATGGGCCGGGCGAGGAGGTAGCCCTGCACGAGCGGGGCCTCGGCCTTGATCATGGCCTCCAGTTGGGTGTCGGTCTCGACGCCTTCGGCGATGACCTCCATGCCGAGGCGCCGTCCGAGTTCGACGGTCACGGCGGCGAGGGGACCGACGCCGCCGTCGTCCTTGGCGACCAGGTCGCGGTCGATCTTGATGATGTCGACCGGGAGCCGGTCGAGCTGGCCCAGTGAGGAATAGCCGGAGCCGAAGTCGTCCAGGGCGATGCGAACGCCGGCGCCTCGGAGCGCTTTCAGTTGCGCCACCAGGGTGTTCATCTGGTGGGAGAAGTCGTGCTCGGTGACCTCGAGGACGAGCCGGGAGGGCAGGACGCCGGCGGCGATGAGCGCGGCGTTGACCTCGGTGGCGAACAGGTGCGTGTGGAGCTCCTTGACCGAGACGTTCACCGATATCCAGGCCTTGATGCCGGCCGAGTGCCACAGGGCGAGCTGCTCGGCGGCGCGGTTGACGGCCCACACAGCGAGGTCCTGGGTGAGGCCCGACTCGGTGGCGGCGGGGATGAACTCGCCGGGGCTCACGTGGCCCAGGCGCGGGTGGTGCCAGCGCAGCAGGGCCTCGGCGCCGACGATCGAGCGGTCCGCCAGTGCGAACACCGGCTGGTAGACCAGCCGCAGCTCGTCGCGGGCGATCGCGCCGCGCAGCTCCTGGGTGAGCTCGTTGCGGCGCCGGACCTTGCGGTCGAACTCGGCGTCGTAAGTCTCGTAGCGGTTCTTGCCGGCCTGCTTGGCGGCGCGCAGGGCGAGGTCGGCGTTGCGCAGGAGGATCTCGGGGTCGTCGAGGCCGTCGGAGGTGGTGGCGATGCCGACCGAGCCGGTGGTGAAGACGGTGGACTCGTCGTGGAACTCGTAGGGCTCGGAGAGCTTGGCGACGAGGTCGCGGGCCATGGAGACGGCCTCGGAGCGGCCGGCGCGCAAGAGGATCGCGAACTCGTCGCCGCCCAGGCGCGCACCGAGGTCGGTCGGCTGGAGGAGTTCCTTGATGCGCCGGGAGACCTCGACGAGCAGCTCGTCGCCGAAGTCGTGGCCGCGCGTGTCGTTGACGTTCTTGAAACCGTCGAGGTCGAGCAGGAGCAGCGCGGTCGTGTGCTCTTCGGCGGCGACGCCGTCCTCCAGTCCTTGGAGGAGGGCGCGGCGGTTGGCCAGGCCGGTGAGCGGGTCGGTGTAGGCCATGCGGGCCAGTTCGGTCTCGAGGCTGCGGCGCGCGCCGACGTCCTCGACGCGGGCGACGAGCCCGCGGACCTGGGGTTCGCCGCGCAGGTCGGTCACGACCGTCTCGGTGTAGCGCCAGCGGCGGGCCGAGTCGCGCACGCGCACGTTCAGCGAGACCTGGCCGGTGGCGTTGACGCCGTCGAGGAGCGCGCGGAGGTCTTCGGCGGCACCGCGCCGGTCGTCTGCGTGGACGAGGTCGAGGAAGGGCGCGCCGATGCAGTGGCCGGTCTCGGTGGCCGGGCGCCAGGCGGAGGACTCGGGGTGCCAGGTGACCGTGAGGCGCGGGTCGAGGACGAGGACGGTGTCGGAGGCGACGCCCACGATGGCCGACAGGCGCCGCTGGCGGTCGGCGGCCTCGCCGGTGACGCGGCGGACGTCGAGGTTGCTGAGCACCAGCCGTCCGCCGAGCGCGGCGGCGGCTCCGAGGGCGAGCAGCGCGGCGTCGAGCGGCAGGGGGCCGGAGGACGCGCCGTTGTGGAGGAACACGGCGGTGGCGAGGACGGCGGCCCCGCCCATGACGGTGTAGTGGAGGGAGGGGTAGTTGGGTTTGTCGATCGCGGGCTTCTGGCGCAGCGCGAGGTAGGTGACGCCGAGCAGGGCCGCCGTGGAGGCCACCCAGGCCACGGACCACCACAGGCTCGCGGTGTGCGGGCGCTGCCACTGCCAGGTCGCGAACAGGGCCATGCTGCTGGTGTGGACGGCCAGGACGGCCATGTAGGCGAAGGCGTGGCGGCGTCTCCAGCGGTTGAGTCGGAAGGTGGTGGTGAATCCGACGCCGAGGAGGATGATCCCGAGCATGCCCGGGACGACGATGGCGAGGTCCGAGGTGGTGATGTGGCCGCGGTGGGCCTGGAGCCAGGGTCGGGCGACGACGAGCCAGAACGCGAACAGCGCGCAGATGCCGACGAAGCTGCCGTCGACGAGGCGGCGCTGGACGGCCGCGCCGTCCCAGCGTTCGTCGGGCAGTCGCAGCAGGGCCAGGCCGAACAGGCCGAGCGCGGCGGTGAAGCCGAGGCCGGCGACGAAGGACGCGGCGCCGGATGGCAGCCAGCAGGAGGCGGCGACGGCCGCGGCGGTGGTCTGCACGCCGACGGCCATGAGCTGGTAGGAGATGCGGCGGGTGGGCGCCAGGTGGGCGGCGGTGCGCCACATGAGCAGTCCGGCGCAGGCCGCGCCGAGGCTGCCCAGACTCGCGGCGGTCGTCACGTGGAGTCCGTCGGGGGACGAGCGCAGGCCGGTGACGATGGCGGCCGCGAACACGGAGCACCACACTGCGGTGGCCGCGATCCACGACGTCAGGAGGCGCGCGCGGCGGGGTGATGGCGACATGCACAGAGCCCAATCCTAGGAAGCCTCGTGGGATACAGAATGCCCCATCCTCCGGCGCACGGAAACCTCGGCCCAGGGCAGGCGCGGCTTGCATGTGCATCCCCAGTAGACCGCCGCGACGGATTCATCGCGCGGAACTACGCTGCGTGAGAAGGAAGTCCGTATAAGCGGACCTTCAAGGCGTCCATGAGCTCATCGCGTGCGCGCTCGGCCTCGGCGGCGCGCTCGGCGCGCTCACGCTCGGCCTCGCGCACGAGGTCCTTCGCCCGGTCGAGCTCCGAGCGCAGGTCGGCGATCTGGCGGTCGCAGTGCTCGCGGTTCGTGACCTGCTTGGCCAGCGCGGCGTAGTGGTGCCACAGCAGCACGGCCGCGCCGGCGACGAACAGCACGGTCAGGATCCAGTGCAGGAAGACCAGCGACAGCAGCGCCGCGACGCCCAGGCCGCCGCAGGCGGCCGCGGTGAACGTCGTCGACGGCCCCTCCAGGTCGAAGCCCCGCTCGAGCCGCTGCCTGGCCGCCTCGAACTCGGCCTTGTCGTGGCCGTCGCGGTCGACGGTGACCTTCGCGCCGACGCGCTTGACGGTCCGCGTGATCGGCGCCCGCGACTCGGGCGGGGCGGCCAGGTGCTCGACGCGCGACCGCAGCAGCGGCGCGGCCAGCTCGAACGCGAGCGAGCGCAGGGCCGCGGGGCCCTCGGGGTCGAACAGGTCGCGGCGCAGCAGCTCGGCGACGGTCCCCTCCGGCGCCGCCCAGGTCGGCTCGGAGCGCTGGAGCCGGTCCTCGGGCAGGTGCAGCTCCTCCATCGCCCGCACCAGCGGCAGCTCGGCGGGGCTCGGCTCCTCGATGAGCTCCTGGAGGTACCGGCGCCACCGTTGGTCGGGTTCGGCGGCGGGGAGCGGGGGCGGCGCGGGCGCGGCGAGGTGGCCGGCCAGCGCCGCGAACGCCGCGGGCTTCGCCGGCGGCGCGCCTTCGACGGTGCCGAAGGCGAGGATCGCCTGGTCCCAGGCGCGCAGCTCGCTCTCGTCGAGCGTTCGAGGGTCGAACAGGGCCTTCAAGCGCTCGCCGAGATGCTCGACGGCGGTGCCGAACTCGCCTTGGGCGGCGTGCTCCCACAGCGCCCGCCATCCGGCCGCGACCTGTCCGGGCTCGGCCAGGCCGAGGTCGACCGGCTCGCCGAGCAGGCGCAGGACGGCGGCGTCGACGAACACCGGCTGCGCGAAGCACACGCCGACGGTGAGGTTGAACAGCTCGGCGCGGATCGGGTCGCGCTCGCGGGCGGTCTCGAGGCCGCTCTTGCGGTCGGTGAACGGGCTTCCCCCCTGCCGCGGAACACTGGCACGATCGCGCAGGACCAGCGGCAGCACGGCCATGGCGGCGGGCGGCATCCAGTAGCCGGGGACGTCCTCGACGTCGGGCACCGCGGTGGGCAGGCCGCCGGCCAGGGCCCGGAAGGTCTTCCGGATCTCCTTGCGCGCGGTGTACTCCTCGAACTCGAGGAGCTGGAAGCGCAGCTCGGTCCACTCCAGGACGGTGTCGACGCGGTCGGCCACCGAGCTGAGCCGGCTGTCGACGCGCTGAAGGTCGCCCTTGAGCTCGTTCTTGGTCTGCTGGATGTGGCGCTGCTGGGTGCGCCGCTGCGCGGCGAGCTCGGCGTCGATCTCGTTGATGGCCCGGGTCTGCGACCATTCCTGGCCGAACTCGGTCCAATTCCACTGGCTCACGCGGGTCATCGGGATCGCTCCGGGGGTGCGGTGTCTGGGCGGGCGTACTCATTGTGACCGGTGGACGCAAACAGCCGGGCCCTTGCGGGCCCGGCTGCGGTGCGGTGCGGTGCGGTCTAGTCGACCTTGCGGACGGCGCCGTCGCTGGCCGGAGTGGCCATCGAGGCGTAGGCGCGCAAGGCGGCGCTCACGGTGCGGTCGCGGGCGACCGGCGTGAACGGGTGCTCGCGCTTCTCTTGGGCCACGCGGCGTTCGGCCAGGGTCGCGTCGTCGACCTTGAGCTCGATGCGGCGGGCGGGGATGTCGATCTCGATGAGGTCGCCGTTCTCGACCAGGCCGATCATGCCGCCGCCGGCGGCCTCGGGGCTGATGTGCCCGATCGACAGGCCGGAGGTGCCGCCGGAGAAGCGGCCGTCGGTGATGAGCGCGCACTTGCGGCCCAGGCCGCGGCCCTTGAGGAACGAGGTCGGGTACAGCATCTCCTGCATGCCGGGGCCGCCCTTGGGGCCCTCGTAGCGGATGACGACGACCTCGCCTTCCTGGACGGTCTTGTCGAGGATGCCCTGGACGGCGTCCTCCTGCGACTCGAACACGCGGGCGGGGCCGGAGTGCGTCAGGTTCTCGTCGGGAACGCCGGCGGTCTTGACGACGCAGCCGTCCTCGGCGAGGTTGCCGAACAGGACGGCCAGGCCGCCGTCGGCGGTGTAGGCGTGCTCGACGGAGCGGATGCAGCCGGACTCGGCGTCGGTGTCCAGGCTGGCCCAGCGGTTCTCGGTGGAGAACGGCCGGGTCGTGCGGACGTTGCCGGGCGCGGCGTGGAACAGCTCGATGGCCTCGGGCGCGGGGTGCTCGGCGCGGATGTCCCACTTGCCGAGCCACTCGGCCAGGCTCGGGGAGTGGACGGAGTGGACGTTCTCGTGGAGCAGTCCGCCGCGGTAGAGCTCGCCGAGGATCGCGGGGATGCCGCCGGCCCGGTGGACGTCCTCCATGTGGTAGTCCGGCGAGTTCGGGGCGACCTTGGAGACGCACGGGACGCGCCTGGAGACCTCGTCGATGTCGGCCACCGAGAAGTCCAGCCCGGCCTCGCGGGCGGCCGCCAGCAGGTGCAGGACCGTGTTGGTGGACCCGCCCATGGCGACGTCGAGCGCCATGGCGTTCTCGAAGGCGTCCTGGGTGGCGATGCTGCGCGGCAGGACCGACTCGTCGTCGTGCTCGTAGTACTGCTTGCACAGGTCCATGACCACGCGCCCGGCCTCGGAGAAGAGGCTCTTGCGGGCGGCGTGGGTGGCGAGCGTGGAGCCGTTGCCCGGCAGCGACAGGCCGATGGCCTCGGTCAGGCAGTTCATCGAGTTCGCGGTGAACATGCCCGAGCAGGAGCCGCAGGTGGGGCAGGCGGCCTCCTCCATCTTCAGCAGATCGGCGTCGGAGACGTCGTCGTTCGCGGCGGCGACCATCGGGTCGATGAGGTCGAGCTTGCGGGTGACCACGCCGTCCTTGTCGACGGTCTTGCCGGCCTCCATCGGGCCGCCGGAGACGAAGACGACGGGGATGTTCAGGCGCAGGGCGGCCATGAGCATGCCCGGGGTGATCTTGTCGCAGTTCGAGATGCACACGAGCGCGTCGGCGCAGTGGGCGTTGGCCATGTACTCGACCGAGTCGGCGATGATCTCGCGGCTGGGCAGCGAGTAGAGCATGCCGCCGTGGCCCATGGCGATGCCGTCGTCGACGGCGATCGTGTGGAACTCGCGGGCGATCCCGCCGGCGGCGGTGATGGCCTCGGCGACGATGTCGCCCATGTCCTTGAGGTGGACGTGCCCCGGGACGAACTGGGTGTACGAGTTGGCCACGGCGATGATCGGTTTACCGAAGTCCGAGTCGGTCATGCCGGTGGCGCGCCACAGCGCGCGTGCGCCGGCCATCTGACGGCCGTGGGTGGAAGTGCGTGAACGTAGCGCTGGCATGGACCAAGTCTGCCACGTCCCATATGGCGGGATGAGGCGCCCGGTTCTTAGGATGTGCTCGCGGTTTCAGAACTTGCGGATCATGACGCCCGCGACGGCCTCGGCCGGGCAGGGTCCGTGGCGGCGCGAGTCCTCGCCCGCGGGGTTGTCGCTCAGGAGGAAGTAGTGGGCCGCCGGGACCTCGTCTTCGGTGCCGGGCATCGGATCGCCCGGGCCGGCCGCCACGCGCTTGACCCACCACGGGCCGCGCTTCGGGCGCTGCTCGGACCAGCCGAGCACGGGATCGGGCGCGGCGACCACGACGACCTGACCGACCTCGATCCGGCGGGTGCGCCGCGCCAGCACTTCGTCGCCCTCGCGCAGCGCCGGCTCCATGCTCGCGCCCTCGACGTTCACCAGCAGCCAGCGCCGCCGCAGCTGCCGCACGCTCTCGATCAAGAGCGCCACGGCGGCGACGAGCGCCAGGACACTGAGCCAGATGTTCGCCTCCACGGGTCAGGGCAGGTCGTTGACGAGCTCGGCGATCCCCCGGCGCCGGCCGGTGAAGAACGGGATCTCCTCGCGCACGTGCATCCGCGCGCGGGAGGCGCGCAGCTCGCGCATGAGGTCCACGATCCGGTGGAGCTCGTCGGCCTCGAACGCGAGGATCCACTCGTAGTCGCCCAGCCCGAAGCTCGGCACGGTGTTCGCCCGCACGTCCGGGTACCCGCGCGCCTGCATGCCGTGCTCGCGCAGCATGTCGCGGCGCTCCTCGTCCGGCAGCAGGTACCACTCGTAGGAGCGCACGAACGGGTACACGCACACATAGTTCCGCGGTGCCTCGTCGGACAGGAAGGCCGGGAGGTGACTGCGGTTGAACTCCGCGGGCCGGTGCACCGCCATGTTCGACCACACCGGCGCCAGGTGCCGCCCGAACGCGGTGCGCCGCAGCTCGGAATAGGCCTTCTGGAGCCGGTCTGAGGACTCGGAGTGCCACCACACCATCACGTCGGCGTCGGCGCGCATCCCCGTCAGGTCGTAGAGCCCGCGCACGGTGACGCCGCCGTCGGCGCAGTGCTTCTCGAAGAACGACTCGGTGTCGGCGACGAGGTCCTGGCGAATGGACGGGAACGGCTCGGCCACGCGGAACACCGACCACAGCGTGTACCGGATGGTCTCGTTGAGTTCCTTGATCCGCTGTGCGTTCGGGTTGTTCGTCTGCTCGGTCACGTTGCGGCCCTTTCTAGAGTGCGTCGGACGTCAACTGGTCGGCGATCTCGTCGGCCGCCGTCTGCCCGGAGGCGACGCACGCGGCGATGCCGACGCCGTCGACGGCGGCCCCCGCGATCGCGATGCCCCGGTGGCCGCGCAGCTGCTCGCGGGCCTCGGCCATGCGGGCGGTGTGGCCCGGCGCGTACTGCGGCAGCGAGCCGCCCCACCGGTCGACCCGCTGCGCGACCGGTTCGGGGACGCGCTCGCCGAGGTGATCGCCCAGTTCCCGCAGCGCGGTCTTGGCGAGGGTGGCGTCGTCGTGCTGCAGCAGCGCCTCCTCGCCGAGGCGTCCCATGGAAACGCGCAGGATGGTGCGGCGCTTGCCCAGATGGGGCCACTTCTTCGTGAGGAACGTGGCGGCCTTCACGGACTTGCCGCTGCCCGCGGGCGTCAGAAAACCCGAGCGTTCGGGCAGGTCGATGTGGTCGAACGCGAAGGCGGCCAAGACGACCGAGGCGTACGCGACGCCCGACAGCGCGGCGGCGGCCTGGGGTTCGACGCCGCGCAGCAGCCGCGCGGCCGGCGAGGCGGGGACGGCGAGGATGACCGCGTCGGCGCTCAGGCGCATCGGGTCCGGCACGGGACCGGCGACGGCCTCCCAGCCGTATGGGCTCTGGCGCAACTCACGCACCGTCATGCCCAGCCGCACGTCGGCGCGGGCGACGGCCGAAGTGGCGGTGACCAGCCTGCCGAGGCCGCCGTCGATCGTGGCGAACACGGGCTTGCCGGTCGAGGGCCGCTTCGCCTCGGCGACGGCGTCGCTGAGCCGCGAGTGGCGGTGCAGGGCCTCGGCGAGCTGCGGCATGACGGCGGTGACCGAAAGCCGGTCGACGTCGCCGGCGTAGACCCCGGCCAGCATGGGGGCGACGAGACGGTCGAGCACCTCGGAGCCGAACCGTGAACGCACCAGCTCCCCCACTGACATGTCGGCGCCGGGCTCCAGGATCGGCCCATGGGCGTCGTCGCTGCCCTTGACGTCGGCGATGTCCGCGACGTCGAGCGGATCGGCCGGGATGCCCATCATGGTGCCGGTCGGAAAGTCGCGCAGCCCCCCGTCCATGCTCAGCGCGGGCTTGAGGCCGACGGGAGTGACCAGGTCGCCGCCGAGGCCGACGGCCTCGGCGAGCTCGATGGCCTCGGGGCGGGCGGCCAGGAGCGACTCGGCGCCGGCCTCGATCGGGCGGCCGGCGAAGTCGACGGTATGGATCTTGCCACCCAGACGACCCGAGCGCTCGGCGATGACCACCTCGGCCTCCTCGCCGAGCCGCTCGCGCAGACGGTGGGCCGCCGCGAGTCCGGTGATGCCGCCGCCGACGATGAGGATCTTCATCGCCGGGTGGCCTCGTGCACGTGGTCGACCACGAGCTTGAGCTTCGCCGGGTCGGAGTCCGGAAGGACGCCGTGGCCGAGGTTGAAGATGTGCCCGCGCGCGGCGCGTCCGGCGCGCAGGACCTCGCCGGTGGCCGCGAGGAGCGGCTCGTCGTCGGCGAGGATCAGGGCCGGATCCAGATTGCCCTGGAGGGTCTTGCCGGGCAGGCGCGCGGCGGCGGCGTCGAGCGGGATGCGGAAGTCGACGCCGATGACCTCGGCGCCGGTCTCCGCCATCGCCTCGAGGAGGTGCCCCGTGCCCACCCCGAAGTGGATGCGCGGCACGGACTCGGCGACGCCCATGAGCGCGGCGGTGGAGTGCGGGAGCGCGAAGCGGCGGTAGTCGGCCTCCGAGAGCGCTCCTGCCCAGGAGTCGAACAACTGGACGGCGCTCGCGCCGGCCTCGACCTGGACGCGGAGGAACTCGCCGCAGATGGCCGCCAGCTTGGAGGCGATCGAGTGCCACACGTCCGGGCGCGAGTGCATGAGGGCCTTGGTCTTGGCGTGATCGCGCGAGGGCCCGCCCTCGATGAGATAGGAGGCGAGGGTGAACGGCGCGCCGGCGAAGCCGATGAGCGGCGTGTCGCCGAGCTCCTTGACCAGCAGGCCGATGGCCTCGGTGACATAGCCGACGTCGCACGGATCGAGGTTGCGCAGGCGGTCGGCGTCGGCCTCGGTGCGGAACGGCTCGGCGACCACGGGGCCGACGCCGGGGACGATCTCGATGTCCACACCGATGGCGGCGAGCGGCACGACGATGTCGGAGAAGAAGATGGCCGCGTCCGTGCCGTAGCGGCGGACCGGCTGCATGGTGATCTCGGTGACCAGCTCGGGGGTCCGGCAGGCCTCCAGCATGGTGGTGCTGGCCCGCGCCTCCTTGTACTCGGGGAGCGAGCGCCCCGCCTGGCGCATGAACCAGACCGGGACGCGGTCGGGCTCCTCGCCGCGGCAGGCCGCTAGGAACGGTGAGGTCGTCGGAGTTTCCGCAGCGGTTCGCACACGGCAATCTTGGCACGCCCCGGGGCGCCGCGCCCGCAGCGGCAAGTGCGATGTGGCGCGCACCGTCCCAAGGGGTGTGGCCCAATGGCTACTTGCGGGTAGAAGCGAATGGTGCTATAAGGCCACGTTCGGGTGTATATCGCTCGGCAGTCGGCCGGGCCAGTGGCACGACCAGCGCACATAGCCGTACCGTGAACAGGTGACCGATCCCCAGCCTGATCCAGAACCCGAACTCCTGACCGCGCCGCGCGAAGGAATGCCCTCGCTCATCCAGACCTCGACCGAACTGGCCAAGGCGGCCGAACGTCTCGAATCAGGCTCCGGTCCCATCGCCATCGACACCGAGCGCGCCTCAGGCTTCCG
This sequence comes from Glycomyces tarimensis, assembly GCF_054776215.1. Lineage (NCBI taxonomy): Bacteria > Bacillati > Actinomycetota > Actinomycetes > Glycomycetales > Glycomycetaceae > Glycomyces > Glycomyces tarimensis. The sequence goes on from NZ_BAAHCB010000001.1 coordinate 116,106, forward strand.
CTACTCGGGTCGCGCCTACCTCCTCCAGCTGCGCCGCGCCGGCGCCGGATCGCTGCTGATCGACCCCATCCCCATCGACGACCTCGAACCGCTGCGGGCGGCGCTGAGCGGCCCCGAATGGATCCTGCACGCCGCCAGCCAAGACCTGCCGTGCCTGGCCGAGCTCGACCTGCACCCCACGAAGCTGTTCGACACCGAGCTGGCCGCCAGGCTCTGCAACTTCGAGAAGGTCGGGCTCGCCTCGATCACCGAGCAGCTGCTGGGCTACCGGCTGGAGAAGCAGCACTCTGCCGCGGACTGGTCCTCGCGGCCGCTGCCCCACGATTGGCTCGTCTACGCCGCCCTCGACGTCGAACTGCTGCTGGAGCTGCGCGGGAAGCTCGCGGCGGAACTCACCGAGCAGGGGAAGAGCGCCTGGGCCGAGGCCGAGTTCGAACACGTGCGCACCGCCGGGCCGCCCAAGCCGCGCAAGGAGCCGTGGCGGCGCACGTCCGGAATACACAAGGTGCGCGGCGCCAAGGCGCTCGGGCGCGTGCGCGCCGTGTGGGAGGCCCGCGACGATCTGGCCCGCAGGCTCGACCGCGCGCCCGGGAAGGTCCTGCCGGACGCGGCCATCGTCGAGGCCGCCACGAACGACCCGACCGACTTCGCCGAGCTGATGAGCCTGCCGGGCTTCAGGCGTCGGGGCGGCAGGACGAACGCGCGGCTGTGGCTGGCGGCGCTGGCCGAGGCCAGGACGCTGTCGGGCAGCGAGCTGCCGTCGACGACGCCGCCGCAGGAAGGGCCGCCCGCGACGCATCGCTGGGCCGATCGGGACCCGGATGCGGCGGCGCGTCTGACGGCCGCGAGGGAAGTGGTGTCCCAAGTGGCAGGGAAGCACAACCTGCCGGCGGAGAACCTGATTACGCCGGCGATCGTGCGAGGCCTGGCCTGGGAGCCGCCGAAGAACGCCGGCGAGAAGCACATTCGGGAGACGCTGCTGGAGGCCGGAGCGAGGCCGTGGCAGGTGGACCTGCTGGCGGAGGGCCTGGCGGAGGCGCTGAGTTAGGGCCTTGTTATGGGGTCTTGCTCAAGGCCGTGCTGAAGGGTCGGTCGGGTTGCGCCTTTGCGCCTGTTCAGGGGTCGGTCGGGTTGCGCCTGGGGAGCCCGGCAATGGAACTTGTCAGGGTGGCGGGAACGGTGTGGCGGTTGATGGTTGCGCTGCGCTAAAGGCGTCAGCGACGAAGAGGTGAGTGCTTTGTGGAGGTTGGGTCGGCGGGCGTGCCGGTGGGGTGTGGGCGCGGGCCGTTTCGCGGCGGGCCGTGTGGTGTCCGGTTTGTCTTGCGGGGCAAGGCTTCTCGTGGTTCCGGGCGGCGGAAACGTGAGTGTTTTCCCACCCTAATGGGTGATGACAAAGCGTCTGTGACCTGGGAGAATAGAGGTATAGCACGAACCGGCGGAAACAGCAGGTTCGTACGAGACCTCAAGGATCGAGGGAGGTGTCAGATGGCCAAGGCGAGCATGAAGCCCAGCAGGACCGAGCGGAGCGAGCGCGCCAAGGTCATCCACACCACGCTCGATGACGCAGCAGCCACCATCAATGCCCTCCACGCTCGGGTCCTGTCCGAGGTCATCGAGGCGAAAGCCTGGAACATCCACCGCGACTGCGACGGCTTCTCCGCCCTGCGGGAGTGGCTGGTGTCGACCTTCGACTTCCACCTGCGCGTCGCTGCTGATCTGGCGGCGATCGCCCGCACCGCCGGGAAGTTCACCGTCCTCGCCGAGACCGCTACCTCCGCTGCGGCGCGGATCGACCGGGTCGCGGCAGCCGTGCGCCGCTTGGACGCGACCAAGGCCCTCCGCGTGTACGCGCGGACTCCCTACAAGGTGCCGGTGCCTTCCCCCTTCGATGCCGAGGTGTCGTGCCCGACGCCGGAGCACTTGATCGCGCAGTACTGCATCCACGCGACGGTGAAGGATGTGCACGCCCAGCTCGACGAGCTCCAAGCCGCCCTCGACTCGGGTGAGGAGCTGTTGGACGGGCTGGGGCAGCAGTCGTTGCAGCGGCTGGATCTGGTGGAGACCGAGAACGGCATGTTCGTCCTCTCGGGCCTGCTGTCTGCGGATACCGGGAAGCTGTTCGCCAAGCTCCTGACGACAGCGGTGCCGCCGCCGCGTCAGGACGAGGTCGACCAGGACGGGTGCCTGCCGCCTGCGGCGAACCGGCGTGCCGAGGCGTTCCATCAGGTGCTCGCGGCCCACGGGGCCGACCCGAACGCGGCCAAGCGGCACGGGCACACCGCCATCCTGCACCTGTCAGTCGACATCGACACCCTCGCCGGAAACGACACCGGACGCGTCCCGACCTGGAGGGCGACCCGATCAGCCTCGGGAAGGCCCGCCTGCTCGCCTGCGAGGGCCTGGTCATCCCCAACGTGTTCAACTACGCCACCGGCGAAGCGATCGAACTCGGCCGCGCACTCCGGCTCCCCAACAGCGCCCTGCGCAGGAAGCTGGAACTCGAGCAGCCCGGCGGGTGCGCCTGGAACGGCTGCCTCGCACCCGTCCAGTGGACCGAAGCCCACCACATCCGCCACTGGGCAAATGGTGGCCCGACAGTAGCCGAGAACCTGATCCTGCTGTGCCGGTTCCACCACGGCCGCATCCACACCCCCGGCTGGACCATCCAGAAAACCGGACCGGGCAAAGCCCTGATCGTCCACCACGACGGACACGAGGACACCGACCCCGACCTCCAATGCGGCTGCGCCGACTGGCGCACCGACACCGACCTGGACGCCGACTTCACCGACGACATCGCGAACGCCTTCCCCACCGGCCTGTACCCCGAAGAATGGTCGGAGACCCTGAAACCCGACCTCGAAGCGGCTGCCGAACAGGCCGACTTGGAGGACGCGCTGGCTGCCGCAAAAGCCGCCCGCGCGAAACTGCGAGCCCGCTTCACCACCCCGACACCCCGGCCTGAACCCGCGACCGAACCCGAACCGGCATCAGCACCGACACCCGAACCGGAACCGGAGCCGGGACAGGGATGCGAGACTTCCACACCACTGACTGAACCGAGGCGGACTCGCGACCTCGTCAGCGCCGCACCGGCACCGGACTACGGACCACCGCCGGTCTTAACCCGCCCGCTGCGGGAGGCCGTGGCGGGGAAGACACCTCATAGGTCGCCAGCTCGAAACCGGCAACGGCTTCGAGCACACCCCCATGCCCGCACCCCGAACCGGACCACCAGCCACCCCGCATCCGCCGCCCAGCCAGTCCCAATCCGACCCGGCACGGCACGGCACCACCGACCACCCCCGCGCCGACCAGCCAACGCCACCCCACCTGCCACCGCTTTTGTCGCCGCCATAGCGCAGAACGACCATCACACCCGCCCGTTCCCGCCAACGCCCCCGCTTCCATTGCCGGACTCAACAGGCAGCGCTGCACGACTACAGCAAGCAGCGCCCACCACAGCAGCAGACATCGATCGCCCTGCCACTCCACCATCGCCGCCTCGGTGCAGAGTGACCATTCGCCCGCCCGTGCGCGTGGTCCACAGCCGGTAGGCTTTTCGAACGCGCCGATGATCAGTTCGAGCCGAAACGGCCCAAGCGGAGGGACGTGGGACCTGTGAACTCGCCAGCCCCTATGGACCGGCAGACAACGCTGCGAATCGTCGTTGACGACTTGTCCGGTCCGCAGATCGCTCAGTTCCTCACTGAACACCTCCAGCAGATGCAGTCCATCACTCCGGTCGAGAGCAAGCACGCCCTCGCGCTCGACGAGCTCCGCGAGCCGGAGGTCACGTTCTGGTCGGTGTTGGACGGTGACACCGTGGTGGGCTGTGGCGCGATCAAGGCACTGGCCGCGGACCACGCCGAATTGAAGTCGATGCGCACCTCCCCACAGCGCAAGCGGAGTGGGATCGCGTCCCTGCTGATGGAGCACATCCTCACCGAGGCCAAGCGCATGGGTTTCGCCCGACTGAGCCTGGAAACCGGCTCCGCCGAGTTCTTCGTGCCCGCCCGGTCCCTCTATGAGAAGTTCGGCTTCGACTACTGCGATCCCTTCGCCGACTACCGGCCCGATCCGAACAGCGTGTTCATGACAAGACCGCTCTAACGGTCGCGGCCCGGAGCGACCCGGCGAGGCGAGGTTCATCGGCACCGCCTCTTGCGAGCGGGAACGTGCCGCGACCACCGGATGCTCGAATCGTCCGGATGTCGGCGACCTGCGGCGGTAAAGTCTGCGCGACGCGCCTAAGCCGATGTACGACTCGCAGGCTTCGCCATGGGTGGCGGCCGTGACATCAATCCTACTTGCGAGTAACATCGCCTGTGACGCCGCAAACCCAAAGGAGGGCACAGCGTGAACGACACCATCCGTGATGTCGTCTTCGTGGACGGAGTGAGAACTCCGTTCGGCAAGGCGGGCAAGCTCTATGACGAAACCCGCGCAGACGACATGATCATCCGCTGCATCAGGACGCTTCTGCGCCGCAACCCGGGGCTGCCGCCTGAGCGAGTCGACGAGGTGGCCCTCGCCGCCACCACGCAGATCGGCGACCAGGGACTCACGCTGGGCCGCTCGGCGGCGCTGCTGTCCGGTCTGCCCCGATCGGTGCCGGGCTTCTCCATCGACCGCATGTGCGCCGGAGCGATGACCGCGGTGACCACCGTGTCCTCCGCGATCGCCGCGCGCCAGTACGACGTCGCCATCGCCGGCGGCGTCGAGTCGATGAGCAACCACCCCATGGGCGAGGGTGTCGACCCGAACCCGCGCATCGTCGCCGAGAAGCTGGTCGACACCGACGCGCTCGTCATGGGCAACACCGCCGAGAACCTGCACGACCTGCACCCGGGCATCACCAAGGAACGCGCCGACGCCTTCGCCGTCGCGAGCCAGGAGCGCTACGCCGCCGCCGTCGACCGGCTCAAGGCCGACTTCGCCACCATGGCCGCCCGCTCCACCGACGAGGGCTGGACCGTCGCCACCGACGACCAGCTCCCGCGCCCGGGCACCGACATGGAGGCCCTGGCCAACCTGCGCACGCCGTTCCGCCCGCACGGCAAGGTCACCGCCGGCACCGCCGCGCCGCTGACCGACGGCGCCACGGCCTGCCTCGTCGCCGACGCCGAGACCGCCGCCGCGCTCGGCCTGCCGATCGCGATGAAGATGGTCGGCTTCGCCTTCGCCGGCGTCGACCCCGAGACCATGGGCACCGGCCCGATCCCCGCCACGGAGAAGGCGCTCGCCCGCGCCGGGCTCACCATCGACGACATCGGCCTGTTCGAGATCAACGAGGCCTTCGCCGTCCAGGTCCTGGCCTTCCTCGACCACTTCAAGATCGCCGACGACGACCCGCGCGTGAACCCGTGGGGCGGCGCCATCGCCATGGGCCACCCGCTGGCCGGCTCCGGGGTTCGGCTGATGACCCAGCTCGCCCGCGAGTTCGCCGAGCACCCCGAGGTGCGCTACGGCATCACCACCATGTGCGTCGGCCTCGGCCAGGGCGGCACGGTCATCTGGGAGAACCCGAACTTCGAGGGAGACAAGTAATGAGCAACTTCCCTGTCGAACTTCCCGAATTCCCCGACGAGGTCGTCACGGAGGCCCACGTCCGCTACATCGAGCCGCCCGGGCTCGGCGGGCGGGCCGCGCTCATCACGCTCGACAACGGCTACGACCACACCAAGCCCAGCTCGATGGGCCCCGGCGGCATGCAAAGCCTGTGGAACGCGCTCGACGAGGTGCTCGCCTCCGACGCCAAGTTCATCGCCGTCACCGGCAAGCCGTTCATCTTCCTGGCCGGCGCCGACATCAAAATGATGCCGCTGCTGGAGAACCGGGAGCAGGGCCTGGCGATGGCGCGTGCCGGCCACGTGCTCTACAAGCGGCTCAAGGACTCGTCGATCCCGACGTTCGCGTTCGTCAACGGCACGGCCCTGGGCGGCGGCATGGAGCTGGCGCTGCACTGCCACTACCGGACGGTCTCGGCCAGCGCCGTCGCGCTGGGCCTGCCCGAGGTCTCCATCGGTCTCATCCCCGGCTGGGGCGGCTCGCAGATCCTGCCGAACCTCATCGGCCCAGAGGCGGCCGCTCAGGTCATCATCGGCAACCCGCTCAACCAGAACAAGATGCTGCGCGGCCCGGACCTGACCAAGCTCGGCATCGCCGACGCGCAGTTCGAGGCCGCCGACTTCATCGAGGAGTCGGTCGCCTGGGCCACCGCCGTCGTCAACGGCGAGGTCAGCGTGGAGCGGCCCGAGATCGACCGCGGCGAGCACTGGCAGGCCGTCATGGCCGGGGTCCGCAAGATGGTCGACGAGAAGATCCACAACGCCTCCCCGGCGGCCATGAAGGCCCTCGACCTGCTCGAGCTGGCGCGCACCGCCAGCTTCGAGGAGGGCACCCTGGCCGAGGACGAGGCGCTCGCGGACCTGGAGATGGCCCCCGAGTTCAAGACGAGCCTGTATTCGTTCAACCTCGTGCGCAAGCTCGGCAAGCGCCCCGAGGGCGCCCCGAGTTCCGGTCTGGCCAAGGAGATCGGCAAGGTCGGTGTCGTCGGCGCCGGGCTCATGGCCGGGCAGATCGCGCTCATGTTCGCACGGCGCCTCGAGGTGCCGGTGGTCATGACCGACCTCGATGCCGAGCGAGCCGAGCGCGGCCTGGCCGCTGTGCGCGCCGAGATCGACAAGCTGGAGGCGAAGGGCCGGGCTTCGCGGCTCAAGGCCGCGAAGCTGCGGGCGCTCGTGTCGGCCAGCGCGGACAAGAGCGTCTACGCCGACTGCGACCTGGTCATCGAGGCCGTGTTCGAGGAGCTGAAGGTCAAGCAGGCGGTGTTCGGCGAGGTCGAGCAGATCGTCTCCGACGAGTGCCTGCTGGTCACGAACACCTCCGGGCTGTCGGTGACGGCGATGTCCTCGAAGCTGTCGCACCCCGAGCGCCTGGTCGGGATGCACTTCTTCAACCCGGTGGCGGTCATGCCGCTGGTGGAGGTCATCGCGACCGAGTCGACCGACGACGCGACCCTGGCGACGGCGTACGAGGTGGCGAAGAAACTGAAGAAGACCGCCATCGGCTCGGCCGACCGGCCCGCGTTCATCGTGAACCGGCTGCTGGGCCGGATGCTGGCCGAGGTCACCGGCGCGGTCGACGAGGGCACGCCGGTCGAGGTCGCCGACGTCGCGCTCGACGAGCTGGGGCTGCCGATGCGGCCGTTCGCGCTGCTGGAGCTGGTCGGCCTCCAGGTCGCCTGGCACCTGTGCGCGCACCTCAACGAGGACCTGGGCCCGCGCTTCCCGGTCTCGGACAACCTGCGCCGCCTCGCCGAGGCCGAGGCGGCGGTGTTCGATCCGGAGGCGAAGGGCAAGGGCCGGCTGACGGAGGCGGGCAGGGCGCTGCTCGAGTTCGGCGACAAGGCGTCGACGGCCGAGGAGGTCAAGCATCGGGTGCTGTCCGGTCTGGCCGAGGAGGCCCGGCTCATGCTCGACGAGGGCGTCGTCCCGGGGCCGCAGCAGATCGACCTGGCGATGATCCTCGGCGCGGGCTTCCCGTTCTGGCTGGGCGGGCTCACCCCGTATCTGGACAGGGCGGGGATTTCGACCGAGGTGTCCGGAAAACCGTTCGGCGCCATGGGCTGAGTGCCGACGGTCACTTTATCTTTCAGGCGAGTCCGGTTTAGTCCGTACGGCTAGGCCGGGCTCGTCCCGTGTACCGGTCTAGGGGCGCGGATATCGTAAATACCGGTCTTTTGCGGATATATCGCGTAATAGCAGCGGTATCCGGCAAACCTCTCGGTCGGAACAGCGCGGGACGGAATCGCTCCCATTCTTTGCATACTCTGCAGTAACCGCGTTTGACCTGCGACTTTCTGCCTCTACGGTTGCCCGGTGCGAATTCGCCAGACGATTGAAGGCGTGACCGGCTTCGCCCGGAGCGCCGCCCTCTCCGCCCGTACGCGACTGAAATCACTGATCACTGAGCTGACTCAGCAGGTCCTGAAGCGGTCTGCTCCGTTGGGAGCGGTGATGATCGCGTTGCTCGGGCTGCTCCGCGATTCCGCCGCCGCCGTTGCGGACAAGCTGGTGAGGCCGCTGGTCGCCAAGGTGGTCGAGCGGTTCGGCACGCGCATGACCGTGGTCGGCGCGGCCACCGCGGTCTTCATCGGATCCACCGGCGGCACCGCCTGGGCCGTCGCCAACTGGGATGAGCCGACGGCCGGCGAGTCGTCGAGCACCACCGCGCCAGCCCCGGCCGCGCCCGCCGAAGCGTCGGAGGACGACGAGGAAGCGGCGGCCGAACCGGCCGAGCCCGAGCCCGTCGAAGGCCTCAGCAAGCTGCAGATGGCCAACGCCATCGCCATCGTCGAGGCCGGCGAGGAGCAGGGCCTCGACCGCAATGCCTGGGCGATCGCACTCGCGACGGCGATGCAGGAGTCGAAGTTCAAGAACTACGCGAACGTCAACGTCGCCGAGTCCTACGACCACGACTACCAGGCCGAAGGTTCCGACCACGACTCGGTCGGCCTCTTCCAGCAGCGCCCCTCCACGGGCTGGGGCTCGGTCGAAGAGCTCATGGACCCGAAGACCTCGGCGTCCAAGTTCTACGGAACGCTCGAGAAGACCGACGGCTGGAAGGACATGTCCGTCACCGAGGCGGCCCAGGCCGTCCAGGTCTCGGCCTACCCCGACGCCTACGCGCAGTGGGAGGACCTCGCCTGGGAGATCGTCGAGTCCTACGAGTCGGCCCAGTCCTAACCCCGAAAGACCGCTCTTCCACCTCCCGATGGAACAGGCCCCGCAGCGCCGCTGCGGGGCCTGTTCCCGCTCCCACGCCTTGCGGGGGGCAACACAGGTCGTCAGGCAGGGCTCGTTTCGGCGACACGAGCACGATCACCAGCAACGGGCCGGCCGAGCGGGCCGCTTGCTCGACCGAGACGGCGGACGCGCCGTCGCGGGAGCACTCGAGGGCGGGCACGATCCACGCCCGAGGCGGCGTTGACGACCAGCCCGGCTCCGGCGGCCGACCGTTGAGAGGAACCCACGAAAAAACGGGGCTAACGGGCGAGCGGACCGCCGACGCGTTGTCGCACCTCGACAAAATGTGCCTGATATGTCTGTTTCACGGTTTGACACGCGTCGAATACTGACGGAGTGAGTGAGCGGCGAACGTTGACAACGTGAGGACACTGGCATCGTGACAACATTCAATTGCCCGCGCTGCGGACAGGCCAGCACGCCCGAGCGCTGTCCGTCCTGCGGGCGCGGGCCCGAGCCGCTCCTGGCCCGGCTCGCCGAACTCGACGCGGCCCTGCGCGTCCTTTCACCGCTCGCCCGCAGCCGCGGTGTCGTCGAAGCCGAACGCCACGAGGTGCTCGGCGAGCTCGGACGGCTCGCCGCCGCGCTGCGCGCCGCGGAGACGCCGCCGAGCACAGGGACGCAGTCCCCCGCCTCCCCATACGTCCCCACCGCATCCCAGACCCCGCCGATGCCTCCGCCGCCCGAGCCCGCCCGGGCGGAGCGCGGCGAGGTCGGGTCCAAGACCGTGCAGACCGTCCTGCTCGCGCTCGGCGGCCTGCTCGTGGCCGCCGCCATCATCATCTTCACCGCCGTCGCCTGGCGGCACCTCGGCGACACCGGGCGCCTGGCGATCCTCGGCTCCTTCACCGCGCTCATGCTGGCCATCCCGGTCGCCTTGGGCCGCTCCCGCCTCTCGGCCACCGCCGAGACCTTCGCGACCCTGGCCGCGCTCGCCATGTGGTGCTCGGCCCTGGCCGGGTACTACCAGTACCTGCCGCCCGGGGCCTCGCTCTCCGCCGAGGCCGTCGGCACCTGGACACTGCTCGTCCTCGCCGTGCTCGCGGCCTACCGCGCCGCGGTCACCGTGACCGCCGCCGGATGGGCCCTGCTCCCCTTGGCCGCCGTCGGTTCCGCGTTCGCCGCCACCGGAGAGGTCTTCAACGCCGCGCTCATCATGGGCGCCATCGCCGTCGTGCTCGCCTCCGCCTCCTCGGTCGTCGCCAACCGGCCCAGCGGCTACACCGGCTCGGACCTGTGGGCCTCACGGCTGCTCCTGTGCGGCGGCGTCCTCCTCGCCTTCCTCGCCGGACTCCGCCTGGCCTTCGGCCTCAGCGACGCGTGGGTGCCGCCGATAGCGGCCGCCGTCGCCGTGCTGGCCGCCGGCAACCTCCTGGCCACGCTGTACGCCCGCCGGGCCGACGCCTCGCTGACGACGATGCTCATGGCCTCGTCCGCCACGGCCTCCCTCATCGTCGCCGCCTGGGTCCTCGCCATCCGCTCCGGCGACCCCGCGCTCGCGATCCCCTCGCTCGCGCTGCTCGCGGCAGTCGCCGCCGTCCTGATCGAGGAGACCGACGATGCGAAAACGCCGACGACGCCGGCGAACCGGGTGTCGGCCGTCGCGCTCATCGCGACACTGGCCGGCTTCGCCATCGTCGCCGCGGGCGCCCCCGAGCTGACCGCCTACCTCGCCGCCTCGGTCCTCATCGGGCTCATCGCGCCGCTGTTCACCGACCCGCTGCGCACCTCCCTGCGCCACGCCGCCTACATCGGCAGCCTCGGCGTCGGGGCGGCCGGCGCGCTCATCGCGCTCTCGGGACTGCCCGTGGTGTTGTGGTACGCCGACGCCCCGCCGCTCCTCACCTGGGAGGTCCCGATCGTCCTGGTGCTGCTGGGCTCGACCGCGCCGCTGGTGCCGCGGCCGCGGCGCCTCGACCTCGTCGCCACCGCCCTCACCTTCGCGATCGTGGCCGCGGCGAGCCTGATGTGGCGCGAGGGGACCACCTCCGAGGCCCTCGCGGTCGCCGCGTTCGCGCTGACAGCCGTGATCGCCCTGATCCTCGCGCTCGGATCGCCGACGCTCTCCGGCCGGTGCACCGGCTGGTCGCTGCTGACGCTGTGGCTGCCGGTCACCGCCGGCGCGGCCCTCGCGAGCGGGGCGCTCGGCGACGACTCCATCCGAGCCGAGTTCGGGCTCGTCGTCGCGGCGGCGGCGATGCTCGTGACCGCCGCCGGCGCGCCTCGGCGCAGCCGGCCGGACCGGGTGCTCGCCGCGGTCCTCGCGCACGTCCTCGCGGGGTCGACCGTCGCCATGATGACCATCACCGAGTGGTTCGGCGCGCTCATAGGGAGCGAGCCCGGGAGCAAGCTGCTTCCCGCCGCGATCGGCGTCTACACGCTCGCGCTGGTGGGCGTGGCGCTGATGGCCCCGGTCAAGCAGTGGAGCTACGCCATCGCCGCGATGTGCACCGGCGCCTTCGGATGGTGGACGCTGATGGTCTCCTACGCGGTCGAGACCCTCGAATGGTTCACCGTGCCGCCCGCGCTGGCGCTGTCCGGGCTCGGCCTGTGGCGACTGCTGCGCCGCCCCGAGTCCGGCTCGTGGCCGATATTGGGCACGGCGATCGCGCTCGGCCTCGGCCCGAGCCTGCTGATGGCCCTCGCCGAGGACGACCTCGCCCGGCGCGTCGGGGTCGGCGCGGCGGCGGTCGCCGTCGTGGTCGCCGGGCTGGCGCGGCGCTGGCAGGCACCGCTCGTGCTCGGCTCGATCACGCTGCTGGCGTTGACCGCCAACGAGCTCTCGCTGGTGTGGCACGCGATTCCTGTGTGGATTCCGCCGGCGATCGGCGGGGCCGTCCTCATCGCCGCGGGAGCGACCTTCGAGCGGCGCCGCCGCGACCTGGGCCGACTGCGGGATGGATTGAAATCGATGCGTTAGCGAAGCAACCATGCGAAGGCCCACGGCGTCTTACTGACGCACCAGTTGCGCGGCGGTCCCACAAGGTCCGCCGCGCCGCTTTCTCTCAGGAGTCGGTTCTGCGATCCACTTCGGACTTGATGCGCTCGGCGATGGCCTCGCTCGTGAGGCCGAGCTCGGTGAGCAGTTCGCCTCTGGTGCCGTGCGGATGCCAGTCGCGGGCGACGCCGAAGTCCACCAGCGGCACGTCGTCGCCGCTGTCGCGCAGCGCCTGGGCGAGCGCGTCGCCGAAGCCGCCGGTGCGGATGCCGTCCTCCACAGTGGCCACGATCTTGTACTGGCCGGCGAGCTTCACGAGCGCGTCCGGCACCGGCGAGATCCAGCGCGGGTCCACCACGGTGGCGCCGACGCCATCGGCGGCGAGGAGCTCGGCCGCGCCGACGGCGATGCCGGCCAGCGAGCCGCAGGCCACGATGAGCAGTTCGGCCTCGTCGGACTCGACGAGGAAGTCCAGCCCTTCGCGGGCGTCGACCGCCTCCAGGTTCTCGGCGGGGATGGCGCCGGTCGGGAAGCGCAGCATGGTCGGGCCGTCGTCGACGGCGAGGGCCTCGGCGAACTCCTCGCGGAGGGTCGCCTCGTCGCGGGGCGCGGCGATGCGCAGACCGGGGACCACACGGAAGATCGAGGTGTCCCACACGCCGTAGTGGCTGGGCCCGTCGGGGCCGGTGATGCCCGCGCGGTCGAGGACGAACGTCACCGGGAGCCGGTGCATGGCCACGTCGAGGACCGTCTGGTCGAAGGCGCGGTTCATGAACGTCGAGTAGACGGCGACGACCGGGTGCATGCCGTTCATGGCCAGCCCCGCGGCGGAGGTGACGGCGTGCTGCTCGGCGATGCCGACGTCGAAGACGCGGTCGGGGAAGCGGCGCATGAGCCTGTCGACGCCGGTGGGTCCGGGCATGGCGGCGGTGATGGCGACCAGCTCGGGCCGGATGGAGGCCTGGGCGACGAGCTCCTCGGCGAACACGCTGGTCCAGCGGCGCTTGGAGGCGGCGACCGGTTCGCCGGTGATCGGATCGAAGGCGGCCGAGGGAGCGTGCATCTGCTCGGCCTCGTCGGCGCGGGCGGGCGCCCAGCCGCGGCCCTTCTCGGTGAGGGCGTGGACGATGACCGGGCCGCCGAAGCCCTTGGCGCGGTCCAGCGCCTCGCTGACCTCGTGGAGATCGTGGCCGTCGACGGGACCGACGTACTTGATGCCGAGGTCGGAGAACATGCCCTGCGGGGCGAGGGCGTCCTTGAGGCCGGTCTTGGCGGCGTGGAGGGCCGAGTAGGCGGCGCGGCCGACCATCGGGATCTTCTCGACGGCCTGCTTGATCTTCTCCAGGGCCGGCTCGTAGCCGGGGTTCAGGCGCAGCCCGGCGAGGCGCTTGGCGAGTCCGCCGACCGTGGGCGCGTAGGAGCGGCCGTTGTCGTTGACGACGATGACGAGCTTGAGGTCGTCGCGGGCCGCGATGTTGTTGAGCGCCTCCCAGCACATGCCGCCGGTGAGCGCGCCGTCGCCGACGACCGCGACGACGTGGCGGTCCGAGCCGTTGAGGGCGTGGGCCTTGGCGAGGCCATCGGCGTAGGACAGGGCCGTGGAGGCGTGGGAGTTCTCGACCAGGTCGTGCGGCGACTCGGCCTGGTTCGGGTAGCCGGCGAGCCCGCCGCGGCGGCGCAGCGCGCCGAAGCCGTCGGCCCGGCCGGTGAGGACCTTGTGGACGTACGACTGGTGGCCGGTGTCGAACACGACCTGGTCGTGCGGCGAGTCGAAGACCCGATGAATCGCCATGGTGAGCTCGACGACGCCGAGGTTGGGGCCGATGTGCCCGCCGGTCCTGGCGACCGCGTCGATGAGGAACTCGCGGATCTCGTCGGCCAGGCGCGGCAGCTCGGCCTCCTCCAGCGATTTGAAATCGGCCAGTCTGCCGATGGATGACAGCAGCGGGCCCATCTCGGGTTCGGCGTGTGAGCTCATAAGGCCGAAGTCTAGCCGCGCCGGAGGGGCCGCTCATAGTCCACGAGCGTCGCTGAGGTGGGTGGCATACGCCCCGGCGGCTGTCGGAAAACAGTCACTCCCCGAAAGGGACACGCCGGTTGAAAGTCCGGCACGGTCCGGCATCGGAGTGTGATCATCCCAACATGGACCTCATCGACCTGCATCAGAACACCGAGTGGCCGGCGCGCCTCGATCAGGTGTTGAGCTCCACGCCGGTCGACTGGGCCGGGCGGCGCAAGGCCGTCGAGGAGTCGACGAACCCCGGCCTGGCGCGGCTCCAGAAGATGTCGGCCGTGCCGCGGTTCGACCTGGACGCCGTCGAAGGCGAGGTCTACGAGGGAATCTTGGAGGAGGCCCTCGACTGCGCCGCGGCGGCGGGCGCGGCGTACACCGAGCTGCGGCTGCCGCAGGAGTCGATCGTGTACCCGGGCTTCATGTCGAGGTTCGAGGCGGCGCGGCAGGCCGTGGCCGAGCGCCACCCCGGTTTCGACGCGGGCGCGGTGCTCAGCCTGAACCTGTGGGAGCCGACGGTCAAGGAGATCTGCGACGCCTTCGGCGACGCGGCCGCGGCCGGGCTGGCGGGGATCGAGCTCGTCTACGTCCCCTATGCGGCCGAAGCGGATTGGACCCGCGGACGCGTCGTCGCCGAAGCCGCCCGGGAGGCCGGCCTGGGCGTGACGGTCCCGGCGGGGGCGTTCAACGCCTCGAACGTGGCCGCGCTCGCCGAGATCGAGGGCGTCGCCCGGATCGGGCACGCCGTGGGCGCCGCCGCCGACCCGGGCATCCTGCGGCTGCTGGCCGAACGCGGGGTGACGGTCGAGGCGTGCCTGACCTCCGCGGTCGTCCTCGGCATGGTCGCCTCGCTCGAAGCACACCCGCTGCCGCGGTTCCTGGAGGCGGGCGTGGCCGTGGTGCTGGGCACCGACTCGCCGATGCGGATGGGCACCGACATCGCCGCCGAGTACGCCAAGGCCGCCTCGCTCGGCCTGACCGGAACCGACCTGGAGGCCATCTCGGAACACGCCAAGGCCGCCAAGCTGCCATAGTCCGCGCCCCAATGCGGCGTCGGGCCCGGCCGCCCTCACGGAAGGGGACACCGGCACATGTCGGCGGAGGACAGCACGAAGGCGATCCTGGCGGCCCTCGGCGCCAATCTCGGGATCGCGGCCAGCAAATTCGTCGCGGCCGCGATCACCGGGTCGGCGTCGATGACGGCCGAGGGCGTCCACTCGGTCGCCGATTCGGCCAATCAGGCGCTGCTCCTGCTCGGCAAGCATCGCTCGAAGCGACAGGCGAACCGGGCGCACCCCTTCGGCTACGGGCGTGAGCGGTACATCTACTCGTTCCTGGTCGCGATCGTGCTGTTCACGCTCGGCGGGGTGTTCTCGCTCTTCGAGGGCTACGAGAAGCTCGCGAACCCGCACGAGGTGACCTCGCCGCTGGTGGCGCTCATCGTGCTGGTGGTCGCGATCGCGCTCGAATCGTTCTCGCTGCGCACGGCGGTCAGGCAGTCCAACGAGGTCCGCGGAACGCACTCATGGCCGCATTTCGTGCGCAACGCCAAGTCCCCCGAACTGCCCGTGGTGCTGCTGGAGGACACCGGCGCGCTCATCGGCCTGACCACGGCGCTGGCCGGGGTCGGCTTGACCACGCTCACCGGGGACCCGATGTGGGACGCGCTGGGGACCATCGTGATCGGCGTACTGCTGGTGTGCATCGCCATCGTGCTGGCGGTCGAGATCGAAAGCCTGCTCGTCGGCGAGTCGGCGACGCCGGAGGACATCGGCGCGATCGAGGCGGCGATCCTGTCCGGCGGCGACGTCACGCGGATCATCCACCTCAAGACCCTCCACCTCGGTCCCGACGAGCTGCTGGTCGCGGCCAAGATCGCGATCGATCCCGGCGCGAGCGGCGAGCGGATCGCCGCCGAGTTCAACGACGCCGAGTCCCGCATCCGCGAAGCCCTGCCGAGGGCGAAGCTGATCTACCTGGAACCGGACGTGTACCGCGCCGCGGCCGACTCCGGGCCCGGGCAAGGCCCGCAAGCGCGACACGACCATCGCGCAATACCGGAAACGCCAGAGCCGCGACAAGACCAGCGCGTACTACCCGAAACGCCAGAGCCGCAATAAAAGTGGAGAAATCGCGCCGGGCCCCCGGACACTTAGGTTTCCTTTCGGCAACAGTCTTGACAACGTCCGATTGCAGACAATCCGAACGCAGACTTGCCGATCCCGCACACCAGGGCCGCCACCTGCGGAAACGATGGGCTCCCACGGCTCGTGTCGGTCTTCTCACGCCGTGCTCGTGTGCCGAAACCCCAGCTCGCGACTAGTGTTGCCACGGTTGCCGCCCGTCAACCGGAAGGAAACGATGTCTGCCCTAGCAGTCGATTCCCTGTTCAAAGTCTTCGGTAAAGGCGCCCACCAGGCCGTGGCCGAACTCAAAGCCGGCGTCCCCCGCGACCAGCTGTCCGCCAAGAAGGTGACCGCAGCGGTCGTCGACCACACCTTCGAGATCGCCACCGGCGAGATCTTCGTGGTCATGGGCCTGTCCGGCTCGGGCAAGTCGACGCTCATCCGCATGCTCAACGGCCTGGTCAAGCCCACCGCCGGCACCATCTGGATCGACGACGTCGAACTCGGATCGCTCTCGCCCTCGCGTCTGCGCCAACTGCGCCGCGACAAGGTGAGCATGGTCTTCCAGCACTTCGCGCTGCTCCCCCACCGCACCGTCCTGGAGAACGTCGCCTTCGGCCTGGAGATCAAGAAACTGCCCTCCGCCGACCGCGCCAAGAAGGCCCAGGAAGCCGTCGATCTCGTCGGCCTCGCCGGCGAGGAGGACAAGCTCCCCGCGCAGCTGTCGGGCGGGATGCGCCAGCGCGTCGGCCTCGCCCGCGCCCTGGCGGCCGACACCGAGATCCTGCTCATGGACGAGGCCTTCAGCGCCCTCGACCCGCTCATCCGCCAGGAGATGCAGGACCAGCTGCTCGAACTCCAGGCGAAGCTGGGCAAGACCATCGTCTTCATCACCCACGACCTCAACGAGGCCATGAAGCTCGGCGACCGCATCGCCATCTGCGACGGCCGGATCGTCCAGCTCGGCACCGCCGAGGACATCCTCATGCACCCGGCCAACGACTACGTCTCCGACTTCACCGCCGAAGTCGACCGCTCGCGCGTCCTCACCGCCGAAGCCGTCATGGAGCCGCTGAACGGCGGCACCGACACCGGCCACTTCAACACCGTCGAGGCCGACGTGCTCGTCTCCGAGCTGTACGAGCAGGTGCTGTCCACCGACGACCCCCTGATCGTCGTCGACGAGCGGTCCGGCCCCCTCGGCGTCGTCACGCCTCGAGGCATCATCAAATCGCTCGCGCCCGAGGCCGAGAACGCCCGGGACGCGAACCAGGAGGAGCCCCAGTCAGCATGATCGATTACCTCCGCAACTGGTTCTGGACCTACATCTGGAGCCCCCTGCCCGACATGCCCTTCGGCGACTGGATGGAGACGTTCATCCGGTGGGCGCGCGACGCGTGGTCGCCGCTGTTCGACGCGATCGACGCCTTCCTCGACCTGCTCTACACCGGCTTCGCCGACGCGCTGCTGTGGCTGCCGTCGGGCCTGATGGTCCTCATTTTCGGCGCGATCGCCTACGCCACCAAGGGCTGGAAGCTCGCTCTGGCCGTCGGCGGCGGCATGTTCATCGCCGCCTGGATGCCGTACTGGGAGGAGACGATGTCTACCCTCTCGATGGTCGTCGTCTCAACCCTCATCGCCACCCTGATCGCCGTTCCGCTCGGCATCGCCGCCTCCGAGAACAAGGCGGTCTCGGCAGTGGTGCGTCCGATCCTGGACTTCATGCAGACACTCCCCGCCTTCGTCTACCTCATCCCGGTCGTCATGCTCGTCGGCATCGGCCACGTGCCCGGCATCATCGCCACGATCGTGTTCGCCATGCCGCCGGGCGTCCGGCTGACCGAGCTCGGCCTGCGCCAGGTCGACCACGAGGTCGTCGAGGCCGGGCAGGCGTTCGGCGCCTCGCCGGCCAAGATCCTCCTGCGCATCAAACTCCCGCTGGCCCTGCCGACGATCATGGCCGGGCTCAACCAGGTCATCATGCTGGCGCTCTCCATGGTCGTCATCGCGGGCCTGGTCGGCGGCGGCGGGCTCGGCGCGGTCATCGCCGGCTCGCTGGGCCGCCTCGACATCGCCGCCGGCTTCAACGCCGGGCTGGCGGTCGTCTTCCTCGCGATCTTCCTCGATCGCGTCACACAGGGGCTGTCCGACAGGACCCCGGTCGCCAAGGCCGCGCAGCTGGTTCGCTAGCGCCCCTTCATCACTGTCCCCGACACAACCCACCGGAAGGAAACGAACATGCACCGTCGTTCGATCATGAAGGGCACCGTAGCCGCGGGCGCCGCCGCCACCATGGCGCTGGGCCTGACGGCCTGCTCCGTCGAGGAGGAGGGCGGCGGCGACTCGTCGTCCGAGGACGTCGACTTCGGCCTGCCCGAGGGCGAAGGCGAGATCACCATCGGCTACATCAACTGGGACGAGGCCGTGGTGGCCACCGAACTGTGGCGCCAGGCGCTGGAGGGCTCGGGCTACACGGTCGACACCCAGGAGTTCTCCGAGGTCGGGCCCCTGTTCGAGGGCCTGTCCGCCGGCGACATCGACTTCTTCCTCGACGGCTGGCTGCCGATCACGCACGCCACCTACATGGAGGAGTACGGCGACGAGCTCGAGCAGCTGGGCGCGTGGAACGAGAACGCCGCGCTGACCGTGGCCGTCCCGGCCTACGTCGACGTCGACTCGCTGGAGGACCTCAACGCCAACGCCGAGCTGTTCGACGGCCGGATCGTCGGCATCGAGGCCAGCGCGGGCCTCACCGAGGCGGTCCAGAACTCGACGATTCCCACGTACGAGATCACCGACCTGACGCTCGAGACGTCCTCGACCTCGGCCATGCTCTCCGAGCTGGACTCGGCGATCGCCGCCGAGGAGCCGATCGTCGTGACGCTGTGGCAGCCGCACTGGGCCTACGCCCGGTACGACCTGAAGAACCTGGACGACCCCGAGGGCACCCTGGGCGGCGCCGAGACGATCAACACGCTGGCGCGCAGCGGCTTCAGCGAGGACTTCACCGACATCTCCGAGGCGCTGACGTCGTTCACGATGTCGGACGAGCAGCTCGCGAGCCTGGAGAACATGGCGTTCACCGAGCACGAGGGCGACGTCGAGGCCGGCGTGTCCGCCTGGCTCGAGGAGAACTCCTTCGCCGAGCTCATCGCCGCGTAAGCGGCAGGCACGCGGAGCTAGGCAGACGCGGGGCAGGGGACGGGCGATGCCCGTCCCCTGTTGCGCGTCCCCGCTAGGATGCCGTGAACGTCTCGACCCTTCAGGGAGACAGCATTGTTCGGCATCCTCGTCCCGTGCCCCTCGCGCACTCCGCACGATCTCAAGCCCCGGTGGATGGGCCACTTCTGCGGCCTGTGCCTGGAGCTGCGCGACGACGCCGGACAGCTCGCGCGTCTGACCACGAACTACGACACCCTCTCGCTGTCGGTCCTCGTCGAGGCCCAGCGCGACACCGAGGCCGACAGCCGCACCGCCGGGCCCTGCGCCCTGCGGGGCATGCGACGCCAGCGCATCCCCACCGGTGACGGCCCGCGCCTGGCGGCGACCGCGTCGCTGCTGCTCGCCTCGGCGAAGCTGCGCGACCACGTCGACGACGGCGACGGCTTCGCCGCCCGCCCCGGCGTCGCGGGCGTCGCCGGCAGGACCGCCGAGCGGTACCGCTCGAAGGCCGTCGCCATCGGCGAGTCGATACGGCTGTCGGTCGACCGGGTGATGGACGCCGTCGACCGGCAGAAATCCGTCGAGGAGGGCTTCACCGCGGGCACACCGCTCGCGGCGGTCACCGCGCCGGCCGAGGAGGCCACCGCCGAGCTGTTCGCCCACGCCGCGCTCCTGGGAGGGAGCGCGGACAACGCCGGGCCGTTCCGGGCCGCCGGCGCGGCCTTCGGCCGCCTCGCCCACCTCCTCGACGCCGCCGAGGACTTCGACGACGACGCCGGGCACGGGGCGTGGAACCCGCTCGCGGCCACGGGCACGGGCGTCGACGAGGCCGGGAACTTGGCCCGCAGCGCGCTCGCCGACATGCGGGCGGCGCTCGAGACCGCCTCGTTCGTGGACGCGACGATGGTCAAACTGCTGCTCGACCGCTACGCGGCCCACGCGGTCACCAAGACCTTCGGCTCGGCCTGCGCCACCGCCGCCTACCGGCGCCCGGACCGCGGCGACCATCGGCACCGAGGGCACGAGGGCGACTGGCGCCCGCGGCGGCGCGGCTTCTGGACGGGCCTGTGCGCGGCGACGGCGCTGTTCTGCACCTGCCAGATGTGCTGCGCCGACCAGTACCACGATCCGTGGACGGGCCAGCCGCGCCAGGTGCTGCCACCAGTGCGAATGCTGCGAGGCGTGCGAATGCTGCAACTGCTGCAACTGCTGCGGCGATTCGGACGGCGACGGCGGCTGCTGCGACTGTGACTGCAACTGCGGCTGAGCGCGCCTAGGTCTCGCCGATGGCGGCCGCCTGGCCGGTGTCGATGCGGCCGATCTTGTCGCCGTCGACGGTGAAGTCCCAGTAGGTCGTCATCTCGCCCCACTTGTCGTCGTGGACTTCCACGATGAGGCGCGAGCCGCCCATGGACTCGCGCGTCGGCGTCAGGCGGGCGTTCGCCTCGAACAGGTTCGTCTCGCTCCACTCGGCGAGATCGCGTTCGGAACCGTCGTCGGTCAGTGCCGCGTCGCCGGTCACGAGGTCGAAGTAGGCGGTGCGGTCGCCCGCGTTGACCGCGTCGATGAGCGCGGCCACGATCGGATTCGAAGGTCTCATCGCCTCATTGTCGCGATCGGGGCCGAGGCGGGACGGTGAAACCGCTGATCCGTCGCCTCACCCGGCCGGTTCGAACAGCGCGATCGTCTCGAAGTGCTGGGTCATCGGGAACGCGTCGAAGGCGCGCAGGCGCGTCGGCGCCCAGCCGTGCTCGGCGAAGGTCTTGACGTCGCGGGCCAACGCCCCGGCGTCGCAGGCGACGTAGCAGATCGCCCTCGGGCGGGCGGCGATCATCGCGGTCACGACGTCGGCCCCGGCGCCGCTGCGCGGCGGGTCGAGGACCACGATGTCGGCGCGGCCGAGCGCGGGCAGGGTCGCGGCGACGTCGCCTTCGATGGCGCCGGCGTTCTTGAAGTCGGCGAGGTTGGCGGCGGTGCGCGAGGACTTGGCGTTCTCCACGGCCACGACGCGTCCGAGTTCGCCGACGGCGCCGGCGAGCCCGGCGGCGAAGAGGCCGGCGCCGGCGTACAGGTCCCAGGCGGCCTCGCCGTCGCGCGGCTGGAGGAAGTCGAGCACGCACTCGAGGAAGGTCGGGGCGGCGAGCGGGTGGACCTGCCAGAAGCCGTCGAAGTCGAGTTCGAATTCGAGCTCACCGACGCGCTGGTGGACGACCTTGGGGCCGCTCTTATGGTGGGGGCGGGAGGTGCGCCGCATCTGGGTGTAGACGGCGAGGCGATCGTCGTCGGAGTCGACGACGCCGACAGCGCCGAGGCCCTTCCAGTCCTTGGCGAGGACCTTGGACGAGCGAATGGGCTCGGTGGAGATGGGGCACTCGTCGATGTGGACGATGTCGCGGGACTTGTGCTTGCGCAGGCCGGGCTTGCCTTCGGCGTCGACGGCGTACTGCATGCGGGTGCGCCAGCCGAGTGCGCCCTCGTCCCAGGGCAGCTCCTCGACTTCGACCCCTTCGAGCGCGGCGGGGTCGAGGCCGCCGATGCGGGTGAGCTGGTCGGCCAGGACGCGGGCCTTGAGCCGGCGCTGGGCTTCGGGGGCGACGTGCTGGAAGTCGCAGCCGCCGCATTTGCTCGGCCCGGAATGGGGGCAGGGCCGCTCGACGCGGTCGGGCGAGGGCTCGAGGATCTCCACGGCGTCGGCGAACGCGAAGCGCTTCTTGCGGTCGTAGACCTCGATGCGCACCCGCTCGCCCGGCAGGGCGTGGCGGACGAAGTACACCTCGCCGTCGACGCGGGCCACGCAGTGGCCTCCGGCAGCGACGTCTCCTACGGTGACGATCATCGTCCCTATCATCCCCTGATCTATGGGCCGGGGCCGCCCGACGGCGTCGGCGGCCCACCCGACCCGGTGAAAGCACGCCCGCCAGGTTACTACCCGCAGGGCCTCGGACGGCGGCGGTGCGCGCGGGGATGACCTCGGGCTCGTGCCGGCTTCGGCGAGGGCGTCCGCATATCGCCATGAAAATTCACATATGTGAATTATTGACTTGTTACGCGGGCGGTCGATACAGTACGCGCAGAGCGTGTCGGCAATCGTTTGCATTCGGCCGGCACCCGCTACAGAGAGGCCACCCTCATGTCAATGGCGAACCGAGCTCCCCGCTCGAGACGCAAAGCGCTCTTCCTCACCCTCGGCGTCGCGGTCCTCGGACTGCTCGGCGTCACCGTCCTCGCACCGCCCGCCTCGGCGCAGACGAGCACGCTCACCGTCGCCACCGACGGGAACGACGCGAACCCCGGCACCGTCTCCGCACCCCTGCGGACCCTCCAACGCGCGGTCGATCTGGCGCGACCCGGCACCGTCATCCAGATCCGCGGCGGAACCTACAGCCCGAGCACCAATGTCCGCATCCAGAAGGACGGCACGGCCTCCCAGCCGATCATCATGCGCGCCTACGAGCACGAGCGCGTCATCCTCGACGGCGAGGACATGCCGCACACCCCCGGCGAGCTCGACAGCTCGATCCCGCGCATCGAGCGCGGCGCGATCCACGTCGC
Organism: Glycomyces tarimensis; assembly: GCF_054776215.1. Taxonomy (NCBI): domain Bacteria; kingdom Bacillati; phylum Actinomycetota; class Actinomycetes; order Glycomycetales; family Glycomycetaceae; genus Glycomyces; species Glycomyces tarimensis. The sequence goes on from NZ_BAAHCB010000001.1 coordinate 138,705, forward strand.
CGGCGACTGGTGGCGTTTCGAGAACCTGGAGATCGTCCACGGCCCGTACGGGATCTTCACCATCGACGCGAGCCACAACGTCTACAGGAACCTGACCACCCGCGACAACTACGAATCGGGCCTGCACCTGTTCCTCGACTCCAGCGACAACCGGATCATCAACCTGGACAGCCACGGCAACCGCGACCCTCGCAAGAACGGCGAGAGCGCCGACGGCCTGGCGATCAAGGAGGGCGCGGGCCCGGGCAACGTGGTACGCGGGGCACGGCTGTGGAACAACGCCGACGACGGCTTCGACAGCTGGGAGTTCACCTCCCCGATCCTCATCGAGGACTCGGTCGCGTGGGGCAACGGATTCGACCGCTGGGGCTTCCCGGACTGGGAGGGCGACGGCAACGGCTTCAAGCTCGGCCGCGGCGCCGACACGGCGACCCACACCGTGCGCGACAGCATCGCCTTCGACAACGCCGTGGGCGGGTTCATCGACAACGGCAATCCCGCCTCGATGCGCATCGAGAACAACACCGCATGGGACAACGGCGGCAGCGGCTTCGTCTTCGACCGGTCGACGTCGACCCTGAACCGGAACCTCGCGGTCGGCAACGGCAGCGGCGTCAGCCTCGGCCCGTCCGGCGGCAGCGGCAACTCCTGGGACATCAAGAGCAACTGGAGCGACGCGGACCTGGCCAGCACCTCGGCCTCGGTCATCAAGGGCCCGCGCGCCTCCGACGGCTCGATCCCGGCCACGGACTTCCTCCTGCCCGAAGACCACCCGGGCCTCGGCGCCGACTTCTCCGGCGACGGCGGCGGCACGGGCGATCCGGACCGCTACGAGGCCGAGGCCACGGGAGCGAGCTGCGACGGCACGATCGACGCCGACCACCGCGGCTACTCCGGCAGCGGGTTCTGCAACACCGCGAACACCGCCGGCGCCGCCGCGCAGTTCACGCTCGAGGCCGACGTCTCCGGCACCGCGACGCTCCGGATCCGGTACGCCAACGGCGGCGCCGCCGACCGGCCCGCGAACGTGGTGGTGAACGGCTCGACCGTGGGATCCGCGCCGTTCGCCGCCACGGGCGCGTGGGCGAATTGGGCGGTCCAGGCCGTCACGGTGGAGCTGCGCGCGGGCGCCAACGCCGTCCGGCTCGTCGCCGCCGGCGCCGACGGCCTGGCGAACCTCGACCGCCTGGATCGCTCGACGAGCTGAGCCGACGTCCGGCCGGGCCCCGGCCGCCCAGTGCCGCCGGGGCCGCCTCAGCGCCGGATGCGGCGCAGCGGCGGGGGCTCGTGGTTCTCCCCGAGGATCCACGGGACGGTCACGATCATGACCCCGGGCACGTACTTGAGCTGGCGCTGGATCGCCTTCGTCGTCTGGTTGTGCAGGAGCCAACCGGACCACGGGAAGTAGTTGCGGGTGTGGCCCTTGCGCTGCCACCAGTGTCCGACGATGTATTCGGGCAGGTAGACGGTCACCACGTCCCTCGGGGCGTCGGCGCGCGCGGCCGTGACGTAGTCGACGATCGGGCCGGTGATCTCCCGGTACGGCGAGTCGACGACGGTGAGCGACACCGGGATCTTGCGCCGCTCCCACTCGGCCAGCAGCTCCCGCGAGGCGGCGGCGTCGACATTGACCGTCAGGGCCGTGATGGAGTCCGGCCGTGTGGCCTTGGCGTACGAGAGAGTCCGCATCAGGGGCAGGTTCACTGTCGAGACGAGCACGATCGCGTGGTGGCGCGTCGGCAGCCGCGGCTTGCCCGCCGGCAGCGCGGTCTCCTCGGCCACGGCCGTGTAGTGCCGCGAGATGAACCACATGAGCGCGTAGCAGGCGCCGATGATGAGGACGGCGATCCAGCCGCCGCGCCGGTAGTCGGTGACGGCGATGATGCCGAGGACGACCGCGCACATGAAGGCCGCCGCCAGCGCCGTCAATCGGGCGCGGCGGGCGCGGGAGCGCCTGGCGGCGTCGCGCTCGACCTCGAGGACGCGCCGCCAGTGGCGGACCATCGCGGCGTGGGCCAGGACCATCGACAGGAACACCCCGACGATGTACAGGCCGATGAGCTGGAAGGTGACGCCCCCGAAGACGATGACGATGACCGACGCGGCCACGGCCAGGATGATGATGCCGTTGGAGTAGACGAGCCGGTCGCCGCGCTTGTGGAGCTGGCGGGGCATGATCGAGTCCTGCGCGAAGATCGACGCGAGTCTCGGGAAGCCGACGAACGCGGTGTTGGCGGCCAGGAGCAGGACGCCGCCGGTGACGAGCATGATCGGCCACACCAGGAGCGCCTCGGCGCTGAACACGGCGACGGTGAGCTGGCCGATGAGCGGGTTGAGGACCAGGCCCTCGGGGACCCCGGCGAGCTGCGTCTCGGGGTCGACGGTGGCCTGGGCGCCGATGGCGTAGGCGAGGAAGACGATGCCGACGAACAGCGCGACGGTGGTCCCGCCGACGGCGGTGATGGCGGCGGCGGCGTTGCGGCCCCTTGGCGGGCGGAAGAACCGGACGCGGGTCGTGAACGTCTCGATGCCGGTGACGGCGACCGACCCGGCGGCGAAGGCGCGGGCGCACAGCACCAGGAGCGAGGCGGAGGTCCACTCCTGGGCCTCGCCGACGGCGCTGAAGTCGGCCGATGGCGGGTGGAGCTCGTCGCCCGCGGCGATGCGGAGGAGCCCGACGACGACCACGGCGGCCATGCCGGCGACGAACGCGAGCGCGAGCGCGGCGGCGACGCGCCCCGAGACGCGCCAGCCGCGCAGGTTGAACGCCGTGAGCAGGACGATGGCGGCCACGCACGCCCATTCGCGCCACTCGCGTATGTCCGGCCACAGGACGGCGAGACCGGCGACGGCCGCGGAGACGGACACGGCGACGGTGAGGATGTAGTCGAGGACGAGCGCGGCGGCGGCGAGGATGCCGGCGCGGGACCCGAAGTTGGCGGCCACGACGCGGTAGTCGCCGCCGCCTCCCGGATACGCCTGGACGGTGTAGCGGTAGGAGGCGATGACGGTGAGCATGACGACCGCGACGGCCAGCCCCGTCCACATCGAGTAGGCGTAGGCCGCGGTTCCGGCGGCGGCCATGATGAGGAAGACCTGTTCGGGGGCGTAGGCGATCGACGAGATCGGGTTGACTGCGAGTACCGGGATCGCGTACCGCTTGGACAGCTCGAGGGAGTGCTCGCGTTCGGAGGTGAACGGCTCTCCCACGAGCAATCGCTTGAAGACGGACAAGGACCGGGTCACGGCCGTAGCCTAGCGCCCCGCGGCGGGCCTCGGTGAACGGTGCGCGCCTGCGGGCGGCGGCGATCGCCCCGAAGGCGGCTCGGGCAGCGGGTAGCGTGGTCGCAGGGGCGACTCGACGGGGCGGTATCGTCGCATCGACGCCGTCGGGAGAAGGAGAGAGCCGAGTGCACGTGGTGATCATGGGCTGCGGCCGTGTCGGCGCGACGCTGGCGCGCGGCCTCGTGGAGCTGGGGCACACGGTCGGCGTGATCGACCAGAACCCCAAGGCCTTCCGCCGCCTCGGCCCCGACTTCGACGAGACCACGGTCCGGGGCAACGGCTTCGACCGGGAGGTGCTGGCGAAGGCGGGCATCCAGCGGGCCGACGCGTTCGTGTCGGTCTCCTCGGGGGACAACTCGAACATCATCGCCGCGCGCGTCGCCCGCGAGAACTACGGGGTCCGCAACGTCATCGCCCGCATCTACGACTCGCAGCGCGCCTCGGTGTACGAGCGGCTCGGCATTCCCACCGTGGCCACGGTGCGCTGGACGGCCGACCGGCTGCTGCGCCACCTCCTGCCGGAGGACCAGCAGCCGCTGTGGCGCGACCCGACCGCGACGCTGTCGATGGTCGAGGTCGTGTACGACGAGGCCTGGGTGGGCCGGCCGCTGTCGAGCCTGGAGCAGGCCACCGGCCACCGGGTCGCCTACGTGACGCGCTTCGGGCGCGCGACGCTTCCGACGCCCTCGACGGTGCTCCAGGACGGCGACCAGGTCTACATGCTCGTGGCCGACGACGGCGCTGAGCAGGTCGCCGCGATCGCGGGCAAGGCCCCGCAGGGAGGTGTCTGATGCGCGTCGCCATCGCCGGAGCGGGCAACGTGGGCCGTTCGATCGCCTCGGAGCTGGTCGGGAACGGCCACCAGGTCCTGCTCATCGAGCGCGACCCCGAGGCGATGCGGCCCGAGCGCGTCCCCGACGCCGAGTGGCTCCTGGCCGACGCCTGCGAGCTGGAGAACCTGCGCCAGGCGCAGCTCGAAGGCTGTGACGTGGCCGTGGCAGCGACCGGCGACGACAAGGTCAACCTCGTGGTGAGCCTGCTGTCGAAGACGGAGTTCGCGGTGCCGCGCGTGGTGGCCCGCGTCAACCGCGCCGAGAACGAGTGGCTGTTCAACGAGGAGTGGGGCGTCGACGTCTCGGTCTCCAAGCCGCGGCTGCTCGCCGCGCTCGTCGAGGAGGCCGTCAGCGTCGGCGATCTGGTGCGGCTGCTGAGCTTCCGCCAGTCCCAGGCGAACCTGGTCGAGATCACGCTGCCGCCTGAGGCGCCGCATGTGGGCAAGACGGTGGCCGAGGCGCCGCTGCCGCGCGATGTCGCACTCGTGGCGATCATCCGCGGACGAAGGGTCATCGCTCCCAGCCCGGAGGACACGCTGGAGTCGGGCGATGAGCTCATCTTCGTGTGCAACGAGGACGCCGAGGACGCCACTCGCGCGGTCATCCTGGGTCAAATGCGCTGAATTCGCGGTGCGGCGCCGAACAGGGGCAGCTGAATCGTACCGAATACCCAGTTCATCACCATTGGCTCTTTACAGGCGGCGGCCACCACGTTATATTGAGGTTTCTCGATATTTTAATCTGTTGGGAGCGCTATCATGCTCAGAATACGAAAACGACGTCTCACCAGCCTCCTGGTGGCCCTGGCGGCGGTCCTCGCCGCGGGCGCCTCGACGCTGCTGTTCGTCCAGCCCGCCGCCGGCCACGGCACCGTCACCAACCCGCCCGCCCGGCAGTACAGCTGCTGGGAACGCTGGGGCGACGACCACCAGAACCCCGACATGGCCCAAGAGGACCCCATGTGCTGGCAGGCCTGGCAGGCCAACCCCAATACCATGTGGAACTGGAACGGCCTGCTCCGCGAGGGCATGCAGGGCCAGCACGAGAGCCGGATCCCCGACAACCAGCTCTGCTCCGGCGGACGGGCCGAGGGCGGTCGCTACAACTCGCTCGACGCCGCCGGCGCCTGGCACACCACGTCGCTCAACAACAACTTCACCCTCCACTACGAGGACGTGGCCACCCACGGCGGCGACTACTACTGGGTGTACGTCAGCAAGCAGGGTTACGACGCCACCACCGACTCGCTCGACTGGGGCGACCTCGAACGGGTCGTCACCACCGGCGTCTACCAGCCCGGCGAAGCGGTCGACATCCCCGTCAGCGCGCCCGGACGCACCGGACGCCACGTCGTGTACGTGGTCTGGCAGGCCAGCCACATCGACCAGACCTTCTACTCGTGCTCCGACGTCTGGTTCGGCGGGGGCGGCCCCTCCGAGGAGCCGGACCCGGACCCGACCACGCCCGATGAGCCGACCCCGGACCCCGACCCGACCACGCCCGGCGAGCTGAGCTGCTCGGCGACCGCCTCGGTCAACAGCTGGGGCTCCGGCGCCAGCGTCGAGGTCACGGTGTCCAACAACGGATCACGCGCGGTCAACAACTGGATGCTCCACTGGACGTGGCCCTCGGGCTCGAACCTCTCGGTCACGAACATCTGGAATGCCGAGCATTCGCAGATGGGCGGGATGGAGATGGCCGAACCGATCGGTTACAACCAGTCCATAGCCGCGGGCAGCTCGGTCACCTTCGGCTTCAACGTCAGCGGTTCGCTGAGTTCGATGCCGTCGCTGGACTGCCAGCCCGCATAGACGAGTGCGGCCGGC
>NZ_BAAHCB010000001.1:144690-203799 GCF_054776215.1 Glycomyces tarimensis
CTCCCCGATCCCTCAGGCCGTCTCGAGCGCGGCCTCTCGCACCGTCTTCATGCGGCGGCGCACGGCCCAGATCGTCATCGCCGTCAGCGCGATCGTCACCGGCCAGCCGCCGAACAGCGTCACCAGGCCCAGCGCGTTGTCCGCGTCGATCCAGTACAGCCACGCGCGCAGCACGTTCTTGACGATGAACACCGCGCCCCACACGATCGTGATCTGGCACAGGATGTCCACCAGCGGCTTGTTGTCGCGCCACTCCTTCTTGCCGCCCTGGGCCACCACGGCGTAGATCCAGCCGATGATGGGGTGGCGGATGAGCGCCGAGCCGATGAGCAGGAAGCCGTAGATCCCGCCCTGGATGATGCCCGGCAGGTAGAAGTCGCGCGCGTCGTCGCTGCGCCATGCCAGGAACGCACCCAGTGCGATGCCGAACAGGCCGTTGAGCGCGTACCGGATCGGTTCCTTGCGGATCGCCCGCCAGAGCGCGATGCTCACGGCACTGGCCGCGGCGATGATGATCGCCAGCTGCAGGCCGTTGACCGGCCCGAACTCGCGGCCGTTCAAGACCGGGTTGAGGACCACGAACAACGTGATGGGGATGGCGGCCTCGACCACGCCCTTGACGCCGCCGAGCTGCTGGGACAGCTGCTCGGTGAACGGCGGCAGCTGATCGGGGTCTTCGGTGCGCGACGGCGTCTCGGTGTTCAAGGAGTGCCTTCCAGGTTCCTCGGCCCTCACGGGCGGAGTTCGTAGGTCGGGTTGTAGATGAGGAGCCGGCCATCGCTGCCCTGGGCCACTCGGCCGCGGGCGACGATCCTGGTCCCGGCCTCCAAGCCCACGATACGCCGTCGGCCCATCCAGACCAGCCCGACCTGGCCGGTGCCGTCGAACAGTTCCACCTCGACCGACGGCGAACGGCCCTCGGTGCGCAGCACGACCGTCCGCAGCCGCCCTGCGACAGTGGCCGACTGGCGCGGCCGGAGTTGGTCGACGGGGGTGTGGTCGACGTCGCTCAGGCCCTCCCGGCCGAGTTTGCTGGCCGTCAGTTCGTCCCGCACCTCCTCGGCGAACAGCTCCCGGGACGGCGCGGCGAGGCGGCGGACCCACTGCCGCCACCCGGATCTGGCGTCTTCGCGCCCGGTCACCGAGGGCCCTAACGCTTGCGCGGACGCGGCGAGGGCTTGCGCCGTACCTTCGGCTTCGGGGTGTCGCCGGCCGCGACGATGGCGCGGTTGCCGTCGCCGCCCTCGGCCTTGCGCTGCGCGATGCGCGCGGCGGCCTCCTCGGCCATCTTCGGCGGCAGTTTCAGCGGCAGCGGCTCCTTGACGGGCATCGCCTCGTTCCCGCGGTCCACGACGAGGTTGCGCAGGGCCTCGTCGAGTTCGGGGGCGGCCTCCTCATCGACGGCGCGCTTGCCCTGGAAGGTGGCCTGCACGAACCAGCGCGGGCCGTCGACGCCGGCGAAGCGCACCGAGTTGGTGCCCTTCTTGGTGGCGACCTCGGCGATGAGCTCGGTGCCCCAGCGCCCCTCGACCTGTTCGACCTTGCCGCCCTGGCCGGTGACCTGCTTGGTCAGGTCCTCGCGCATCTCCTCCCAGATGCCCTCGGTGCGGGGGGCCGCACGCACGAGCAGCTGGAGCGCCGAGGCGCCGGTGGTGAGCACGACCTGGCTGATGTTGCCCTTGGCGTCGGTCTGCGCCTGGAAGCCCACGCCCTTGGGGATGGGCAGGCGGATCGCGCCGAGGTCGAGTCGCCGCAGCTCGTCGTCGGGGGCGTCGGCGACGTCAAAGGGCCCCTCGGTGGCCTCGTGGGCCACCGCTTCGCCGCTCTCGGCCAGCGAGTCGAGGACCGCGCCTTCGGCCGGGCGCTGCTTCTTCGACGACCGTCGCCGTCTAAACACGTTCGTTCTCCTCTGCGAGTCGGCGGTGGCCGCCGGTGGAACCGTGGCCGTTCTCGCCCCGCCGCGTCGGGGTCAATTCCTGGACCTCGGTGAAGCGGGCGCGCACAACCGGTTGGACAACCAATTGTGCGATACGGTCCCCGCGTTCGATGACGGCGGTCCGCTCCGGGTCGAGGTTGACAAGGTTGATCTTGATCTCGCCGCGGTAACCGGAGTCGATCGTGCCGGGGGCGTTCGCGATGGTGACGCCGAGGCGGTGGGCCAGTCCCGAACGCGGATTGGTGTAGCCGACGTATCCGTCGGGGATGGCCACGGCCACGCCGGTCGGCACCAGGGCACGGCGCCCGGGCGCGAGCTCGACGCCCTCGGCGGCGTACAGGTCCGCTCCGGCGTCACCGGGGTTGGCGTAGCTCGGGACGGGCAGGTCGGGGTCGAGTCGCCTGATGGCGACGGGCACGTCGTCGTTCACGGTCGTCGAGCTCCTCTCGTCGAGCGATATGGTCTCAGACCGGTCACAGTCTTCGGACTCCTCTCAGTCAGGAGATATCGTCTCAGACATGGAGAGTCGTGAACGCTACGCCGAGCGGATGCGGATGTCCGTGGCGGGCTGGTTGGGGACGGTCGCATGCGCGGCCATCGCGGCCGGGCTGTCGAACTTCGGGGATCTGCGCTGGTGGCGGGTCGCGATCAGCGTCGGGATCCTCGTGGTGCCGCTGCTCGGGGCCTGGTGGTTCGGCCGCCTGCCGGTGCGGGTGGTCGAGCGCGGGGACGAGGTGTGGCTCCACGTCGACGACGCGAAGCTGCCGGCCTCGGCGATCGCCGAGATCCAGGTGCTCGGCCCGGTGGCCTACTCGGACGCGCTCGGGGTGGCCCTGCACCCGCTGGCGTTCGTGGTGCAGCGGCCTTGGATCAGGCGCGGGGTGCGGATCGTCCTCGACGATCCGGACGACCCCACGCCGTACTGGGTGGTCTCCTCCCGCAACCCCGAGAGGCTGCGGGAGGCGCTTGCTGTCGGCGCCGAGGCGGAGGTGGCCTGAGCGCCGCGGGCCTCGCGCCAGAGGTTCGGGCAAACCCCTTGGTTCCGGGCGCGATCCCGCGATCGGTGCTTCAGGCGCAGTCCTTGCAGATCGGCTGGCCGTTCTTCTCCTTGGCGTACTGGCTCCGGTGGTGAACCAGGAAGCAGCTGGAGCAGCGGAACTCGTCGTTCTGCATCGGCAGGACCTTGACCGAGAGCTCCTCGTCGCCGAGGTCGGCGCCGGGCAGTTCGAAGTTCTCGGCCACCTCGGCCTCGTCGACGTCCACCGACCCGGACTGATCACTGCGGCCCTTGGCCAATGCCTCGATGCTGTCGGGGCTGGCGGCGGCCGCTTCTTCCTTGTCCCGGCGCGGGGCGTCGTAGTCGGTTGCCATCGTCTTCCACTCCCATTGGTTTCTTCTGGCACAGGTGTGTCGAAGCGGTGCGACTCCGGAGGATGCGGCGGGCGCAACTTGGAGGCATGTTCGGCGACGCTCAGTTCGACTTGGTTTCCTGGCGGGTTCTGTCCGCCTGCAGGCGGCGTACCTTACCGCGTGCAGTCCATTCGTATACACCATGTCGCTCGCTTTTTCATCCCAATTGTGGCGAGAAACACTTCTGTGTCGAGGGGTGCGAGTGTACCGCCTCTCCCCCACGAAGGCACCGCGCGCACGATAGCCTTTGGACTACATCGAGAGTCGGGGAGGCCGCAGTGCGAATCGCTCGTATCCGCGCGTTGACGTTTTTGTGCGCATTGGCGCTGCTCGCGACAGTGGCGACCCTCTGGGCGATCAGGAACGACTCGCAGGTGGCCGGCGGGAACGACTGCGAGCCGGGAGCGGTCGAGATCAAGACGGCGCCCATCCCCGACCCCGAGGAGATCCAGATCGTCGTGCTCAACGGCACCGACCGCCCGGGCCTGGCCGAGCAGGCGGCCGTCCAGCTCGAGGACCGCGGTTTCGAGGTCATCGAAGTGGGCGACACCGACGAGACGTTCGACGGCTCGGCACTGGTGCGGTACGGCCCCGAGGAGTACGCCGCCGGCCTGCACACGCACGCGTACTTCTATCAAGGACGCGACGGCTTCGATCTCGAATGGGACCAGCCGGTCACCGTCGTCCTCGGCGACGCCTTCAGGGAGGTACGGTCCACTTCCGATGCGCGCCAGTCGTTCGCCCAGAGCGGCGGCATCTCGGCACCGGAGGGCACCTGCGCGGTAGAATAGACCGCCGTCACATCCCTCGAACAAATGACATTGCCACCAAAAATGCGGAAACACAGCTCGAAACGGCATCACGGACGGGCCGATAGCGTTTTTCGGCGCTACAATTCACGCCTGCCCGGTCGTGTTGCGACCTGGGCTGCCGACCCAATATCCAATGCTCACCCGCCATGGAGCCCGGCTTCGCCGTGCCCGCCATTGCCTCGGAAGGTTGCTCGTGACTGACGCACGTCCCAACGGCACTGACGTCAATTCTTTGACCGACTCATTGCTCGAACTGGCCCGTGAGAGCGATGGACAGCTGACGTCCGCGAAAGTCGCTCAGGTCTTGGAGTCGGCCCAGGTCTCCCCCGCCCAGGGAAAGCTCGTGCTCAGAGCGCTGGCCGAGGCCGACGTCACCGTTGTCGTCGACGGCTCCTCCTCCGGCCGCAAGCGCGTCCCCGCCGCCCGTACCGCCACCTCCTCGCGTACCGCCACCGCCAAGACCGCGAAGAAGTCGACCAAGAAGACCGCCAAGAAGACCGCGGCGGCTCCGGCCGCCGAGGCCGGCGATGGCGAGGACGCTGAAGCGCCGAAGAAGGCCGCCCGCAAGACCACCGCGAAGAAGACCGCCAAGAAGGCGGCGAAGAAGACGGCCAAGAAGGCCGCCGCGCCCAAGTCCGAGGACGAGCTGGCCGCCGAGGCCCTCGCCGCCGAGGAGGAGGCGGCTAAGCCCGCCAAGAAGGCCACTCGCAAGAAGGCGGCGAAGAAGGCCGCCTCGAAGTCCAAGAAGGACAAAGACGCCGACGAGCCCGGCGAGAACGACTTCGAGTGGGACGAGGAGGATTCCGAGGCGCTCAAGCAGGCCCGCAAGGACGCCGAGATGACTGCCTCGGCCGACTCGGTCCGCGCCTACCTCAAGCAGATCGGCAAAGTGCCGCTGCTGAACGCGGCCCAGGAGGTCGAGCTCGCCAAGCGCATCGAGGCCGGCCTGTACGCCGTCGAGCGCCTCAAGCAGATGCGCGAGTCCGGCGAGGAGATCCCCACCCAGATCCGGCGCGACCTGGAGTGGATCGTCCGCGACGGCGACCGCGCCAAGGACCACCTGCTGGAGGCCAACCTCCGACTCGTCGTCAGCCTCGCCAAGCGCTACACCGGCCGCGGCATGGCGTTCCTGGACCTCATCCAGGAAGGCAACCTCGGCCTCATCCGCGCCGTCGAGAAGTTCGACTACACCAAGGGCTACAAGTTCTCCACGTACGCCACCTGGTGGATCCGGCAGGCCATCACGCGCGCCATGGCCGACCAGGCCCGCACCATCCGCATACCGGTGCACATGGTCGAGGTCATCAACAAGCTCGGCCGTATACAGCGCGAACTCCTTCAGGACCTGGGCCGCGAGCCCACGCCCGAGGAGCTGGCAAAGGAAATGGACATCTCACCGGAGAAGGTCCTCGAGATCCAGCAGTACGCGCGCGAGCCGATCAGCCTCGATCAGACCATCGGCGACGAGGGCGACAGCCAGCTCGGCGACTTCATCGAGGACTCCGAGGCGATCGTGGCCGTCGACGCGGTCTCCTTCTCGCTGCTCCAGGGCCAGCTCCAGCAGGTGCTCCAGACCCTCTCGGAGCGCGAGGCCGGCGTGGTGCGGCTGCGGTTCGGCCTCACCGACGGCCAGCCGCGCACCCTCGACGAGATCGGCCAGGTCTACGGCGTCACGCGCGAGCGGATCCGCCAGATCGAGTCGAAGACGATGTCGAAGCTGCGCCACCCGTCGCGTTCGCAGGTGCTCCGGGATTACCTCGATTAAGCCGCGCTCCGTCGGGTATCCCTTCGGCACAAGGCCGTTGGGCCGGCACAACCGAATTCGACGCCTCGCGTCCGCCACGCCCATATCACCCGAACGGGCAAGACTCCGGCCGCCTCGCCAGCTTGCCGTTGTCGGAATCGTGGGCTACGGTGTGGAACAACTATCGCGGACCGGGTGCGAAGTGAGCCGAGTCTCACCGAGTCGCTCGAGGGAAGAGGTAGTACAGTGCAGGCGTTGAACGGGATGAGCCGGTCAACGGACGACCGACGAAATGACCAACGACTACCGAACGCAGCGGAGGACCTGGTATGACATCCACCCTGACGCCCCCGCCCATGACGGAGGAACGTCCGATCGCGGGCGAGCGCTGCGATCGGTGTAGCGCCGCGGCAAAACTGCGCGTCATGCTCGCGGAAGGCAGCGACCTTGTCTTCTGTGGCCACCACGCGAACCAGTACGCCGAGAAGCTGGTACCGATCGCCATCGATTACAACGCCGACCCGGAATTCGAGTGGCGCGGCCTCGACCTCATGGCATCGGAGAACTAGCGCCCACACAGACTTCAGACAGGCTTGAAGGCGAGCCCAGACGGTTTCGACCGTCTGGGCTCGACCCTTGTCCGGGGTCCTTTGTCCCGTCGCCGAGGTCCTTTGTCGCCGCAAGGAGCTCCGCCGCCGATGAAGGCAAAGGGACGGTCGCGGCTCACCAGGAGCGGATCGTGGCGATCCGCTCCTCCAACTGCTCGATGGTGGCCTGCGCGCTCGGCGGCCCGCCGCACGAGGACCGCAGCTTCGCGTGGATCTTCCCGTGGGGTTCGCCCGTAGCGAACGAGTGGGCGCCCACCAACTGGTTCAACTGCTTGCGCAGCTTCAACCGCCGCTGCGCGTTCGTCATCGGCGGCTCCGCCGACGGCTTCGCCGCCGCGGTCTCGCCCGGGGACTGCTTCTGCTTCGCCATCTGCTCGCGCTGCCGCTTCTGCAAGAGCAGGTGGACCTGCTCCGCGGTGAGCAGCCCCGGCAGCCCCAGATACTCCTGCTCCTCGGGGCTCCCTGCCTGGACCGGCAGCCCGAACGAGCCGCCCTCGAAGATCACCTGATCGAGCTCGGCGCTGCTCTCCAGCGTCTCGCGCTCACCCAGCTCGGTGCCCTCGTTGAGCTGCCGCTGCGCCTGCTCGAGCAGCAGCTCGGGGTCGGCGTCCTCGGACTTCGCCTTGATGACGTGGTCGCGGTCGGCCTCGAGGCTCTCGGCCAGCTGCAGCAGCGGGATGACGCTCGGCAGGAACACCGAGGCGGTCTCACCGGGCCTCCTGGAGCGCACGAAGCGGCCGATGGCCTGCGCGAAGTACAGCGGCGTGTGCGCGTTCGTGGCGTACACGCCCACGGCCAGCCGCGGGATGTCGACGCCTTCGGAGACCATGCGCACCGCGACGAGCCACTCGTCGTCGGAGGCGGCGAACTTCGCGATCCGGTCCGAGGACCCCGCGTCGTCCGAGAGCACGATCTGGGCGCTCTTGCCGGTCACACGCTTGAGAATGCCCGCGTAGGCGCGCGCCGTGTTCTGATCGGAGGCGATGATGAGCCCGCCGGCGTCGGGCATCCCGGCCGCGCGAAGCGAGCCGAGGCGCCGATCCGCGGCGCGGATGACCTGTTTGATCCACTCCCCCGCCGGGTCCAGGGCGGTGCGCCAAGCCTGACTGGTCAGGTCCTTGGTCAGCGGCTGCCCGAGCCGCACCGCCAGCTCGTCGCCGGCGCTGGAGCGCCATTTCGCCTGCCCCGAATAGGCCATGAACATCACCGGCCGCACGACGCCGTCCGACAGCGCGTCCCGGTAGCCGTAGAGGGCGTCCGCGCGCGAGCGCTTCGAGCCGTCGGGGGCCTCCTCGTACTCGACGAACGGGATGGGGTTGTCGTCGCTGCGGAAGGGCGTGCCGGTGAGCGCCAGGCGCCGCTCGGCCTCCTCGAAGGCGGTCTGGACGCCCTCGCCCCACGAACGCGAGTCGCCGGCGTGGTGGATCTCGTCGAGGATGACGAAGGTGCGCCGCGCCAGAGTGCGGCGCCGGTGGACCGAGGGGTCGGCGCCGACCTGCGCGTACGTGATGACCGCGCCGTGGAAGTCGGCTGCATTGTGGACGTCGGCGTTGCGGAACGAGGGGTCGAGCTGGATGCCGAAGTTCGCCGCGGCCCCGGCCCACTGCACCTTGAGGTGCTCGGTGGGGCACACCACGGAGACGGTGTCGACCGTGCCGTCGGCGAGCAGATCGTAGGCGATGCGGAGCGCGAACGTGGTCTTGCCGGCGCCGGGGGTGGCCACCGCGAGGAAGTCCGTCGATTGACCCCGGTGGTAGGCGACCATGGCTTTGCGCTGCCAGACCCGAAGCGAGGGAAGCGATTCGGGCGGGGCGGCCGGGATCATGCGGGCTCCTTCATGCTCGGGAACTGACGGACCCGCTCGATTCTAAGGGGCGAGGGCGGTCACGTTCAGCGCTCCAACAGGATGGTGTTGGGGCCGACGTTGACACTGCGGACTTCCATCATCGCGCCGAACTCGCCGGTCTCCACACGCGCGCCGAGGTCGCGCAGCGCTTGGGCGACGGCGTTCACCACCGGCTCGGCGACGGGCCCCGGGGCGGCGCCGTTCCAGGAGGGCCGGCGGCCCTTGCGCGTGTCGGCGTAGAGCGTGAACTGGCTGACCAAGAGGATCGGGGCGTCCAGATCGGAAGCCGACCGCTCGCCTCCCGGGCCCTGTTCACGCTCGTTTCCGGCTCCGCCTCCGAAGATCCGGAGCCTCCAGATCTTCTCGGCGATCCAGCGCGCCTCGTCGGGTCCATCCGAATGGGTGATGCCCACCAGGACGAGGAGGCCGTCCCGGATCGAACCCACGGTCGCGCCCTCTACAGTGACGTCGGCCTCGCTGACGGTCTGCACAACTGCTCTCATGTCACCGATCATGTCGCACTCGATCGGCGTAGGCTCGAAGGGTGGGACGGCGTGAGAAGGCGACGGTCATCACCGACGCGCAGATGTCACCGGATGAGGAATTGCGCATCCGGACGATCCGCTATGTCGTGATGATGTCGATTCGCGCGCTGTTGGTGGTCGTGTGCGGCCTGCTGGTGATCGTCGAGGCGCCGCTGCTGTGGTTGTGGCTGCCGCTCGGACTCGTCGGCATGGCCGCCCTGCCGTGGCTGGCGGTCATGCTGGCCAACGACCGGCTCGCGAAGGACAAGCGGAGCTTGTTCGTGCGGCACCGCCAGAGCGCCAAGCGGCTGCCGACGCCGGATCATCGCATGATCGATACCGAATAGCACCACGCGGGAGGGCCCTCGCGAGTCGTATTTTGGCAGGGCACGTGGCAGACTTGACAGGTCTTTCCCGTGAACGAGGAGTGAGTTTGACGTGAGCGAGCTTCCCACCACCGGCACTTCGACGATGCTCGACGAGCAGACCGAGATCAAGCCGGATTACAGCTATGAGGAAGGCGACGAGGAGCGATTCTCGCACTACGTGCCCAAGGACAAGCTCATGGCCGCCATGGTCGACGGCATTCCGGTGAAGGCCCTGTGCGGCAAGATGTGGGTGCCCACTCGCGACCCCGACCGCTTCCCGATCTGCCCCAGCTGCAAAGAGATCTACAGCAAGATGAAGAAGTAGCTTGCGCGACCCCGTCGCTTCGGTCGGCCATGTGACCGGGCTCTGCCTGCTATAACGCCCTGGTGGAGCCTTTTTCTCTGAGTCTGGTGGCCGAACTGCTCGGCACCGCGGTGTTCGCCGCCTCCGGCGCCTCCGCGGCGGTGGCCAAGCGCCTGGACATGTTCGGCGTCGGCGTCATCGGCGTCATCACCGCGCTCGGCGGCGGCACCGTGCGCGACGTCCTCATCGACGCTCCTCCGCTGCTCCTCGTCGACTGGCGCTACGGCACCGTCGCCGTCCTCGCCTCCGTCGCCGTGTTCTTCTTCCACCCGGCGCTGTCGCGCCTGCGCACCACCATGCTCGTGCTCGACGCGGCCGGTCTGGCCCTGTTCACGGTCGTCGGCACCCTCAAGGGCCTCGAGTACGGCTTCGCCGTCTACGCCGCTTGCATCGTCGGGGTACTCTCCGGTGTGGGTGGCGGCATCCTCCGCGATGTCCTCACTCAGCAGATACCGGCGGTGCTGCGCGAGGACTTCTACGCCTTGGCCGCCGCGATCGGCTCGATCATCGTCGCCGTGGGCGAGCGGTGGGAGTCCCAGATCGGGACGGTCACCCTCTCGGCCACCGCGGTCGCGGCGATCTTCGTTGTACGGCTGGTGGCCATCAGGTATCGGTGGGAAGCCCCCAAGCCCAATATCTGAGCCTGTCTCCCGGTATCGTGCCACCCTTCGCTCCGAGGGATCTCATTCGCCGATTTCCGCTGCAAGCTAATAGCCCGACACCCGGTGCCCGCCGGGTGAGGTGCGGGAACTTCACCCGCACGGGAGGGTCAGCAGCGAAAGGCGAACCTACGATGGCACCCGTCGACAGCATCCGTCAGCGGCCGGCTCAACGTGCGGCCGAATACTCCGGCGATCCGGTGCGCGCCTACCTCAACGGTATCGGCAAGCACCGGCTCCTCACCGCCTCCGAAGAGGTCGAATGCGCCAAGGCCATCGAGGCCGGCCTGATGGCCGAGCGGCGCATCAGCGAGACGACCGATCCCGATCTGCGCGGCGACCTCGCGAAGATCGCCGCCGAAGGGCGCGCGGCCAAGCAGCGCATGCTCGAGTCGAACCTGCGACTGGTCGTCAGCGTCGCCAAGCGCTACTCGAGCCACGGCATGAGCCTGCTGGATTTGATCCAGGAGGGGAACCTCGGGCTCATCCGAGCGGTCGAGAAGTTCGACTACCAGAAGGGCTACAAGTTCTCCACGTACGCGACCTGGTGGATCCGCCAGGCCATCAACCGCGCGGTCACCGACCAGTCCCGCACGATCAGGGTCCCGGCCCACACCGTCGACCAGATCAAGCGGATGAACCGGGTCCGCCAGGAACTGCTCGCCGAGCTCGGCCGCGAACCGAGCTACGAGGAGGTCGCCGAGGAACTCGAGGTCGCCCCCGGCAAGGTCCTGGAGCTCATGAGCTACGACCGCGAGCCGGTCAGCCTCGACCAGACCGTCGGCGAGGACGACTCGACCGCATTGGGCGACCTGGTCGCGCACATGCCGCGCGCGGCGGCCACCGAAGAGTCGGTCTCGTACGCGCTGCTGCGCCGCCACATCGCGAACGTGCTGGCCAGCCTGCCCGAGCGGGAACAAACCGTGCTCCGTCTGCGTTTCGGCATTGACGACGGCCGCCAGCGCACGCTCGAGGAGGTCTCCGCTGATTTCGGGCTCTCCCGCGAGCGGGTGCGCCAGATCGAGAAGAACGCGCTGCACCGCCTGCGTCAGCCGGACTACGCGGGACGTCTCGCTGAGTATGTGGCCTGATCGCCATATATGATTGGTGTGGACAGGGGGTCTGGCGGCAACTGACCCACCCCGTCCCGGTGGCTCGGCTCCATATACTGCCCGCGAGCCCTCAGGGCATCGCCCGCAGGCCCTGAAGCGGTCGGGTCGGCACCGGACGGATTGAGCGAAGGAACGAAGCTGTGACCACGGACCTCGTCGACACTACTGAGATGTATCTCCGAACCATCCTCGAACTCGAGGAGGAAGGCGTTCCGGCGCTTCGCGCCCGGATCGCCGAACGGCTCGACCAGAGCGGCCCGACGGTCTCCCAGACTGTCGGCAGGATGCAGCGGCACGGGCTGCTCAACGTCAAGAGCGACCGGCACCTCGAACTGACCGAGGAGGGCCGCAAGCAGGCCGTCGCGGTCATGCGCAAGCACCGGCTGGCGGAACGGCTCCTGGTCGACGTCATCGGCATGTCGTACGTCGACGCCCACGACGAGGCGTGCAAGTGGGAGCACGTCATGAGCGACGCGGTCGAGAAGCGCGTGTACGAGCTGCTCCAACACCCGACGCGCTCGCCGTACGGCAACACCATTCCCGGGCTCGAGGAGCTCGACTCGGCCGCGAAGATCGCGCTGATCGAGAGCGACGAGCGGCCGATGAGCGTCGTGGCGCCGGGCTCGAAGGTGCGCGTGACGCGCCTGTGCGAGTCGGTGCAGACGCATCCCGACCTGCTCGCCTCGCTGCACAACGCCGGGATCGACCCGGGCGCCGAGGTGGTCGTCGACCGCGGTGAGGGCGAGATCGTGATCGCCGCCGACGCCGACACGATCCGCCTGAGCGTGGACGACGCCGCGAAGGTGTTCGCCGCGCCGATCCAGTAGCGCCGAGCGCGCAATCCGAGTGTTTCGTGACGGATATTGACCTTTCGGTACCGTGCCGGTAGGGTGACGGATGATGTGAAACCGCTTGCTCGGTGCCGCTGTGACCCCGACGCCTCCGCGAAGACAC
Source organism: Glycomyces tarimensis (assembly GCF_054776215.1). Lineage (NCBI taxonomy): Bacteria > Bacillati > Actinomycetota > Actinomycetes > Glycomycetales > Glycomycetaceae > Glycomyces > Glycomyces tarimensis. The sequence goes on from NZ_BAAHCB010000001.1 coordinate 157,028, forward strand.
CGAAGCGACCCGGCAGCGGCCGAAGACCGAACTCCGCACCGGAGCGCCCTCCTCGTTCCCCCGGCGAGGAGGGCGCTCTTTATGTCCGTCCATGCGCAAGAGGCACTCGACGCCTGCCGCGGAGCAGGAACCCTCGACAGCAGCGTTCGCATCGGCCTCACCGATGCTCGCGACGCGATGCACCGGCCCGCCGTCGAAGCGCTGCGCCGACGGCGTGAGTCGGACCTCGTTGCACCCGCCAGCGCCTTTGCGGAGATCACGGTCGGTGCGCTGCAGCTCGGTGACCGCACGGCGCGACGAGTCGACGCGATCGTCGACGACCTCGCTTCGGATATCCGCCCGACCGACCCTAGGCAGCGCGGCGGCAGCCGCGGCTCGCGTCCCAGGTCCGGCATCCGGCTTCCGGACGCGCTCATACTCGCCACCGGCCGAGTCCTCGAAGCCGAGGTGCTGGCCCGTGACAGGCGCTGGGCCGGTGAGCCCGGCCGTATCACCGTGCTCGAGGCGTGATCGGGCTATTCGTCGGATTCGGCGGCGTGGGCCTCGTTGATGCCGACGGCCAGCTCGGTGAAGCCTGCGAGCAGGTCCTCGACCGCCTGCGGCTCGGTGCCCTCGGGCGCGGTGTAGCGCATCTCGAAGACGTCCCCGCCGTCATACCAGCCCATCTCCAGAGCCGGGCCCGCGCCGGTGTCCTCGATGTGCACGATCCAGTACGCGGCCTCGCCCAGATCGTCCACGCTCTCGGCCGCATCGGGCAGCTCGTCCTCGTACACCTCGGCGCTGGCCTCGGTGCCGGTCACGAACAGCGTCAGGTCCGGGTAGGCGCCCTCGGCGGTCTGCACCGCGCAGGTGGCCAGGTCGGGCGCGTCCTCGCCGTCGCTTCCACCGCCGGAGGCGAAGCTGAAGTCCTCGCCGGTGATCTCGTTGAGCTTCGCCGAGTCGATGAGCGGGCACGCCCCGCCGGCCTCGTTCAGGTCGAGCTCGACCGGCCCGGTCTCCTCGGGCGCTGAGGGCGAGTCCTCGCCGGTGGCCGTCTCGACCGGGTCCTGGGGATCGTCCTCGCCGCACGCGGCGAGGGCCACCAGGGCCGCCGGGATCAGCACGATCGCTGCGAACCTTCTCATTGTTCCTCCCCAGTGGCGACCTCGCGGCCGCTCGAGACCCAGTCACTCCAAGAGCCGATGTACACCGGCGGCGTCGGTCGTCCAGTGGCCGTCACGGCCAGCGCCGCCCGGGCGGCCCCGACGCCCGAGCCGCAGTAGAAGGCCGCGTCGGCGTGGCCGGCGAACTGCGCGCCGTCGCCGCCGAGCGGCACGTTGACCGCCCCGGGGATGTGCCCGGCGACGGGGTCCATCGGTTCATGCTCGCCCCGATACCGCTCGGGGGCGCGCACGTCCACGAGTTCGCGCTCCCGGGCCCAGGCCGCGGCGCCGTCGGCGTCGAGGACCGGCAGGCCGCCGGGGCGGACCGTGAAGTCGCCCCGCTCGGGCTCGGGATCGGTGTAGGCGAGCGGATATCCGGCCTCGATCCAGGCGCGGATGCCGCCTTCGAGGACGCTGACGTCCTCGTGTCCGGCCCAGCGCAGCGTCCACCAGGTGCGCGCGGCGGACATGTAGTCGCCGTCGTCGTAGACCACGACGGTCGAATCGTCGTTGACGCCCGCCTTCCGCAGGACCTCCTGGAGCGCGTCGGGTTCGGGCAGCGGGTGGCGTCCGCCGCTCGCACCGACGGGGCCGCAGATGTCGCGGTCGAAGTCGATCCAGACGGCGCGCGGCAGGTGGCCTTGGCGGAAGTCCTCCTCGCGGGAGGGCCCGTTCAGGCTCCAGCGCACGTCGAGCACGACCGATTCGGCGAGTCCGGCAACCGCGTCGGCGCCGATTGTTGGCCTCATAGGTGCCACATTAACGGAGATGCGCATTGGGTCTTTCGGCCGCCGCTGCGAACTCGGGCATGACCTCGACGTCGATGCCCGCTTCGCGCAGGAGGGCCGCGCCGCCGGGGGCCTCGACGAAGCGGACGGGCTCGTCGAGCGCGTAGACGACGCGGGCGACCTCGGCGTCGCTCAGCAGGCGCGCGCACGGCGCGGGCCGGGAGGCGCGCTGCCCGCACGGTTCCATCGTGGAGTACACGGTGGCACCCTCGACCGCTCCGCCGGCGCGGCGCAGGGCGACCTCCTCGGCGTGGTCGTGCGGCTCCTCGGCGCGTGAGTAGCCTTCGCCGACGGCGCGGCCGTCGACTACGATCACGGCGCCCACGCTGAACGCGGTCGCCGAGGGCGGGCATTGCTCGGCCAGTTCGACCGCGCGAGCCATCCAGCGGGCGTCGGTTTCGGAGTTCGGCACCGCCTCAACATAGCGCGCCGGGCGCGCGATGACGGGCGTCACTGACCGTTGTGCGGTGCCGATACCATGAGGACGACCCCCGACACTGTGAGGTGAAGTTGACTGTCCAGTCCCCTCCCGCCCCGACTTCGACGCAGCAGGCGCCCGGAGTCACGGCTGGGCCTCAGCGGTTCTCACGTGCCGTGTCGGCACTGCGGTACACCCCCGGACAGCTCCGCGGCACCCTCGCGATCCTCGTCGTCCTCATGCTCGGCGCCGGCGTCACGGCGCTGACGTCCATTCTGGGCAAATCGGCGGTGATCGAGGAGACGACGACCCAGTCCGGCCGGCTCTCGGTCGCGGCCCTCGACCTGTACCAGGCGCTGTCGCAGGCGGACGCGACCGCCGCGAGCTCCTATCTGACCGCCGGGACGGCCTCGGAGGACGTCCGCACGACCTACCAGGAGGCCCTGCGGGACGCGAGCGTCGCGCTCACCACGGCCGCCGGCGAGGTCAAGACCCCCGCCGACGCCGAACTGGTCGCGAACCTCAACGCGCACCTGCCGGTCTACACCGGACTGGTCGAGTCGGCCCGCACCTTCAACCGGCTCGGCGAGCCGGTCGGCGCCACCTATCAGCGTCAGGCGTCCACGCTCATGCGAAGCCAGATGCTTCCCGACGCCGACACCTTGCAGTACAACGCGCTCAGCCAGCTCAATGAGGCCAGGGACGCGGCCGTGTCGTTCCCGTGGGCCGCCACGGTGCTCACCGCCACCGCGCTCGGCGTCATGGTGTGGGCGCAACTGTGGATGACACGCAAGACCAACCGGATGTTCAACCTCGGCCTGCTCGGCGCGACCGTCGCCATGATCGGCGTCGCCGGCTGGCTCGTGCTCGTGGCGCTGGCCTCGGCGAGCCACACCGAGCGCTCGCATGAGGAGGGCGCCGACCCGCTCGAACTGCTCGCCGAGGCGCACATCACCGCCCAGCAGGCCCGCGCCGAGGAGTCGCTGGTGCTCATCGCCCGCGGCGAGGACTCGAAGGCCGAGGAGCGCTACGCCGACCAGATGGCGCTCCTGGTGGGCGAGGAGGGCCTGCTGGCCCGGCTCAACGCGGCCTACGGCGACGACCCCCGGCTGTCCGAGGCGCTCGCGGCGGCCGAGGAGTCGGCCGGGACGTGGAACGCCGGCCATGACGAGGTCATCAAGCTCGCCAAAGAGGGCGACTACGCCGACGCGGTGGCGCTCGCCGTCGGCGACGGCGAGCAGAGCCTGGCCACCTCCTTCGACGCGCTCAACGAACAGCTGACGACGGCGACCGACATCAGCGCCGACCGCTTCGTCGACGCGACCGGCGACGCGCAGCGCTCCCTGTCCGGCGCCGCCGCCGGCCTCTCGGCACTGTGCCTGCTGGCACTGGTCAGCGCGGCGATCGGCATCCAGATGCGAGTGGCGGAGTATCACGCATGATCAGCAGCAAGACCACCTTCGCGACCGCGCTCGCCGGCTGCCTGCTCATGGCGGCCTGCAGCGGACCGGTCGCCGTCGAGCCGCCGTCGGTGGACGTCCCGACGCCGCTGCCCGAGGGCATCGACTTCGAGCCGGACATCGACACCGACCCGCCCGACGACAGCTGCGATCCCGTCGCGTCCTACGCCCCCGGCTCGATCACCGCCGAGGCCGCCCGCGAGACGCTGAGCAATCCCGACCAGGTCGTCATCGGCATCAGCCAGTCGACGAACCTCATGGGCTACCGCGACCCGGTCACCGGGAACCTCAGCGGCTTCGACATCGACATCGCCAAGGCCGTCGTCACCGCGCTCATGGGCGACGAGACGAAGGTCAAATGGGTGCCGATGACCTCGGGCGAGCGCGAGGACGCAGTCAACTCCGGGCGCGTCGACATGGTGGTGCGCACCATGACGATGACGTGCGAACGCTGGGAGAGGGTCGAGTTCTCCACCGAGTACTACCACGGCGGCCAGCGCCTGCTCGTCCCCAAGGGATCGGACATCACCGGGATCGCCGACCTCACCGCCGACGACCGCTTCTGCACCGGCCAGGGCTCGACCTCCCCGCGGAACATCGCGCGGCAGTCCGAGGCCCAACCGGTCACCGTGCCCGACTTCAACGACTGCCTGGTGCTGCTCCAGCAGGGCGTGGTCGACGCGATCACCACCGACGACTGCATCCTGGCGGGCATGGCCATCCAGGACCCCACCCTCGAAGTCGTCGGCGACAGCTTCTCCGAAGAGCCCTACGGCATCGCCTTCGCCAAGGGCAACACCGACCTGGCGCGCTACGTCAACGGCGTCCTCGACGGCATGCGGACCGGCGACGCCTGGCAGGACATCTACGACCAGTGGCTGGAGCCCCACCTCGGCGCGGCCACTCCCCCGGCCCCGAAGTACCAGGATTGAAGGTGACCGCCATGAGCGAGGAGCGGCCCGACCACACCCAGCGCTACACCCCGGCCGTCCGCCAGGCCCAGCAGGAGATCCACCAGCAGGCCCGCGCGGGAGACGAGACCGATGCGGACACGCTGCGGGTGCGCAAACGCCTCAGCTCGCCGCCGCCCGTGGCCGCCGCGCCCGGCTTCGCGCCGGAGCAGACCTCCGGCGCCCCCACCGGGACGATGCCGATCTCGCGGCCCGTCTCCCACGTCGTCTCGCCCGCCCAGGCCCCGCCGTCGCCGCCCCCGGCCCCGTACCGGGCGCCGGCCGCGCCGCTGCCGCAACCGATCACCGGGCCCGTCACTCGCTCCACGAGCACCAGCGCCCGCCAGCGGGGCGGCCTGTCCGACATGCCTCCCGTGCCGCCGCGCGACCCGGCCGAGGCGGTCATGTCCGACCCGAAGGTCCCCGAGGCGAAACGCTTCTGCGGCTCGTGCGGCAAGCCCGTCGGGCGTCCGCAGGCCGGCCGCGCCGGGCGCGTCGAGGGATTCTGCCCGTACTGCCGCGCCCGCTACTGGTTCACGCCCGCGCTCCAGCCCGGCGACGTCCTCTCCGACCGCTACGAGATCCTCGGCGCGATCGCGCACGGCGGCCTCGGCTGGATCTACCTCGCCAACGACAAGAACTTCGCCGACGACCTGACCCAGCGGTGGGTGGTGATCAAGGGACTCATCAACACCACCGACGAGGACGCCATCGAGGCGGCCATCAACGAGCGCCGCTTCCTGGTCGGCATCGATCACCCGAACGTGGTCAACATCCACGACTTCGTCACCGCCGCCGACCCGCGATCGAGCCAGCTCCAGTCCTACATCGTCATGGAGTACGTCGCCGGCAAGTCGCTGCGCGACATCCGCGACCAGACCGGCGAGGACGGCGAACGACTGCCGCTGCCGCTCGAGCAGGTCCTCACCTACACCTCCGAACTGCTCCCGGCGTTCTCGTACCTCCACGACCGCGGCCTGCTGTTCTGCGACTTCAAACCGGACAACGTCATCCACGTCGAGACGTGGCTCAAACTCATCGACCTCGGCGCGGTGCGCCGCATCGACGACGAGGAATCGGCGATCTACGGCACCCCCGGCTACTCGGTGCCCAACGACGAGATCCTCTCGGTCGGCCCCTCGATCAGCTCCGACCTGTACACCATCGGCCGGTCCATGGCCGTCCTCGCCTTGCAGTTCAAGGGCTTCACCAGCGAATACAAGGACACGTTCCCGCCCGCGTCCGAGACCCCGCTGTTCCAGGAGTTCGGTTCCTTCCAGCGGCTGCTGCTGCGCGCCTGCCACGCCGACCCGCGCTCGCGCTTCGCCGACGCCGACGAGATGCGCACGCAGGTGCGCGGCGTCCTCCACGAGGTCCGGTCGATCCGGCACGGCGAACCGCGCTTCGAGCCCTCGACGCTGTTCAGCGGCGAGCAGTCCGTGTTCGGCGAGCCGGACGTCGAATACGACGTCGCCGCGATCGGCGACCCGTTCGACGTCGCGCACGCCCTGCCGACGACCATGGTCGACCTGGCCGACCCGGCCGCGTCGTTCCTGGCGAGCCTGTCGGCGACCGACGCGCCCGGCATCCTCGCCGAACTCGCCGCCGCGCCCGTCCAGAGTCCCGAAGTGCAGCTGCGCCGCGTGCGCACCCTCGTCAGCGCCGGCGAGCTCCACATGGCGCACTCGACGCTCGACCAGTTCGCCTCCCAGGAGGGCAACACCTGGCAGGTCACGTGGATGCGGGGCCTCATCTCGCTGCTGGCCGCCGACTTCCACACGGCCGCCGCCCACTTCGACGCCGTCTACTCCCACCTGCCCGGCGAGCTCGCCCCGCGCCTGGCGCTGGCCGCCTGCGCCGAGATGGCCGGTCGCCGCGACCTGGCGCTGCCGCACTACACGCGCATCTGGGCGTGCGACCACCGCTTCGTCTCGGCCGCGTACGGGCGGGCCCGCCTGCTCGACCTCGAAGGCCACTCCACCGAGGCGATCTCGACGCTCCACCAGGTGCCGAAGACGTCCTCGCAGTACGGCATCGCGCAGACGGCGGCCATCCAGACGGCGCTGCACAGCCGGACCACACCGCCGAGCCTGATCGACCTGCACCACATGGCCGGGCGGCTCGAGGAGCTCAAGCTGGAGCCCCGGCGGCGCCACCTGGTGTCGACGAGGATCCTGCACGCCGCGATCGACGTGGTCTCCATGGCGGGGCCGGCCGCCGAGCCGCGCGTCTTCGACGCCCCGCCCGAGGAGCGCGAACTGCGTCTCGCGCTCGAATCGGCTTATCGTAGGCTCGCGCACACCTGCACCGGGCGCGAGGACCAGGTCTACTACTTCGACCAGGCCAACCTGCACCGCCCACGCACGATGCTGTAGCGAAGGAGCACCGAATGTCGTCCTCACCGACAGCCACGCAAGGCCCCGCGAAGCACTGCACCGCCTGCGGCCTCCCGGCCGACGTCGGCCGCTACTGCGAGGTCTGCGGCGGCGACCTGGAGGAGCACGAGCAGCCCGCGGCGACCGCCGCGTGGCTGTCCTCGGCCGCCACCGAGGACAACCCGAAGCATCCCGGCGGCTCCGACGACCACGCCTCCTTCGTGCTGCCGGGCATCGGCGCGGCCACGGACGTGGGCAAACGGCACCACTACAACCAGGACTCGCTGGCGATCGCGCGCGCCGAGGACGGGCGCAAGATCGCGGTGGTCTGCGACGGCGTCTCGGGCGCGTCCGACTCCGAGCGGGCTTCACTCGCCGGAGTGGAAGCGGCCGTGACGGAGATCCGTTCGGCGCTCGGCGAGGGCCTCAGCGCCGAGGACGCCTCCCGGCGCGGCGTCAACGCCGCCCACTCGGCGGTGGCCGCGGTCGGCAAGCAGTACCCGAACTCGCCGCCTTCATCGACGTACGTCTCGGCGGTCGTCGAGGGCGGCCAGGCGATCCTGTGCTGGGTCGGCGACTCGCGCGCGTACTGGGCCGGGGAGAAGGAGGCGAGATGCCTCACCGTGGACGACACCATCCAGGCCCGCCTCGAATACCAGGGCGTGGACCCCTCCGACGACCGGTACAAGAACCCCTACTCGAAGGCCCTCCTGGCCTGGCTGGGAGCCGACGCTCCGACCCTGAATCCGAACCTCCTCCGGGTGGATCTGGGCGGCGGGCATATCGTAGTGTGCAGTGACGGTCTGTCACGCTATTTCAATGACGATTCGGACCTGTTGCCGCTGCCGGAGGGCAGCGTTGGCGATAAGGCTGTAGCGTTGACACGACAGGCGCTCGCACACGGCGGGCACGACAACATCAGTGTCGCGGTGGTGGAACTCGAATCCCCCGGATCGGTCCAGGTCGACGGGTATGCGCAGGAACATGCCGACCGGGACCCCGGGAAGGATCGCGGATCCGCCCCGCTGCTCGGTGTCGCCAGTGAGGCCGAGTACACGGAACTGCTTGGAGGGGGACGACCTTGACCTACCAGCCGACCTACCCCGGCGGCGGTGCCCCACAGCCGGGCGGATACCAGTGTGCCTGCGGGGCCTTCCCGCAAGCGCAGTTCTGCGAGCAGTGCGGGACGCCCAATCCGGCGTGGCAGCAAGGACAGCCCCCGCAGTCGCCGGCCGCATTCGGACAGGGCTACCCGCCGAACGACCCGTACGCGCAGCCGCAGCAGGACCCGTACGGGCAGCCGCAGCAGCAGGACCCGTACGGCCAGCAGTCCGGGTACGGCCAGCAGCAGGACCCGTACGCGCAGCCGCAGCAGGACCCCTACGGCCAGCCGCAGCAGCCCGGCTACGGGCAGGACCCGTACGGCCAGCCCCAGCAGCAGGACCCCTACGGGCAGCCGCAACAGCAGGACCCCTACGGCCAGCCGCAGCAGCCCGGCTACGGGCAGGACCCGTACGCGCAGCCCCAGCAGCAGGACCCGTACGGCCAGCCCCAGCAGCAGGATCCCTACGGCCAGCAGCCCGGCTACGGCCAGCCGCAGGACCCCTACGGCCAGCCGCAGCAGCCCGGCTACGGGCAGGACCCGTACGGCCAGCCCCAGCAGCAGGACCCCTACGGGCAGCCGCAGCAGCAGGACCCGTACGGCCAGCAGCCCGGCTACGGCCAGCCGCAGGACCCCTACGCCCAGCAGTACGGCGCTCCGGCCTCGGCCCCGCCCGCGCCCACCTCGGCGCCTCCGGGCGTACCGTCCGCGCCGTTCGGCGCCCCGACCTCCGCTCCCCCGGCCGCATCGTCGACCGGTGGGTTCAGCGTTCCCGACTCGCAGCCGCACGACCTCGCGTCGAACTACGCGCCGCCCGGGCAGGCCGCCACGGCGACGCGCTGGACGGTGGCCGTGACGGCCGACCAGGGCTACTTCAACAAGGTGGCCGCCTCGGACGGGGCCTCGCAGCTCCAGTACCCGTCGTTCGCCAAGCCCCGGCGGTTCCCGCTGGAGAAGGGCGAGCTGACGATCGGCCGCTACAGCGCCAAGCGAGGCATCACGCCGGACATCGACCTGTCGGGCGACGTGGCCGACCCGGGAGTGAGCGCGCAGCACGCGAAGCTGTTCGCCAAGCCCGACGGCTCGTGGACGATCATGGACGTGGGCTCCTCGAACGGGACCTTCCTCAACGGCTCCGACGAGCCGCTGGCGCCGAACATCGAAATCTCGATCGGCGACGGCTCCTACCTCAACATCGGGGCCTGGACGCGCCTGACGATCCACTACGAGGGCTGACAGAGCGAGCAGACGGGGGCCGGGCGGACGCCCGGCCCCCGTTTCGTCTACCTGCCGGTGACGAAGGCGGTGACGCGCTCGTTGACCGCCGGGCTGACCAGGATCTTGCGGTGCCCGAGCCGGGTGGTGGCCATGAGCTCGGCGTTCGGCCACGACTCGGCGAGGCCGGCGCCGTGGCGGAAGGGGTTGGGCCGGTCGCCCTTGTCATGCACGATGAGCGTCGGCGACTCGACGACCCCGTCCATGAGGCTGATCTGCGAAAGCGCCATCCCGACGCGCTCCTCGACCAGCGGCACGAAGCGTTCGATGACGCGCGGCCCGGTGGGCACGACCGAGTTCAGGGTGTCGCTGAAGCCCTCCACGCCGCCGATGAACGGGGCCATGAGCGCCAGCCGGGTCCGAGCGAGGACGGCCTCGTCCTCGCGCAGCGCCATGACCGCCGTCAGGCAGCCGAGGGAGTGCGCGACGACCGCCTGGGGCGCGCCGAACTTGTCCATCACCGAGCGCATCGCATCGCGCATGTGGAGGCCGTTGCTGACGCGCTCGCCCCAGGGGCTCGGCCCGGAGTTGCCGTGACTGAGCGCATCGAAGCCGACCACGCGCATGCCGTTCGCGACGAGGTTCGCGGCGATGAAGTCGAGGTCGCCGGTGCAGCCGCCCCAGCCGTGGACGAGGTAGACCAAGGGGCCCTCGCCCCAGTCGTAGCCCCACAGCTCGCCGCCGAGGCTGTCGATCGTGAAGACCTCGGCTCCCGCGGGCGCCTTGCCCCTGAGGCGCCGCTCGGGCCCGCCGGGCACCTTGAACCACATCTCGCTGAGGTACTTCGCCGCCGGCCCGGGAGCGAAGCGCTCGGCGACGGTGAAAGCGGTGCGGTAATGCCACGGGGCACGAACGGTCGTGCTTTTCTTTGCGGAGCCTTTGGCCCCGGAGCGCTGCGCCATGGGTGTTGGCCTTCCTGGTCAGGATCTCGTCACGTTCGACCGCTTGCGGCGACCGTCAATTGCGCGTCACGTTGAACGCTCGCGGAAACGTGCATTGGCATGGCTGTCGATCAGCCGGTTGAACGCCGCCCAGGCTCGCTCGCCGGCGTCCGGATAGGACAGGATGCGACTCATCCAGTTGTAGGACAGCAGGATGCCGAAGACCTCCTGCGCGACTTGGAACACGTCGGTGTCTTCGGGGAGCTCGCCCTCGTCGACCGCCGTCGAGGCGATCCGGGCGAGGGAGTCGAGGAGCCCGCGCTGGTCGCGGACCATCTGGTCGCGCAGCGGCCCCGGCAGGTCGTCGAACTCGGACGCGGCCGCCATGAAAAGGCAACCGCCGGGGTGGGAGTACCAGCGCATCCAGTACTCCACGATCGCCTGGAGCCGCGCGATGCCGCGCGGCTTGGCCAGTGCCGGGCGCATGACCTCGTCGCGGAACTGGTCCCCGTTGCACTCCATGCACGCCAACTGGAGGGCTTCCTTGGACTTGAAGTGCGCGTAGACGCCCGACTTGGACATGTCGGCGGCGGCGGCCAGCGATCCGATGGTCAGCCCGGACAGCCCCGAATAGCGGGCCATGCGGACGGCCACGTCGAGGATCGCCTGTCGGGTGAGATCGCCTTTGCGCACTCCGTAAAACTAGCACGATCGTGCTGAAAAATCAGCGCACCTGGCCGAGCTCCATCCGGAGCTTGGCGATCTCGGCCGGATCGACATTGCGGTCGGCCTCACGGAACCGCAGAGCGACGCACAGCGCCTCCGTCGACAAGGGCTCGCGCAACCGCCCCAGCAGGGCGGCACGGGCCACCTCGACCCACTGGGGCGCCATGCCGAGGCCGTCGAGGTCGACGCCGGCCAGGATCGCCCAGGACACGGCGAGGTCGATGCCGGGCTCGCCGCGCGCGGCGTTGGTCCAGTCGACCAGGAAGGGCCCGTCGTCGGTGAGGATCACGTTCTCAGGATGCAGGTCCAGGTGCAGCACGCACGTCGGCCCATCGGCGGCACGAAGATCGATCCCGCGGGGCTCGCCCGCGAGCCAGTCCGGCACCTCGATCGCGTGCAGGCGCTCGTGGAGATCGATCAGGATCTCGCCGGCCTTCGCCGCGTCGATGCGCGCCCCGAACAGCTCAGAGCCCAGAGTGGGGCCGTGCAGGCGCTCCATGACGAGATCCCCGCCCGAGACCTCGAAGACCTCGGGGGCAGGGAACCCGCGCTCGCGCACCCAGCGCATGACGCGCGCCTCGTCGCGGACGTCGAACTCGCAGCGGCGCAGCACCTTCTCGTCATCGAGCGCGAAGATCCGCGACGCGCGCCCCGCACCGATCAGTTCCACAGGCAGACCTTCATCGATACCTCGCTATGAAATGAGAGAGCGGACTACACACCGGATCGCTTGAGGCCGAAGGATACCGGTTCACGGCCTCGGCCGCCACACGCGGCGAGGGGGCGGGGAGCGCGAGTGCGTCCCCCGCCCCCTCGGGCGGTCGTTCCCCGGCGTTAACTGCAGCCGCTCGTCGCGCCGCAGCCCTCGCAGGCGTAGCACGAGCCCGCCGGCCGCATCGGCGTGCCGCAGCTCATGCACAGCGGCGCGTCCGCGCTCCTGGCCTGGGCCGAGTGGAGGACGTCGGCCCGCGACGGCTTCGACTCGAGCTTCAGCTCCTGCTTCACGGACTCCTCGATCGGCGCGGAGGTCCGCATCTGGTCGAGTTCGGCCTCGGATTCCGCGGCGACCTTGGCCGGGTCCTCGCCGTTGACCTCGGCCGTGCGCTCGGCGGTGGTGAGGATGCCCAGGGCCGCGCGGTCCTCGTACGGCAGGTAGTCGAGCGCCAGGCGGCGGAAGACGTAGTCGACCACCGAGGACGCCATGCGGATGTCCGGGTCGTCGGTCATGCCGGCCGGCTCGAAGCGCATGTTGGTGAACTTCTCGACGTACTTCTCGAGCGGCACGCCGTACTGGAGCGCGATCGAGATCGAGACCGAGAGCGCGTCCATGACCCCGGCGAGGGTCGAGCCCTGCTTGGACATCTTGAGGAAGACCTCGCCGAGCCCGTCGTCGGGATACGAGGAGGAGGTGATGTAGCCCTCCGCGCCGCCGACGGTGAACGAGGTGGTCTGGCTCGGGCGGCGCTTGGGGAGCTTGCGGCGCACCGGGCCGTGCACGGTCATCTCCTCGACGACCTTCTCCACGACCTCTTCGACCTTGGCGTCGATCTCCTTCTTCTTCGCCGACAGCGGCTGGCCGACCTTGCAGTTGTCGCGGTAGACCGCGAGGGCCTTGAGGCCGAGCTTCCAGCCCTCGAAGTAGACCTGCTCGATGTCCTCGACCGTGGCGGTCTCAGGCAAGTTCACCGTCTTGCTCACCGAGCCGCTCAGGAACGGCTGGACCGCGGCCATCATCTGGACGTGCCCCATCGGGGCGATCGAGCGCTCGCCCATGGCGCAGTCGAACACCGAGTAGTACTCCTGGGCCAGGTGCGGCGCGTCCACGACGTGGCCGTGCTCGGCGATGTAGTCGACGATCGCGGCCGTCTCGTCCTCGCCGTAGCCGAGGCTGGAGAGCGCGCGCGGCACGGTCTGGTTGACGATCTCCATGGAGCCGCCGCCGACGAGCTTCTTGTGCTTGACCAGCGCCAGGTCCGGCTCGATTCCCGTGGTGTCGCAGTCCATCATGAAGCTGATGGTCCCTGTTGGCGCCAACACCGAGGCCTGGGCGTTGCGCCAGCCGTTGACCGCGCCGATCTCGTTGCCCTTGGCCCATTCGGCCTTGGCGGCGTCGAGGACCGTGGCGTCGATGTCCCCGAAGGTGCGCACGTCCTCGCACGCGGCGGCGTGCTTGCGCATGACCCGCTGGTGCGGTTCGGCGTTGCGCTCGTAGCCCGCGTAGGGGCCGACTGCGCCGGCGATCTCGGCGGAGCGGCGGTAGGACGCCCCGGTCATCAGCGAGGTGATGCCGGCGGCCAGCGCGCGTCCCTCGTCCGAGTCGTAGGCGTGGCCGGAGGCCATGAGCAGGGCGCCGAGGTTGGAGTATCCGATGCCGAGCTGGCGGTAGTCGCGGGTGGTCTGGCCGATCTTCTCGGTCGGGAAGTCGGCGAAGGAGATCGAGATCTCCATGGCGGTGATGACGAACTCGACGGTCTTGACGAAGTGCTCGACGTCGAACGAGCCGTCCTCCCCGAGGAACTTCATGAGGTTGAGGCTCGCGAGGTTGCACGACGAGTCGTCCAGCGACATGTATTCCGAGCAGGGGTTAGACGCGTAGATGCGGTCGGTGTTCGAGTTGGTGTGCCAGTCGTTGATGATGTCGTCGTACTGGATGCCCGGGTCGGCGCATTCCCAAGCGGCCTCGGCCATCTTGCGGAAGACCTCGCGGGCGTCGCGGCGGGCGATCTCCTTGCCGTCGAGGCGGCCGATGAGCGGGTAGTCGGTGCCCTCTTCGACGGCGCGCATGAACTCGTCGGAGACGCGCACGGAGTTGTTGGCGTTCTGGTACTGGACCGAGAACATGTCCTCGCCGCCGAGGTCGACGTCGAAGCCGGCGTCGCGCAGCGCTCGGATCTTCTCCTCTTCGCGGGCCTTGGTCTCGATGAAGTCCTCGATGTCGGGGTGGTCGACGTCGAGGACCACCATCTTGGCGGCGCGGCGGGTGGCGCCGCCGGACTTGATGGTGCCGGCGGAGGCGTCGGCGCCGCGCATGAAGCTGATCGGGCCGGAGGCGTTGCCGCCCGAGGAGAGCAGCTCGGAGGAGGCGCGGATCTTGGAGAGGTTGACCCCGGCGCCGGAGCCGCCCTTGAAGATCATCCCCTCTTCCTTGTACCAGTCGAGGATCGACTCCATCGTGTCATCGACACTGAGGATGAAGCACGCTGACACCTGTTGCGCCGCTTCGGTCCCGACGTTGAACCACACCGGGGAGTTGAAGCTGAAGTACTGGTGCAGCAGCAGCCAGGTGAGCTCGTCGGCGAAGATCTGGGCGTCCTGAGCGGTGGCGAAGTAGCCGTTCTTGTCGCCGGCGTTGTGGTAGGCGTTGACGACGCGGTCGATGAGCTGTTTGAGGCTCGATTCGCGCTGCGGCGTGCCCACGGCGCCGCGGAAGTACTTCGAGGTGACGATCTGGGTGGCGTTCTGGCTCCAGAATTCGGGGAACTCGACGCCGCGCTGCTCGAAGTTGACCGAGCCGTCGCGCCAGTTGGTCATGACGACGTCGCGGGACTCCCACTTGACTTCGTCGTACGGGTGCACACCCTCCGTTGTGAACACACGTTCGACTCGTAGTCCCTCTGAAGGCCGCTTGGCGCCCTTCTTCGCGCCCTTGGCCTCTGCGGCGCCGTCGGCTGTCTTGACTGTCTTCGGCATGTCTCCTCGCCCCTGTCTGCTCATGCCCATGATGTGGTTTTCGCTGGTTGTGATGGGTGTTCGCACTGCTAGCCGCTATGATTGGCGGCGTGCTGCTCACGCAGCTGGATGATGGCGGCCTCGAAGTCCTCGAGCGATTCGAAGCTGCGGTAGACGCTGGCGAAGCGCAGGTAGGCGACCTCGTCGAGCCGCCGAAGCGGTTCGAGGATGGCGAGGCCGACCTCGTTGCTCGGCACCTCGGCGACGCCCCGCGAGCGGATCGCGTCCTCGACCGCCTGTGCCAACTTCGCCACGTCGTCGGCGTCCACGGGCCGCCCCTGGCAGGCCTTCATGACCCCGGTGGCGACCTTGCTCCGGCTGAACGGTTCGGTGGCGCCACTGCGCTTGACCACGGCGAGGACCGATTCCTCGACGGTGGTGAACCGCTTCTCGCACTCCTGGCAGACCCGCCGACGCCGGATGATCTTGCCGTCCTCGGCCTCTCGGGAGTCGACCACTCGGCTGTCCGGATGACGACAGTAAGGGCATCGCATCGCTACGCTCTCCTTCTCGGCAATCATCGCGTCGGGGTCCGACGGTCTCGAGGTCACCCGTTCGGGTCCGGCGCTCGCGCCGGGTGGGGTTCAGTCTGCCTTCGGCGCGTGCGCCGGGCGCGGAAACCCCAACACCTAGTGAGAGACGATACATCAAACCACAAGATCTAGGGTCTATCCTACTCCGATTTGGCACATCGCGATCTTGGAGCGGTCCTCAGCTCACCACACGGCGCCCCGGAGAGCGCCGAGCGAGGCGGAAACGACGAGTCGCGGCACATTCAGGCGAGTGCGGCGACACGCCGAAGTCGCACGAATGTTTGACTTGACACTGAGCCTGAGTTACATTGTCGGAATCAGACATACCGTCCCATTTGTCTTACAGGAGCTTCCTGTGGCTAGCGAGACCACTACAGCCCGACCGAAAACGCGCAAGCTGACGCGTCGGCAACAGCAAGTCCTCGAGTACATCGAGGAATTCATCAACAACAAGGGGTATCCGCCCAGCGTCCGAGAAATCGGCGCCGAAGTCGGCCTCGCGTCGGCCTCGAGCGTCGCATACCAGATGAAGCAGCTCGAACGGAAGGGCTACCTGAACCGGCTGGCGGGACGCCCCCGCGCGGTCGGCGTCAAGCAGTCCACGCCCGGCGGCGTCCAGACCTGCTCACAGCATCCGCGCCCGCGCTACGTGCCGATGGTCGGCGAGATCGCGGCCGGTCAGCCGATCCTCGCCGAGGAACGCGATTACGACGTCATGCCGCTGCCGGCGGAGTTCGTCGGCGAGGGCATCCACTTCCTCCTGCGGGTGAAGGGCGACTCGATGATCGAGGCGGCCATCACCGATGGGGACTGGGTCGTGGTGCGTCAGCAGCCCGACGCGCTCAACGGCGAGATCGTGGCCGCCATGATCGACGGCGACGCCACGGTGAAGACGTGGAAGCGCAAGGGCGGCAAGCCCTGGCTGATGCCGGCCAACCCGCTGTACGACCCGATCGACGCCTCCGAAGCCGAGATCCTCGGTCGTGTGGTCGCCGTCCTCCGCAAGATCTGACCCAGCACACCCGGTTCGAACAACCCAGAGCGCGCGTCCGCACCAGTGAGTGGGTGCGGCGCTAGCGCCCCCGGCCGTACGTACCAGCTTCAGGCGGGCCCCAGAAGTCGTCATCCGACTCCGGGGTCCGTTCGTCGTTGCCGCCGTAGACCCGCCCTCCCGGCGAGGGGCTCGAGGACTGCGCCCCGTACACGGAGCCGGACGGCTCGCGCGGCGCACCGTAGGTGCCGCCGACGGGCTGCGCCGGAGGCCGCTGCGTAGGTGCCACCTGAGGTGGCGGCGGCGGTGGCGGCGGTGAGCCGGCGGCGTCGTTGTAGATGCTGCCCTGCCCGGCGCCCTCGAAGGCCCCGTACTGCGGCTCGGCGCGGGCGCCGCCGTAGACCGGACCGGCCTGTTCCGGTTTCGGCGCGGGGGGCGGCGGGGAGGCGGCCGCGCCGTAGACGTTCCCGGGGGGTTCCGCGGCCGGTTTCGCGCCGTAGACGCTGCCGGTGGCCTCGGGCCGCTTGGCCCCGTACACGCTGCCCCCCGGCTCGGCCTTGGAGGCGCCGTAGACCGCGCCCGAGCCTTTGGCGATGCTGGCGACCTCCGGATCGGGCTGGCCGGCGTCGAGTCCCAGGTCGATCGGGTCGGGCGCCGGCGGATCGTCCCGCACCTCGCCGAAGACCGATTCCTCCCTGGCGACGTTCATCTCGCTCTTGTCGTCGTCGCCGGCGGCGCGTTCGCGCCGGGACTTGCGGATGACGAGGATGCCGCCGAGCATCACCAGGAAGCCCACCACGGCGATCGCCGTGAGGATCCTGATGATCGTGGTGAAGCCGAGGTCGAGGATCCGATCGATGAGGCTCGGGCCCGCCTCTTCGGTCGCGGCTTCGTCGCCGGCGGCGGCCTCGGAGGTCTCCTCCGCGGCCGGGGCCGCCGGGGTGTACTGGGTGAGCCTGCCGACCGTGCCGTCCCCGTCGTCGACCGAGGAGAGGGTGACGAAGTTCCCGTCGGCGTCGTAGGTGATGTCCTCGGGCGTGCCGCCGTCTTCCAGCGGCGTGACCACCGGTTCCGTGCCCGTCAGCGCGCCGACGATGTCGCCGCCCTCGACGGTGTACTCGTAGGCCGCGTTCGCGGTGCGCAGCACGGCCTTGGAGCCGTCGGCGTTCAAGGCCGCGCCGGTGACCGAGCCGCCCTCGGCGAGCGTGACGGTGCCGGCGTTCTCCAGAGGAGTGTCGAACGCCAGGTTATCGCCGACGCCCCGGTAGATCGTCGTCTCGCCGTCGGCGGAGGTGAAGAACAGCGGGTAGTCCTCGTCCGGCTGGACGAGGAACGCCTCGACCTCTTCGGGGCTCTGGGGGAAGACGTAGCGGTAGATCGCGTAGTTGGCCTCGTCGCCCTGCATCAGCTGGGTGATCGCGATGGAGTCGCGCTCCAGGGCCTGGCCGGTGTCGGCCACCCACATGAAGCCGTCGGTGTCGAACGCCAGCGCCTGCGGATCGCGCGGCTGGTGCTCGATGAAGGACTCCTCGGCCTCGCGGACGTTGCAGTCGGAGCCGACTCGGATGATCGACAGGGTCTCGTTCTGGTTCTCCCCGGCGGGGACGATCCACCACCCGTCGCCGTCGTGGGCGGCGACGATCCCCGAGGGGCTCCTCAGACGGTCGTCATGCAGGTCGCAGATGGCGGACCCGCCGCCCGCGTCTTCATCCTGGGCATGGGCCGGTACCGCGACCATCGCCAGCGCGGCTCCTGCCGCCCCGGCGACGAGACGCGTTCTCCAAGCAGGACGTATCCCACGGCGCTCTCGCATCAGGCAAGTGTTCCAGAACACGCCTGCACGATAGCCGGAGGCCTTTGAGACATGTTCGGGACCACGGAAACTCAGTGCGATTCGAGGACGAAGGGCCGCAATTCTCCCGCCAGGGCGGGGTCGACGCGGACCGTCATGACGGTGCCGTCGCCGCGGTGCTCGGTGGCGAGCACCTCGCCTCGCGAGCGCATCCGCGAGACCAGGTCGCCGCGGACGTACGGCACGCAGACCGTGAGGGTGACGTTCGGCTGGGGCAGCGCCCGCTCGATGGCGTCGCGCAGCTTGTCGATGCCTTCGCCGGTGCTCGCCGAGACGAACACGGCGTCGGGCCAGTCCGAGCGCAGTTGCAGCAGCCGGTCGGGTTCGACCGCGTCGAGCTTGTTGACCACGAGCAGCTCCGGGACCTCCTCGGCGCCGACCTCGGCGAGCACCTCGCGGACCGCGTCGGCCTGGCCGACCGGGTCGGCGTGGGAGCCGTCGACGACGTGGAGGATCAGGTCGGACTCGGCGACCTCTTCGAGCGTGGAGCGGAACGCCTCGACCAGCTGGTGGGGCAGGTGGCGGACGAAGCCGACCGTGTCGGACACGGTGTACTCGCGGCCCTCGGAGGTGCGGGTGCGCCTGGTGGAGGTGTCGAGCGTGGCGAACAGGGCGTCCTGGACGAGGATGCCGGCGCCGGTGAGGGCGTTGAGCAGGCTCGACTTGCCGGCGTTGGTGTAGCCGGCGATGGCGACGCCCGGGACGCGGTTGCGGGTGCGCGAGTCGCGTTTGGTCTCGCGGGTGACGGTGAGTTTGGCGAGCTCGCGGCGCAGTTTGGCGACCTTGGCGCGGATGCGGCGGCGGTCGGTCTCGAGCTTGGTCTCACCGGGACCGCGCAGGCCGACGCCGCCGTTGGAACCGGCGCGGCCGCCGGCCTGGCGGCTCATGGCGTCGCCCCAGCCGCGCAGGCGCGGCAGCAGGTACTGCAGCTGCGCGAGCTCGACCTGGGCCTTGCCTTCGGCGCTCTTGGCGTGCTGGGCGAAGATGTCGAGGATCAGGGCCGTGCGGTCGATGACCTTGACGTTGATCGCCTTTTCGAGGGCGATCAGCTGGCCGGGCGAGAGTTCGCCGTCGCAGATGACCGTGTCGGCGCCGAGCGCCTCCACGACGTCCTTGACCTCCCGGACCTTGCCGGAGCCGATGAACGTGCCGGGGTCGGGCTTGGAGCGGCGCTGGATGAGGCCGTCGGCGACCACGGAACCGGCCGTCTCCGCCAGGGCGGCGAGCTCGGCGAGCGAGTTCTCGGCGTCCTCGGCGGAGCCTTCGGTCCAGACGCCGACCAGGACGACCTGCTCTAGGCGCAGGCGCCGGTATTCGGCGTCGGTGACGTCGGCGAGTTCGGTGGAGGCGAGGCCGGACACTCGCCGGAGCGCCTGGCGAGCCTCGAGGTCGAGTTCGCCGGTGGACGGGGCTTGGGTGGTCGAAAATTCTTCGTTCAAGTTCTGGTACTCCATCTGCATTACCTCAAGCTTGACACGGACCGGCGGCAAGCAGAAGCGAATATCGCGTGTCGCACGTGGGACGTCTCGGTGGAATACGTACCGGCGTGTGCGGGATTGCAGGTCGGGGCGGCCACCAGGGGCCCTGGGCGCGGTCGGGGGAGGCCGGGGCGGTGGCAGAATTGTCGGTACTTGTTTTCGCGAGTCCACAACGTGGTGACTTTCTAGGAGTGGCATGACTTCTGCTCGACTGACCAGCGCCGGTTTCTCCATCACGGTCCGATTGGCGCTTTCGGCCGATCCCGGCGCGGCCGGGCGGCTCGCGACCGTCGTGGGGCAGGCCGGTGCCATCGTCACCGCGCTTGACGTGGTCTCCTCCGACAACAAGCGCATGGTCGTCGACCTGACCTGCGACACCTCCGACTCCGCGCACGCCGACCAGATCACGCAGATCCTCGACGCGATGCCGGACTTCGACGTCAAGAAGGTCTCCGACCGGACGTTTCTGCTGCACTTGGGCGGGAAGATCGAGGTGCAGCCGAAGGTGCCGCTGAAGAACCGCGACGATCTGTCGATGGCGTACACCCCGGGCGTGGCGCGGGTGTGCATGGCGATCGCCGAGAACCCCGACGACGCCCGCCGCCTGACCATCAAGCGCAACACCGTGGCGGTGGTCAGCGACGGTTCGGCTGTGCTCGGCCTGGGCAATATCGGTCCGGAGGCCGCGATGCCGGTCATGGAGGGCAAGGCGGCGCTGTTCAAGAAGTTCGCGGGGGTCGACGCCTGGCCGGTGTGCTTGAACACGCAGGACACCGACGAGATCGTCAACATCGTCACCGCGCTGGCACCGACGTACGGCGGCATCAATCTGGAGGACATCGCCGCGCCTCGCTGTTTCGAGATCGAGGCCCGGCTGCGCGAGAAGCTCGACATCCCGGTCTTCCACGACGACCAGCACGGCACGGCGATCGTCGTGCTGGCGGCGCTGACGAACGCGCTGCGCGTGGTCGGCAAGGAGTTCCAGGACGTGCGCGCGACGATCGTCGGCTGCGGGGCGGCCGGGACGGCGATCATGCGGCTGCTCGCGAAGGCCGGGATCGGCGACATCGTGCCGGTCGACCGCGACGGCGCTCTTCACCGGGGCATGGAGACCGACAACGAGACGTGGAGGTGGCTCGCCGACAACTTCAACAAGGACGGCTACTCCGGTGACCTGTCGGGCGCGGTCGAGGGCTCGGACGTGTTCATCGGCGTGAGCGCCCCGAACATCCTCAAGGGCTCGGACGTCGCGAAGATGGCCAAGGATCCGATCGTGTTCGCGTTGGCGAACCCGGACCCGGAGATCAGTCCGAGCGAGGCCGGGCGCTACGCGGCGATCGTGGCGACCGGGCGGTCCGACCAGCCGAACCAGATCAACAACGTGCTCGCCTTCCCCGGGGTGTTCCGGGGTTTGTTGGACGCTCAGGCGCGCGGCTGGAACGACGAGGCCGCGCTGGCGGCGGCCCGGGCGATCGCGGACTGCGTCGGGGAGGACGAGGTCAACGCGACCTACATCGTGCCGAGCGTGTTCGACTCGCACGTGGCGCCGGCCGTGGCGGCCTCGGTCAAGGAGTCCATGCGCTGAGAGCGGGGCGGGTCAGTCGCATACCTCGATCGAGCCGTAGTCCAGGCCTCGCAGGTGCTCGGCCCATTCGCGCTCGGTCAGCGACCGGTCGGTGCGCGCGCACAGGGTCTCGTAGGGCGTGGTGAGGAAGCCGAGGTCCTGGCGGAAGAGCGTGCCGTCGGAGGCGAGTGCGAAGACGGCCTCGCGGGCCGGGACGTGGAGCTGCGCGAGCGGTTCCCCGGTCATCGCGAGCGAGACGAGGTGGGCTCCGGTGTCGGCGTCCCACACCTCGGTCGTGCGGTCGCTCTCCGAGGTCTGGGCGATGTGCCGCCCGCTGTTGGTGAAGCTCGCCCCGCCGCCGAGGCCGAAGAAGGACACGCCCGGGGCGGTCGGCTCGTCCAGGGTGCGCAACTCGCCGGTGTCGAGGTCCCACACCATCGGCGTGTCGTCGCCGAGCGCGAGGAGGCGCGAGCCGTCGGGGCTGTACTGGAGCCCGGAGGTGGCGGAGAAGTCGCCCGTGATCTCGTCGGTCATGGCGCCGTCTGCGAGGTCCCAGATCCTGATGGCGTTGTCGTTGACGGCGGCGACGGTCGCGCCGTCGGGGCTGTAGGCGATCGTGGCGTGGCCGAACATGGCGGTCTCGCCGTTGACGGGCTCGATCACCAGGCGCTCTTCGCCGCTGTCGGCGTCGAGGATCGCGGCGTGATCGTCGAGGTCGAGTCGGACCGTGTCGCCGTCGGAATGGTTCTCGCCGTCGACGACCGTGATCCATCGGCCGTCGGGGCTGTAGGAGACGTGCGCGATCCAGTCCTCGGTGTCCCAGTGGACGTCGATCGGCTCCCCGGTGGCCAGGTCGAAGCGGCGGTGGCTGCCGGCGTCGACGATCATGAGCGATTCGCCGTCGGGATGGAGGCGGACGAGACGGCCGGGTGCTTCGGGCTCGTCGAACAGCGGCGCGCCGGCGAGGCCGTCGCCGTCGAGCTTCCATACCTTCGTTCCGGCCGCGCCGGTGATGGCGATCGTCGTGCCGTCCGCGCTGAAGCTGAAGTCGAGCGCGTCGGGGTACGCGGTGTCGAAGGCGGTGACCTGGGTCATGTCGTCGGTCCGGACGTATCGGACCTCGGATCCGACCGCGAGCGCGATGACCGAGCCGTCGGCGTCGACGGCGGCGTCGCCGATCCGGTCGGTCATGCCCATCGTCCGGATGGGGCGGCCGAGCTCGAGGTCGATGAGCGAGACGGCGGTGGTGGACCATTCGAGCATGTAGCGGCCGCCGTCGCTGAATCGGCGATCGCCCGAGCCGGTCCAGATCCGCTCGGGGTCGGTGTCGAGTCCGGCGGTGGTCCAGACGCCGTCGGCGGTGCCGATGAGGTAGGCGCCGAGGTCGGTGCTGAACGCGACCGAGTCGATGTCGCCGACGCTCCAGGGCGGGGCCGGCGACTGGGCTTCGGAGGCCGGGTCGATCGCGATGAGGGTGGAGTCGACGGCGACCAGGAGCCCCTCGGGGCCGTAGCCGAAGCCGGTGGCGTCCGCGGGGATCTGCACGACGTCGCGTTCGCTCAGGTCGGCGGGGTCGAGGAGGTGGACGCCGTCGGCGGTGCTGACGGCCAGTTCGGCGCCGTCCGGGCTGAAGGCGAGGTCGTCGGCGTCGAGGCCGTCGACGCCGGCGGTCTCGGTGCGGCCCGTGACGTCCCATACGACGAGGTCGCCTTCGCCGCTGCTGCTGACGAGGGTCTCGCCGCCGGGGGCGAAGGCGATCTGTTCGACTTCGTCGACGTGGGGTTCGGCGGTGTAGTCGACCGGGTCGTCGAGGGCGCGGGCCATGGTGTTCTCGTAGGCGGCGTCGGGGTCGATCTGCCATGCGGCCGCGGCGAGCAGGCGGGAGAGGTCGCCGTCGCGGCCGGCGTTGTCGGCGCTGGCTTCGGCGAGGTCGTCGGCCAGGAGCCGGTTGCGTTCGGCCGTGAGCTCGGTGTTGGCGGCCTCGGCGACGCGGTTCTGCTGGAAGGCGATGCCGGCCGCGGTCAGGGAGACGGCCAGGAGTGCGATCAGGGCGACGGTGACGAGGCGTCGGGTGCCCGCGCGGCGGGCCGCGACTCGTGCGGAGGCGTCGAGGAACGCCTCGACGCCGGCGTTCCACTCGCGGTGGGTGTCGGGGTTGGACTTCCAGACGGGCCTGGTGCGCTCGGCGGCTTCGAGTTTGGCGCCCTGGTAGAGGAAGGAGGGTTCCTTGCCGTGTTCGAGCCATTCGGCGGCGTCGTCGGCGACCTCGGTGAGGAGGGCCCGGTGCATGCGGTCCTCTTGCAGCCAGGTGTCCAGCCGCTTCCAGGAGCGCAGCAGCACATCGTGGGCGATTTCGACGGAGTCGCCGACCATGACGACGAGCCTGGCGGCGGTGAAGGTCTCCAGGACCGGGGCCGCGCCGGGGAGTTCGGCGAGCAGGGCGGAGCGGGCGGCGCGGCGGCGGGAGACCTCGCCGTGGCGGTCGATGACGGTCAGGCGCCGGAACGCCTCGGCGGCCAGCGCGCGCTGACGGGGGTCGAGGTCCTGGTAGACGCGTTCGGCGCCGGCTTCGATGGCGCGGCCGACGCCGCCGATCTCGTTGTAGGCGGCGCGGGTGAGTCGGGCGCCGTCGCGGCGCTGCCACAGCGAGAGCATGGTCTGCGACAGCAGCGGGAGCGCTCCGGCGGTGTAGGCGCCGCCGCCCGCGGCGCTGCGCAGGTCGGCGAGGAGGTCGTCGGTGAGGCCGTCGTCGATGCGCAGCCCGGCCGCGGCGGCGGGCCCGGTGATGACCTGGCGCAGTTCGTCGGGTTCGGGCGGTCCGACGACGAAGGAGTGGCGGCGCAGGATCGGGATCATCGCGGGGATGGCGGCGCAGCGGTCGATGAAGTCGCCTCGGACGCCGATGACGACCACGCCCGAGGGGTCGCCGCCGCCGGAGGCGATCGCGAACAGGGCGGTGATGAACGCGTGCCGCGCGGTGTCGTCGCGGGTGAGGGTGAAGAGCTCTTCGAACTGGTCGATGAAGAGCAGCAGGCGGCCGGAGGCGCGGACGCGGTCGCGGCGGTCGGGCTCCATGCCGTCGGTGTGGGTGAAGACGGCTTGGCGGGCGTAGAGGTAGGCCTGGTCGGGGCGTGAGGCGAGGGTGTTGCGGATGGATCCGGCGTCGGTGCCGCTGAGTTCGGCGAGGCGCCGGGCGAGGTTCTCGAGCGGCTTGGCCCCTGGGGTGGTGGTCAGTACCGGCCAGTCCTGGGAGCCGGGCACCGGGAGTTGGCCGTTGGCGATGGCGGGAATGAGCCCGGCGCGGATCAAGGAGGACTTTCCGGCGCCGGAGGCGCCGGTGACCACGGCCATGCCGGTCTCGGTCAGGCATGCTTCGAGGTGCCCGGTGAGTTCGGCGGTGAGGCGCGAGCGGCCGTAGAACACGGCCGACTCGTCCTCGGAGAACGGCCACAGGCCCCGGTAGGGGGGCTCGTGCTGCCAGCGCGGGTCGGGGCGTTCCTCGGCGGGGCCGGTCGCGTCGATGCCGGCGGTGAGGCCGACGAGCTGTTCGCGGACGAGCCGCAGCTGGACGGCGCGGCGGCGGCCTCCGTCGGTCTCGATGCGGCGGCGGGTCTCCTGCCGGTACAGGTCGTCTTGGAGCGCGTCGATGGCTCGGTGGACGTGGAGGACGAGGTCCCCCGGCTCGGCGAAGTCTGCTCTCAGGCGCGAGAGCGCGCCGCTGGTGAGTTCCCGCAGTCCCTCGCCGTCGGTGTCGACGGCGGCGTCCAGGACCGATTCGAGTGCCGCTCGCACATCGCCGCGGGGTTGGTGCTCGTCGGGGGCTTCGAAGGGGGGCATGGGGTCAGTCTGTCAGACCGCGTCCAGTGCCGATCGAAGCTAGATTCGGGCGGTGCCTTCGGCGACGAGGACGGCGGGGCCGGCGAGGTGGACGGTCTCGTCGGTGACGGTGATCGTGAGGGTGCCGCCGGGGAGGTCGACCTTGCAGGTGCCGGTGTCGGTGCCGGCGCGGCGCAACGCCACGGCGGCGACGGCGCAGGCGCCGGTGCCGCATGAGGCGGTCTCGCCGACGCCGCGCTCGTGGACGCGCATGCGGACGTGGGGGGCGGAGCCGACGACGAATTCGACGTTGACGCCCTCGGGGAAGAGCCCGGTGTCGTAGCGGGGCCGGCGGTGCAGTTCGAGTGCTTCGAGTTCGGCTTCGTCGCTCAGCTGGCACACGAGGTGCGGGTTGCCCATGGAGACGGCCTGGCCCGGCCATGTGTAGCCGTCGACGCTCGCTTGGGAGGTGGCGCCGAAGGCGGCCGGGCCCATGTCGACGCGCAGTTGCTCGCCTTCGACGGTGACGGTCTTGACGCCGGCGCGGGTGGCGATGGGGATGTCGGGGCCGTCGGCGAGGCCCTGTTCGAGCAGGTATCGGGCGAACACGCGGATGCCGTTGCCGCACATCTCGGCGATGGAGCCGTCGGCGTTGCGGTAGTCCATGAACCATTTGCTCCCCGGCTCGGTGGACGGGGCGACGCGCAGGAGGCCGTCGGCGCCGATGCCGAAGCGGCGGTCGCACAGGGCGGCGACGTCGGCGGCGCTGAGGCGGCTGCGGTCGGCGAGGTCGGGGACGATCACGAAGTCGTTGCCGGTGCCGTGGCCCTTGGTGAAGTCGATGGCGGTCACATGGCAATTGTGCCGCATGGGCGCCGCGCTAGCCTTATGCCGTGACTGATACGACCGAC
Organism: Glycomyces tarimensis; assembly: GCF_054776215.1. Classification (NCBI taxonomy): domain Bacteria; kingdom Bacillati; phylum Actinomycetota; class Actinomycetes; order Glycomycetales; family Glycomycetaceae; genus Glycomyces; species Glycomyces tarimensis. The sequence goes on from NZ_BAAHCB010000001.1 coordinate 183,019, forward strand.
GCCGGCCCCCTCGACGACCTGAAGGCGAAGTTCCCCAACGGGGTGTGGACGACGCGCGCGACCGCGCGGCTCCAGAACGCGCTGATCGAAGGCACGGGGCTCGGGAGCCTCCAGCCCGCCGTCGGCTGGGCCGCCCGGATGCAGGGCACCGATGATCCCAGGCCGTTCGAATCTCCGAAGATGCTGCTGTTCGCCGGGGCGTACCCGGAGGGCTGGGACGCCGGTGAGTCGGCGCCGCTGGCCGATCAGGTGCTGGCGGTGCAGCGCGGTGAGGGGCTGCTGGGCGCGGCCGTGACGCGCGCCGGGGTGCCGGCCGAGGTCGTCGAGACCGGGGCGAGCGACGGTGTGGAGGGCCCGCTGCTGGACGAGTCGCGGCTCGCCGAGTGCCTGGCGCTGGGCCGCGAGCGGGCTGATCGGGCGATCGACGGCGGGGCGGACATCCTGCTCATCGCCGGGCTCGGGGCGGGGGCGACGACCGCGGCGGTGGGCGTGTGCTCGTTCATCGCGAAGGACGACATCACGGCGTTCATGCCGCAGCTGCGGATGCCGGGCGGGCTGGTCGACGACGTGTCGTGGATGGCGCGGGTGTCGGTGCTGCGGGACCACCTGGCGTTCAACCACGGTTTTCGGCGCAAGGCGGACGCGCTGGTGGCGCGGCTGGCGGGGGCCGAGATCGGGGCGATGGCGGGGGCGATCCTGGCGGCGGCGACGCGCTCGACGGCGATGCTTCTGGACGGCGCGGCCGCCGCGGCGGCGATGATGCTGGCCCGCGACTTCGGGCTGGCCGCGCCGAAGTGGTGCTACATGCCGAACCGCTCGCCGCACCCGGTGGTCGCGAAGCTGGCCAAGCAGGGCGGTCTGGCCGACGACTTCGGGCTGGGCCTCGACTTGGGCGAGGGCGCGGGCCTGCCGGTCGGCTGGGAGCTGCTCCAGCAGGCGCTGCGCTTCTCGGAGGCGCTGCCGCTGCAGGAGAGCGAGGAGCGCAAGCGGGAGGCGGCCGAGGACGAGTCCGCCGAGGAGCCGGCGGAGGACACGGCCGGCGACGAGCACGAGTCCGACTGACAGGCTCCCGGGACCGGGGTAGGCGAAGACGGCCTCGGTGACGAGTGCGCCGCCGATCTCGGCGCGGGCGCTAGCCGCGGTCCTTGGGGCGGAGGGTGAACCAGGCGACGGCGGCGAGCGCGGGCCCGGCGGCCAGGGCCGGGAGGAACCACGCCCTGGAGCGTTCCTCTGCTCGGATCGCCTCCGCGCAGGGGCCGCCCCCTTCGGTGAGTGGGGCGTACGCGAAGCACGACTCGCTGACGATCTCACCCGGCCACAGCCATACGAGGACCGCGATCCAGACGATCGCCAGCGCCGCGATCACCGCGATCCGGGCGGAGACGCGCGTTGGTTCGGGAGTCTCAGTCACACCACGACCATATCGAGCCTTGTCGCCGCGATGGCGCGGACCGTTGCGCCGCACGGCAATACCGCCTGTCCCGCAATGGAAAACGGCGTGCCCTAGCCTGGGGTCATGGCTGAGCGATTCCCATCGGACTGGGTCCGAACCGCGATCGCCGCGCTCCGCGCCGATGCCGAGTCGGTGCCCGCTACGCCCCTGCGCGCCGGCATCGAACGCTTCGGCGAGGCGATCGCCGTCCACATCAAGGACGAGTCGGCGCAGCCGACCGGGAACCTCAAGCACCGCCTGGTCCGCGACCTGCTCCTGCACGGCCTCGTCAGCGGCGACATCCGCGAGGGCACCACCATCGTGGAGGCCACCGGCGGGGGCGCCGCCGTCTCGCTGGGGCACTTCACTCAGCGGCTCGGGCTTCCGTTCGTCGCCGTCATGCCCGCGAAGGCGCACCCGGCGCAGATCGAGGCCGTCGAGCGGCTCGGCGGCCGGTGCGAGCCGGTCGATCCTCCTTTGGCGATCTACGAGACCGCCGCCCGCATCGCCGAGGAGGGCGGCGGGCACTACCTCGACATGTTCGGCCGGGCCGAGGCCGTGACCGATTGGCGCGCGGGCAATGTCGCGAGCGAGATCCTGGCGCAGTGCGAGGCGCCGCCGCGTTGGATCGTCTGCGGCGCGGGCACGGGGATCACCTCGGCGACCGCCGGCCGCCATCTCCGCTACGTCGGCGCCGACACCCGGGTGGCCGTGGCCGACCCGGAGAACTCCAGCTATTTTCCAAGCTGGGCCACCGGGTACGGCGGTTACGCGACCGGGATGCCCTCGCGGATTCCCGGCATCGGCCGTCCCCGCGTCGAGCCCGCGTTCAACGCCGAGCTCGTCGACGCGGTCGTCCCGGTGCCGGACGCGGCGAGCGTCGCGGCCATGCGCTATCTCGCCGAGCGGCGCGGCGCCGAGTTCGGGCCCGCCGCGGGCACCTGTTTTTGGGCGGCGATGGAACTGGCCTCGCGCATGGAGGCCGACGGCGCCGGCGGCGACCTCGTCGTGATCGCCGGCGACGGCGGCCAGGCCTATCGGAGCAGCTTCTATGACGACGCCTGGGCCGCGGCCAAGGGACTCGACGTCGAGCCGCACCGGCGCGTCCTCGAGGAGTTCGCCGCCTCGGGCCGCTGGCGCGCGAGCAGATGAGCCGGTCGCGGGGCCCCGCCCCGCGACCGGCCTCCTCCGCACCGTCTAATCGTTGATCGCCCGCAGCACCGGCTTGGCCGTCAAGGCCCGCGCCAGTTCGGGAGCGTTCACGAGCTTCTCGCTGGCGACGGTGAACGTGGTCCGCTCGCCGGGGATCAGCGTCACCATCGCCTTGTCGACCACCGCGTCGGGGTCGAGCCGGTCGGCGAACAGGCACAGGTCCCGCAGGACCGTCTCGGCGGTGACCGTGACCGCCACTCCCCCGTCGACCGTTTCGGTCTCGGCGGTGTAGCGGGCCTTCGGCCAGTCCATGTCCTTGTCCTCTCTGGTGAACCAGGTCGCGCGCGGCAGCCCTTCGGTGCCGGTCACCAGGAATTCGCCGTCGGAGGGCAGCACGTCCTCGGTCAGCTCCACGCTCGCGCTCTGGCGCGCCTTGATGGCGAGGGTGAGCATGGCCCGGCCGATGATCTTGCCTTGGGCGTTGCACTTCCAGAAGCCGATGACCTCGCCCCACGGCTCGGGCGAGTCGTTGACGGCCACCAGCTTGAGCCCGGCCTCGCCCGAGGGCTGGAACGTCGCGATGCGGTCGGCGAAGGCGTCCCGCAGGCTGTACCAGAGCGGCTTGCGGCGTTCCTCGCCGTCGACGGCCGCCCATGAGGTGACCGGCCAGCAGTCGTTGAGCTGCCACATGATCGCGCCCATGCAGTGCGGGTGGAGCGAGCGGAAGTACTCGATGCCGAGTCGCAGCGCGCGGGCCTGGTTGACCTGCGTGAAGTAGTGCCAGTCGTCGAAGTCCTCCGCCGGGGGCAGGTGGGCGTCGAGGCCGCGCTGGAGTTTCGCCTGCCCGTCGTCGGCCTTCTGGTGCCACAGCATGTTGGCCGACGCCGGCTCGAGCGGCTCGTCGGTGACCATGCGCCGCACCGTCGCCCACGTCGGCGGCGCCTGGTAGCCGAACTCGGCGACGAAGCGGGGCTTCCAGTCGCGGTAGTGCTGGTAGTCGAGCTGGTTCCACACGTCCCAGACGTGGACCGAGGCGTGTTGCTCGTCGTTGGGGTGCAGCTGCGGGTCGCCCGACCAAGGGCTGCCGGGCCAGTACGGCCTCGTGCCGTCCACTTCGGTGACGAGCTTGGGGAGCAGGTCGAGGTAGTAGCCCTCGCCCCAGGTCCGGTCCCCCAGCGGCCGCTGCCAGTCCCAGTCGTGCCAGCCCCAGATGTTCTCGTTGTTGCCCGTCCAGGTCACCAGGCTCGGGTGCGGGGCCAGCCGCGCCAGGTTGTCCCGCGCCTCGGCCTCCACCTCGGACCAGAACGGCTCCTCCTCGGGGTAGGCGGCGCAGGCGAACAGGAAGTCCTGACCGACCATGAGACCGAGCCGGTCGCAGACGTCGTAGAAGTCGTCGGACTCGTAGATGCCGCCGCCCCAGATCCGCACGAAGTTGACGTTGGCCTCGACGGCCTGGCGGAGCCGCCGCTCGTAGCGGGCGGCGTCGACGCGGGTGAAGAAGACGTCGTCGGGGATCCAGTTGACGCCCTTGACCCAGATCGGCTCGCCGTTGACCTTGAGCGTGTAGGGCCGGCCGGTCTCGTCGGGCTCGGTGTCGAGTTCGACGGTGCGAAAGCCGATCCGACGGCTCCATGAGTCGAGCTCGACGCCCAGGCCGCGCAGCGAGACGGCGACCGGGTAGAGCGGCTGCTCGCCGTGGCCCAGCGGCCACCACAGCTCGGGGTCGTCCACTTCGAGGCGGACGTCCGCGGTGTCGGTCCCCGAGGCCAGGCGCACCACGGCCTGCCGCCCGGCGACCTCGCAGACGAGCTCGACGTCGGTGGCGACGGCCCGCTGGAGGCGGACCGACAGATCGACGATGCCGCGCCCGTCCCGGACGGTCACGCGCGGCACGACCTCGTCGAGGCGGGCGATGCTCCACTGCTCCAGGCGCACCGGCCGCCAGATCCCGGCGCCGGCCAGGTTCGGGCCCCAGTCCCAGCCGAAGTTGCAGGCGGCCTTGCGGATGAAGTTGCCCGGCTCGGGGGCGTAGGAGTTCGGCCGGTCGCCGAGGCGTTCGCGCTGAGCCTCACCGTAGGTGTACGGCGAGGTGAAGGACACTTCGAGCTCGTTCTCGCCCTCGCGCAGCAGACCGCGGACGCCGAAGCGGTAGCGCCGGTGCATGTTCGCGGTCTCGGCGACCGTCTCACCGTTGAGGCGCACCCGCGCGACCGTGTCGAGCCCGTCGAAGACCAGGTCGACCCCGTCCCACGGCTCGCTCCGGTAGTCGAAGACGGTCCGGTAGGTCCAGTCGGTGCGCCCGATCCACGACAGCTCGCGTTCGGCGTCGTCGAGGAACGGGTCGCCGATGAGGCCGGCGGTCATGAGGTCGGTGTGGACGCATCCGGGCACGGCGGCCTCCAGGCCGTCCACATCGATGTGGCTGCCCTCCCCGGAGGTGACGGTCCAGCCCTCGTGCAGCGTTCGCTTGGCGGTCAATGCGACTCCTTGTATGCCTTGGTCTCCGGGCGGGCGGTGCCCAGGATGCGGTGTTCGTGGAACGGGAAGCGGAAGGCCACCGTCGGCAGCATAGACGCGGCCGTCGCGGCTCCCGGTCGACCGGGGGACGGCGCCGAGCCGCATCGCTCGCTGCCGGGGTTCACGGCGTGGTTCGCTCCGTTCGCGGGGGTGCGGTCGGTCCAAAACGCTTCGCTTAACCGGGTAAGTGGCCCGAACCTATATGCCGCATTGTCGTACGTCAATGTCCAGACAAGTCCGTAATCGAATTGCAACGATCGTCCTCGATACGGTTCACTCAGACCGTAGTGAATCTCCTGGTGGCAGTGGGGTTCTTGAGGGATCCCGACCTGCAGGAATTCCACTTGACTGTGCACGATCACAAGCACTCGCCGTCACAGCCGCCACTTGACATCGATATTCGCCCATGATTCAGTATGCTCACTGACCCGGTTAAGATGCCGCGTGTCACGACGGGCCCCCTCCAGCGACACCGCGGGCCGTCCGGGCCGGCAATGGCCATCCCTCGATGTGAAAGTTGAGCAGAACATGACGAAACGGCGAATACTCATCGCGTTGGTAGCGCTCCCCGCGCTAGTGGCCACCGCGTGTACGGACGGTGGCGGCGGCGGCGAGGATCCGGAAGATCTCTCGATGAACGAGTTCCCCCGCAACGAGACGCTCTACACCACCGGCACGGCCTGGGGGCCGCCCGCCGACTGGAACACCATCACCCCCGGCGAGGTCACCGGCCTCAACGGTCTCGGCTACGAGACCCTGTACCTGTTCGACCACGAGACCACCGAGCTCACCCCCTGGCTCGCCGAATCCGGCGAGTGGACCGAGGAGCTCGTCTACGAGCTCAAGCTCCGCGACGGCATCACCTGGTCCGACGGCGAGCAGATGACCGCCGAGGACGTCAAGTACACCGTCGAGCTCGGCCAGATCGAAGGCGTTCCGTACGCCAACATCTGGGGCTGGCTCGAATCGGTCGAGGCCGTCGACGACCTCACCGCGAGGTTCACCTTCAGCGAGGCGCGCCACCAGGAGTGGAACAACTTCCTGTGGCAGGAGCAGATCGTGCCCGAGCACGTCTTGTCCGAGTTGTCCGAGGACGAGCTCCTCACCGGCTCCAACGAGGACCCGGTCGTCTCCGGGCCCTACACGGTCCACAGCTACGACCAGGACCGCATAGCCTGGGTCAAGCGCGATGACTGGTGGGCCACCGAGCACCTCGACCTCGAGGTCCAGCCGACCTACATCGTCGACATCGTGAACACGTCCAACGAGGTCACGCTGAACCTCATGGCGCAGGGCGAGATGGACCTGTCGAACAACTTCCTGCCGGGCATCCAGGACCTCATCGCGTCCAACCCGGATCTGAGCACGTACTACTCGGAAGAGCCGTACATGCTCTCGGCGAACACCGCGGTGCTCGTCCCCAACACGACGGTCGAGCCGATGGACGACCCCGAATTCCGCCGGGCCATGGCCACCGCGATCGACTCGGACAAGATCGTCGACTCGGTCTACTCCGGCCTCGTCGCCGCCGCGAACCCGACCGGGCTCCTGCCGGTCTGGGACCAGTACATCGACCAGGGCGTCGTCGACGAGCACGGCTTCTCCTACAGCGCCTCGGAGGCCGCCTCGATCCTCGAGTCGGCCGGTTACGAGGACTCCGACGGCGACGGCTTCGTCGAGACCACCGACGGCGAGCCGATCGATTTGACGCTCAACGTGCCCACCGGCTGGACCGACTGGGAGGAGGCCGCCCGCTCGATGGCGACCGACCTGCAGGCCGCCGGGATCAAGGTCACCGAGGAGTTCATCGACGCCGGAGCCGTCGACGACGCCCGGACCACCGGTGACTTCGAGATCATCATGAACAACTGGAGCGCCATCAGCCACAGCCCGTGGACGCACTACCGCTACATGTTCCAGCTGCCGGTCAACGACAACCAGACCACCGCGAACTTCTCCCGCTGGGAGAACGAGCAGGCCTGGGCCCTCACCGAGGAGCTCGCCGCCACTCCCGCCGAGGACCCGCGATACCAGGAGATCCTCACCGAGCTCCAGCGCATCTCGCTGCAGGACATGCCGGTGATCCCCGTCTGGTACAACGGCGCCTGGTCGCAGGCCAACAACAGTGTCTGGACCAACTGGCCCTCGGAGGCCGAGGACACGCCCAACGTGTTCCCGACCATGTGGAACAGCCTCTTCAACGTCGGCTCGATCCACATGCTGACCGAACTCGAACCGGTCGGTTAGTCGGCAGGGGCCGGGCCGCCCGCGCCGAGCCGCCATGCGGCTCGCCGCTCCCCGCCGGGCGGCCCGGCCCCGAACCCACCTTTTAGGAGTCCCTATGGGCCGTTACTTCAGACGCAAGCTGCTGATCTACGGGATCACCTTCTTCATCGCGGTCTCGATCAACTTCGCCGTGCCGCGCCTCATGCCCGGTGATCCGGTGGCGCGCATGCTCACCCGCAACTCCGTGGCCAACGTGGAGACCTCCGAGGCCATGCGCGACTACTTCAACAACATCTTCGGCCTCGACGTGCCGCTGTGGAAGCAGTACCTGAACTACTGGGCCGCGCTGTTCCAGGGCGACTTGGGCATCAGCGTCTACGCGTTCCCCGCTCCGGTGTCCTCGGTGGTCGCCGAGGCGCTGCCGTACACCCTCGCGCTGCTGCTGCCCTCGATCCTGCTCAGCTGGATCGTCGGCAACGGCCTGGGCGCCATGGCCGCCCGCAACAAGTGGCTCGACAACGGCGTCCTGCCGATCGGCTACATCTTCACCGCCGTGCCCTACATGTGGCTGGCGATCCTGCTGGCGTGGGTCGCGGGCGCCATCCTCGGCTGGTTCCCCGTCGCCGGCGGCTACAGCTTCGCGATGACGCCGAACCTCAGCTGGGCGTTCTTCGTGGACCTGCTCCACCACTGGTTCCTGCCGTTCTTGTCGCTGTTCGTCGTCGCCCTCGGCGGCTGGGCGATCGGCATGCGGAACCTCGTGATCTACGAGCTCGAGTCCGACTACTCGAACTACCTCCAGGCCCTCGGCGCGCCGGGCCGCCTGATACGGCGCTACGCGTTCCGCAACGCGATGCTGCCGCAGATCACCGGCTTGGCGCTCCAGTTGGGCGTGGTGGTCGGCGGCGCACTCGTCACCGAGGTCGTCTTCGCCTACCCCGGTCTCGGGAGCCTGCTGCTGGAGGCGATCAACAACCAGGACTTCTTCCTGCTCCAGGGCATCCTCCTGTTCATCGTGATCGGAGTGCTCCTGTTCAACTTCCTGGCCGACGTCGTGTACGTCCTGGTCGACCCCCGCACCCGCCTCGGACTCGAAGGAGGCCAGTCATGAGCGCCGAAGTCGTGCTCCAGCCCGATCCGCTCGGCAAGCGCAACGAGCACCTGTACTTCGCGTTGCGCAACCGCAAGGTCGTCATCGGCATGTCGATCGTTCTGCTCCTGCTGCTGCTGGGCGTCCTCGGACCGTTCTTCCTCTCCTCGAGCCCGAACGAGTACGTCGGCCCGAAGTCGGAGGCGCCGAGCGGCGAGTTCTGGTTCGGCACCACCTACTTCGGACAGGACGTCTTCGCCCAGTTCGTCCACGGCCTGCGCTCGTCCTACCTCGTCGGCGCGCTCGGCGGCGGCATCGCCTTCGTGATCGGACTGACCATCGGCTTCACCGCCGGCTACCGCGGCGGCCTGATCGACGAGTTCCTCAACATGGTCACCAACGTCGTGCTGGTGCTGCCCGCGCTCGCCGTGCTCATCGTCATCAGCTCCTATCTCGAGGTCCGCGGCGTGATCTCGCAGGCGGTCATCATCGGCCTGTTCTCCTGGCCGTGGGTGGCCAGGGCCGTGCGGGCGCAGACGTTCACGCTCCGCAACCGCGACTACGTGGACCTGGCGCGGCTCACCGGCAAACGGGCCCCGCAGATCATCGTCCGCGAGATCATGCCGAACATGGCCTCCTACCTGCTGATGTCGATGATCCTGCTGTTCGGCGGCGCGATCCTGTTCGCCGCGATGCTCGACTTCATCGGCCTGGGGCCGTCCAACGCCGTCTCGCTCGGCACCATGATGCAGCAGTCGATGGACTGGAGCGCGCTCCATCTCGGACTGTGGTGGTGGTTCATTCCTCCGGGTCTGGCGATCACCGCGATCGTCGGCGCGCTGTACATCACGAACGTCGGTCTCGACGAAGTCTTCAACCCCAAGCTGAGGGAGATGTAGCCATGGCACTGGAAGTGGAGGACCTGCGGGTCCACTACCGCACCACCAAAGGCGACGTGCGCGCCCTCGACGGGGTCTCGTTCTCCCTCGAAGACGGCGAGATCATGGGCCTCGCCGGCGAGTCCGGCTGCGGCAAGACCACGCTGGGCAAGAGCCTCATCCGGCTCGACGGGCGCATGCGGCACGTCGGCGGCAGCGCCGTCCTCGACGGCGAGGAGCTGCCGATCGGCGACGACGGCAAGATGAACCCGCGCCGCTGGAACGAGGTCTCGATCATCCCGCAGTACTCGATGAGCGCGATGAACCCGAGCCGCAAGATCGGCAAGATGACCGCCGAGCTGCTGCGCGCGAGAGGCAAGTCGTACCGCGCCTTCAAGGACGAGCTCGTGCGGCGCCTCGAACTGGTCGGCCTGACGGAGAAGGTGCTCGACAACTACCCGATCGAGCTGTCCGGCGGCATGAAGCAGCGCGTGGTCATGGTGCTGTCGACGCTGCTGGACCCGAGCCTGCTCATCGCCGACGAGGTCACCTCGGCGCTCGACGTCACCAACCAGAAGGCCGTCGCCGAGACGCTCGTGAAGTTCCGCGACATGGGCTTCGTCAAGAGCATGATCGTCGTCACCCACGACCTGTCGCTGGTGTACCAGATCGCCGACACGATCATGATCATGTACGCGGGCCGGGTCGTCGAGAAGGCCTCGGCCGAGACGATCATCAACGCGCCCCAGCACCCGTACACCCAGGCGCTCATCGGAGCGCTGCCCGAAGTCGGGCTCGAATACGGCAGCGAGCGGCTCAAGAGCATCCCCGGCAAACCGCCGCACCTGCTCAACCCGCCCACCGGCTGCCGATTCCGCGACCGGTGCCCCCTCGCGTTCGAGCGGTGCTCCGAGGAGCCGCCGACGGTGGTCGTCGACGAGGGCCACGAGGTCTCCTGCTGGAAGGCGGCGAACTGAGATGCTCGAACTCAAGAACGTGTGGAAGTCCTACCGGATCGGCGCGCTCGGCTCGAAACGGCTGATCGCCGTGCGCGACGTCAGCTTCGACATCGCCCCCGGCGAGGTCCTGTCGGTCGTCGGCGAGTCCGGCTCGGGCAAGACCACGATCGGGAAGATGGTCCTCCAACTGACGTCGGTGACCCGCGGATCGATCCTGCTCGGCGGCGAGGACGTCACCGCGCACCACCACAGGGACCGCAAGGCGTACTACCGGCGCGTCCAGGGCGTGTTCCAGGACCCGTTCAGCAGCTACAACCCGATCTTCAAGGCCGACCGGGTCTTCGAGACCGTCCGCGAGGCCTACTTCCCGCGCATCCGGCGCGCCGAGTGGACCGAGAAGGTCGAGGACTCGCTCCAGGGCGTGCGGCTCGATCCGGGCTCAGTGCTCGGCAAGTACCCGCACCAGCTCAGCGGCGGCCAGCTCCAGCGCATGCTCATCGCCCGCGCGCTGCTGCTGGACATCGAGGTGCTCGTGGCCGACGAGATCATCAGTATGCTCGACGCGTCGACCCGGATCGACGTGCTCAATCTCCTCGGCGAGCTGAAGGAGCGCGGCCTCGGCGTGCTGTTCGTGACGCACGACCTCTCATTGGCGAACTACATCAGTGAGCGTGTCATCATCATGCGGCACGGCGCGGTGGTGGAGATGGGCGCGACCGGCAAGGTGTTCGGCGACCCGCAGCACCCCTACTCGCGGAACCTGCTGGCCTCCGTGCCGCAGCTGCACCGCAAGTGGTCCGACGATCCGACGACGCCGGAGGATCTCGAGCCCGACGGCAGCCGCGAGACGGACCCGCCGCCGCTGACGGAGGTCGACGAGCACCACTGGGTCGCGGCTCATCCCTGAGTCCGGCCGGGCCGCCGCGGGCCCCGCACCGCCATAAAGGAGACAATGACAGCATGACCAGACGCCCGACCATCGCCGACATCGCCCAGGCCGCCGGCGTGTCCAAGGGCGCGGTGTCGTACGCGCTCAACGGCAGGCCGGGAGTCTCGGCGGCGACGCGGCAGCGGATTCTGGCCATCGCCGCCGAGATGGGCTTCGTGCCCAACCGGGCGGCCAGGTCGCTGTCGGTCTCCTCGCCGCAGACGGTCGGGATCGCGCTGCGGCGGCCGGCCCGGGTGCTGGGCGCCGAGCCGTTCTTCATGCAGCTCATCAGCGGCATGGAGTCGACCCTGTCGGCCGGCTCGTTCGGTCTGACGCTCCAGATCGTCACCACGCTCGACGAAGAACTCGAGGTCTACCGCCGCTGGTGGGCCGAGCGGCGCGTTGACGGCGTGCTGCTGTGCGACATCAATGTGGAGGACGAACGCCTCGAGGTCGTCTCCGGTCTCGGCCTGCCGGCGGTGGCCGTCGGCGGGCCGATCGCGGACCGGAAGCTGCCCGAGGTCTGGCACGACGACAACGAGCCGTGCCGGGAGGTCCTGGAGTACCTGTTCGCGCTCGGGCATCGGCGAGTGGCGCGCGTGGCCGGGCTGCCGCATCTGCTGCACACCACCATCCGGGACGCCGCGTTCACCGGCGCCGCCGAGAAACTCGGGATGGAGTTCACCAGCTTCCCGAGCGACTACACCGGCGAGCAGAGCGCCCGGATCACGCGGCGCCTGCTCACCTCGGCACCGCGCCCGACGGCGATCGTCTACGACAACGACATCATGGCCGTCGCCGGGCTCGGCGTCACGCACGAGCTCGGGCTGGCGGTGCCCGAGCAGGTCTCGCTCGTCGCCTGGAACGACTCGGCGCTGTGCCGGCTGACCCATCCGACGCTCACCTCGCTGGCGCGCGACATCACCGACTTCGGCTCCAAGTCCGCCGAGATGCTGCTGGCGCTCATCGGCAACGAGCTGCCCGTCGAGGAGCGGACTTTCTCGGTTCAGTGCAAGCCCGCCGTGCTCTCGCCCAGGAGCTCCACCGGTCCGGCCGCAGAATAGGTTGAACTCTCGTCATATTTATGATTGTCTATTTGTAGGTTGGGATTAACCGATTCACCTACGAAGAGAAGGATCGATATGACTCTCCCCAACGCTGGGGCCATCCCGGCACGGCAGGGACTGCGTTCCCTGCGTACATGGCTACTGGCGGCGGTGGCGGCACTCCTCGTGGCGGTCGCCGCCATCTGGCAGCTCACACCGGCCGAGGCGCAGCAGGACGGCGGCTTCTCCATCGAGGGAACGCAGCTCATCGACGCCAACGGCAACCCCTTCATCATGCGCGGCTCCACCCACCCCGACGTCTGGTTCCAAGGCGAGTTCGAGAGCCTCGGCGAGATCAGCGACCTGGGCGCCAACACCATCCGCGTAGTCCTCGGATCCGGCGAGCGCGACTGGGGCGTCACCACCCCCGACCGGCTCGCGCAGATCGTCACCGAATGCAAGGCGCAGCAGGTCATCTGCGTCCTCGAGGTCCACGACACCACCGGCTACGGCGAGCAGAGCGGCGCCGCGAGCCTCGACCAGGCGGTCGACTTCTGGGAGGGGATGTACAGCACCCTGGCGGGCGAGGAGGAGTACGTCCTCATCAACATCGGCAACGAGCCCTGGGGCAACCAGAACGCCACCGGCTGGACCGCCGACACCATCGCCGCCATCCAGCGGATGCGCGACATCGGCTTCGAGCACACCCTGGTCATCGACGCCCCCAACTGGGGACAGGACTGGGAGCACGTGATGCGCGACAACGCCCAGCAGGTCTTCGCAGCGGACGAGGACGCCAACACGCTGTTCTCGATCCACATGTACGCCGTCTACACCGAGCCGCAGGCCGTCGTCGACTACTTCGACGCCTTCGAGGCGATGGGCCTGCCGCTCATCGTCGGCGAGTACGGCGACAACTTCCAGGGCGAGCCGGTCGCCTGGGCGACCATCCAGGCCCAGGCCCACGCGCGCGGCATCGGATGGATCGCATGGTCCTACTCGGGCAACTCCGACGGCGAGCTCGACCAGGTGCTCGATTTCGACCCGAACCAGATGACCACCTGGGGCGAGCGCACCTTCAACTCGCAGTACGGCATCGGCAACACCGCCGAGCGCGCCTCGGTGTTCGACGGCGGCGAGGAGCCGACCGACCCGACCACGAGCCCGAGCGACGACCCCACCACCGACGAGCCCGGCGAGGGCGACTGCTCCGCGAGCATCGAGGTCGGCAACGACTGGGGATCCGGCTGGCAGGGCAGCGTGACCGTCACGGCCGACCAGGGCGCGATCGACGGTTGGACCCTCAACTGGACCTGGCCGGGCGGCCAGACCGTCCAGAGCCACTGGAACGCCGATCTGACCCAGTCGGGCAACTCGGTGACCGCCGGCGACGTCGGCTGGAACGGCTCGATCGCCGCTGGGGAGAGCCGCGAGGTCTTCGGCTTCATCGGCACGAACGGCGCCGCGGCCCCCGAGGTGACGTGCACCGCCGGTTAAGACCGCACGAGAACAGGGCGGCGGGTTTCCCCGCCGCCCTGTCGCGCGTGTTCGGTCAGCCGTTCTTGGTGGGGAGCTGGAACTTCCCCACGCCGCCGTTGGGCAGCTGCGAACGGACGTTGGACTTCTTGGAGCCGATGGCCTTCTTGCCCGTGGCGCCCTTCTTGCCGCGGGCCAAGGCGCGACGCTGCTCGCGATTGAGCGGCTCGGACGGCTCGGTCTGTTCGGCGTCCTCGGACGGTTCGGCGGCCTTGGGTGATTCGGAAGTCATGTGGATCCCCTTCGCGGGTCGAGCTTGGATGACGCGAGCGCTAGATGGAACGAGGCTCAACGTCGAGGAAGAACGGAGCACTCTGCCGTCGTACGGGAATGCCTGGAAGGCGCGTACGACGCGGCCGAAGCGGAACCGGCCGAATCTCATCTAAAGGATCATGCTCAACACTCTAGCGGTCCCCGGAAGCGGGCACAACCGGGTTCACCACCGCCGACTCGGTGACTACCCTCATATCCATGAGCAAGCCCCACCCGGCCAAGATCGCGCGCGTCCGGACGATCGCCCAGGACGCCATGCGCGGGGGGCGCTGGTGGACGCTCCTCGACCTCGAGCAGACCCTGCGCGGCGACGCCGAGTTCTGGCGGGACCTGTGGGCACCGAGTCTGGCCATCGCCGCGCACAAGGTCGGCCTGCGGGAGGCCCGCGCCCGCCTCGACGAGGCCGTCGACGCCGGCTTCCACCAGCTCGACCTGTTCGAGCCCGAACTGTCGGCGGCCTTCGGCCGCGACGCGGACTGGTCGGCGCTCCTCGAGCGCGCCCGCGCGAACGTCCCCGGACCGCCGGTCCGCATCACCGCCTGGCCCGAGCCGCGGCTGACCGCGCCGCTGCGGCTGGAGACGATCGCGGCCCACCGCGAACCGCAGCTGCGCCGGCGACTGCCCGAGCCCGGCACGGGCTCCTGGAGCACCGCGCTCGGCCTCCTGGCGTGGACCAACGGTCTCTGGCGGCACGCCAACGCCCGCATCAACGCCGGCGACTCGCTCGACATCCTCGAACAGGTCGCCAACGGCGCGCGGTACAGCTGCGTGGAGTACTCGATCGTCCTGGCGCAGAGTTTGAACGCGCTGCGCATCCCCGCCAGGAAGGCCGATCTGCGCCGCGGCGAGTACCACGACGGCGTCGGCAAGGGCCACGCCGTAGCCGAGGCCTGGATCGACGAGCTCGACGCCTGGGTCCTGCTCGACGGCCAGCACGGGTCCTACTGGGTGGACGAGGAGGCCCGGCCGCTGAGCCTGCCCGAGCTCCAGGCCCGCGAGCGGCCCGCCAGAGCCGTCGGCGTCGGCCCCCGGGGCGGCGTGACCGACGTCGAGCTGTGGTTCGCCTACTTCCGGCACGCCTCGGTGACCGGGGCCTCCTGGGAGCCCGAGGGCTTCGTGCCGACCTTCCAAGGCGAGCACGTCGTCGAGACCGCGCGGCTGCTGCACGACGCCGCCGACGCCTACCCGCGCCTGTCCGACATCGCCGTCGGCGTCACCTCGATCGACGGTGCTCCCGCCGTCAAGGTCGACGCCGCCCACCCGTACGCGACCGGCGGGGCGATGGACGGGTGCCAGAACCCCGAAGGCGCGTGGAAGCTCGACATGTCCCCCGGCGAGCACCGCGCCGACATCGCCGCGCGCACGCCCTATGGCGTCCTCGCCGCACGCGAACTGCGCTGGACCGCGAGTTAAGCAGACCGTAAGGCCGCCGAGCGCCCCTGCGATCCTTTCCGATCGCCTCCGGCGGGCAGACTCGGAGCATGCAAGAACTCCCCCTCACGTTCGCGCTCCTCGCCGGGGCCGTGGCCGCGGTCAACCCGTGCGGATTCGCGCTGCTCCCGGTCTACGCCGGCTTCCTCATCACCGGCGAGGCCGACGAAGACGTCTCCCGGTGGCGGGCCCTCGGCCGGGCCGGCCTGTTCACCCTCGCGATGACCATCGGCTTCGTGACCGTCTTCGGACTGTTCGGCCTGCTCGTGTCCACCGCCGCGGTCGGCATCACGGCCTTCCTGCCGTGGGTGACGATCGTCGTCGGCCTCGCCGTGGCCGCCGCGGGCGTATGGCTGCTGCTGGGCCGCGAGCTGCCGACGTTCATGCCCAAGCTCGGCGGCCGGGAGGTCAAGCGCTCCCTCGGCTCCATGACGGTGTTCGGGCTGTTCTTCGCGCTCGCCTCGCTGTCGTGCACGATCGCGCCGTTCCTGGCGCTGGTGGCGCAGACCTTCCGCTCGACCTCGGTGCTCGGCGGCACGGCCATGTTCCTTGCCTACGCGCTCGGCATGACGATCGTCATCGGGGCGGTGTCCCTGGCGATCGCTCTCGCCAGGGAGGGGCTCATCGTGTGGCTCAAGCGCCAGTTCCCGAAGGTGATGCGGGTCGTCGGCGTCCTGCTGCTGGTCGCCGGGCTCTACGTGGCCTACTACGGCTGGTGGGACCTGCGGGTCCTCAACGGCGGCGATCCGTCCGACCCGGTGGTCGAGGCGGCGCTGGGCGTGCAGCGGTCCCTCGAGGAGTTCGTGAAGTCGCTGTTCGGCAATTGAGGCGGGCCACGGCTCGGCCCGGGCCCGCCTCGCGCGTCACAGGAGGGCGTCGACGGCCTCGTTGAGATCCTCTTCACTCAGCGAGCCGCTTTCGACCACCTCGCCTTCGGCATCGATGACGACGAAGGTGCTCTGGCTGACCACGCCGAAGGCGCCTCGGATGCCGTAGTCCTCGTCCTCGATGTGGACGATGCCGTCGGTGCCGGTCTGCTCGACGAAGCCGGCGCGGTCGTCGGCGCTGCTGGGGGCGTACAGGCCCGCTCCGGAGACGCCGACGACGTCGATCTGGTCGCCGTGCTCGTCGAACAGGCCTGCGACGGCCGGTCCCTGGCTCTGGCAGATCGGGCAGTCGTGCTCCCAGAACCAGAGGACGGTCGGGTCGCCGAGCGTCGAGGCGCCCTCGAACTGGCCGCCGTCGAGCGTGGCGGCGGTGAAGTCCAGGAGCTCGGGGACCGGCGTGTCCGCTTCGGCGGACTGCGTGGCGGTCTCCTCGGGGGTAGCGCTCTCCGAGGCGGCTTCGGTGCTCGGTTCGTCCGCGGGCTCCTCCTGGGAGCCGCAGGCGGTCAGGGCGAGCACGGCGGCGATGCCGACCGCGGCGACGCCGTTGGCGGTGCGTTGCAAGGCGATGATCCTTTCGAGGGTGGGTCGAGCGATGCCGCAAGTATGAGCCGAATCCTCCGGGTGCGTCGGTTCGCGCCCTTACAAAACGATGAATTCGCGGTCGGGCGCCCGGGAGCGCACTGCGCATTACACATTGATGCGAGCCGATGTATTGACAGGCAAACGCTCACACGGTACTTTCGTATTCAAATCCCTCAAAACCCTTCGAGAACCAACACCGACGACTCCGGCGACTCCCTCTTTGCGCTTTTCCTTGGGAGCGCTCCAGTTCTTTTGCGGCGCCGCAGGGTGCCGCGGAAGGTGCAAGGTCAGCGGCGAGGGCCACGTCGGCTCCCGGCTCGTCGGCGGGCCCTCGCCGCTGTTGCACGATGAACGCGCGGAGACTAGCGAAGCGCCTCGTCCAAGACGTAGCGTTCGGCGTCGAGCAGGCGCAGATCCCTTGCGGGACGGCGCAGGTGGCCCTTCTGCACGATGCGCTCGAAGGTCGGATCGCCCGCCTGCGCCATGCGGCGGATCCCCTCGATGTGGTCGACGATGCGCTTGCGGATCACCTTGATGAACCGCGCGCGGTCCCGGTCGGTCAGTCCATAGGCGTCGGCGAACATCCGCAGGCGCCTGGCGCGGTCGGGCTTCTTCCAGCCCAACGTCATCGAGTCCCGGTCGGTGAAGATCGGCACCCACGTCCAGGCCGCGTACGCCACGTCGTAGATCCGCGCGCCCGGGCTCGCCAGGTCGAAGTCGATGAGCGACAGCGTCCCGTCGGGGCGCCAGACCACGTTGTGCGGCGCGGCGTCGTGGTGGCAGATGACCTCGGTGTCCGGTGGCGGGGGCCCGAACGAGCGCCACGTCGCCCCCGGCGCGGGCCGGAAGCCGTACTGGGCGTCATGGAACATCCGCAGCATCTTCGCCACCGCCGAGAGCGTCTCGTCCGTGGTCCAGTGCGGCGCGAGCGGGTACTTCCCCGGCTCGCCCTCGACGAACGACAGGACCTCGCGGTCGTGCTCGTCGATCCCCAGCGGCCTGGGCGCACCGGTGAAACCGGCCTGCTCCAGGTGCCGGAGCAGGGCGTGGACCGCGGGCGTCCACGGGCCGGTGTTGCGCCGGACCGTGTCCCCCAATCGGACCACTGTGCTTGTGTTACCGCCAATAAGCGGAATCTCGTCTTGGCTCACCGGTCCCTGCCGTGCCCGCCGTGTGCTGAATCAGCCGTCCGTGCCATCGACGATGGCGCCGACGAACTCTCCTACCTCGAACGGGGCCAGGTCATCCGGACCCTCGCCGAGTCCGACCAGCTTAACCGGTACCCCCAACTGACGCTGAACCGCGATGACGATCCCGCCCTTGGCGGTCCCGTCGAGCTTGGTGAGCACGACGCCGGTGATCTGGCAGACCTCGCCGAACACCTTGGCCTGCTGGAGCCCGTTCTGGCCGGTGGTCGCGTCCAGGACCAGCAGCGTCTCGGCGACCGGGCCCTGCTTCTCGATGACGCGCTTGACCTTCCCGAGCTCGTCCATCAGGCCGGTCTTGTTCTGGAGGCGCCCGGCGGTGTCGACCAGGACGACGTCCGCGCCCTCGTCGGCGCCGGCCTTGACGGCGTCGAACGCGACCGAGGCGGGATCGGCGCCCTCCCCGCGGCGGACGACCTTGGCGCCGACGCGGCCGCCCCAGGTCTCCAGTTGCTCGGCGGCGGCGGCACGGAAGGTGTCGGCGGCGCCGAGGATCACCGAGTGGCCGTCGGCGATGAGGACCCGCGCGATCTTGCCGCAGGTGGTGGTCTTGCCCGAGCCGTTGACGCCGACGACCATGACCGTCGCCGGGCCCTCGCCCGAGGGCGGGGCCGTGGCCAAGGAGCGGTCCAGGTCCGGTTCGAGCGCGGCGGTCAGCTCCTCGGTCAGGAGCGCGCGCAGCTCGGTGGGACTGCGGGTGCCGAGGACCTTGACGCGATCGCGCAACCGGTCGACGATCTGGGTGGTGTCGGTGACGCCGACATCGGCGCCGAGGAGCGTGTCCTCGATCTCCTCCCAGGTGTCGTCGTCGAGTTTGTCGCTCGCGAGCAGCGACAGCAGGCCCTTGCCGAGGGCGTTGTTCGAGCGCGACAGGCGCGAACGCAGGCGCACCAGGCGCCCGGCCGTGGGCTCGGGCGTCTCGACGGCGGGTGCGGCGGGCTGGGCTTCGGGTACCGCTTCGGGCTTCGCCGCCGGCTCCGCCCCGAGGCGCGGTTCGGCCTCCGGCTCAGCCTCGATCGTCTTCGACCGGGACCTGCGCGCGAGCAGCACTCCGCCCACCACGGCCACCACCAAGACGACGGCCGCCACGAGCCAGATCCACAGGTTGTCCACGATTTCACCCTCCGGGAAGTCTTCAGTGCCTCACCACTGTAACGGCCGTCAGAATCTCGGGCTCGCAAGCTTCACCGCGGTGGGCGATCCCGGTTCGCGAGCCGCACCGAGGCCGTGCTCAGGCGTCTTCTCTCGAGAACCGCTGGGAGATCACCTGCGTCACTCCCGACCGCATCGTCACGCCGTAGAGCGCGTCGGCGATCTCCATCGTGCGCTTCTGGTGGGTGATGACCAGCAGCTGCGAGCGGCCCTCGAGATCGCGCAGCAGGTTGAGCAGGCGGCCGAGGTTGACGTCGTCGAGCGCGGCCTCGACCTCGTCCATGAGATAGAACGGGCTGGGGCGCGCGCGGAAGATCGCGCACAGCAGCGCCAGCGCCGTGAGCGACCGCTCGCCGCCCGACAGCAGCGAGAGCCGCTTGACCTTCTTGCCCGGCGGCCTGGCCTCGACCTCGACGCCGGTGTGGAGCAGGTCGTCGGGCTCGGTCAGGATCAAGCGGCCCTCGCCGCCGGGGAACACGGTCTGGAAGACGTGCTCGAACTCGCGAGCGGTGTCGGCGTAGGCCTCGGCGAAGACGTTCTGGATGCGATCGTCGACCTCCTTGACCACGTGGTGGAGGTCCGCGCGGGTCTTCTTGACGTCCTCGAGCTGCTCGTTGAGGAACTTGTAGCGCTCCTCCAGGGCCGCGAACTCCTCGAGCGCGAGCGGGTTGACCTTGCCCAGGAGCTTGAGCTCGCGCTCGCCTCTGGCGGCGCGCTTCTCCATGGTCGCCCGGTCGAACGGGACCGCCTCGGGCTCGGACCGGCCCTGCTCCTCGGCTTTGGCGATCTCCTCGGAGGTCGGCGGGACCGGCCGCTCGGGGCCGTACTCGTTCAGCAGCGTCTCGATGTCGACGCCGAAATCGGCGCCGGCCTTCTCTTCGAGCTGCTCGATGCGCAGGCGCTGTTCGGCGCGGGCGACCTCGTCACGGTGGGCGGCCGAGGTGATGCGGTCGAGCTCGGCGGCGGTGGTGCCCGCGCGTTCGCGCAGCTCGGTGAGCGCGGCCTCCCGGCGGGTCTGCTCGGAGGCGACGGCGTCGCGTTCGATGGCGGCGGCTTCGAGGGAGTCGGTGAGGTGCACGCCCGCGGACTCGGCGGCGACGGCGACGAGCGCGGCGACGGCGACGCCGCGGGCGCGGGAGGCGCGTCGGGCCTCGGCGCGGGCGCGGGCGGCGCGCTCGGACTGCGCCTGGCGGGCCAGGGCATCGGCGCGGCCGGCGAGCGCCGAGGCGCGCTCCTCGGCGGTGCGGACCGCCAGGCGGGTCTCCATCTCGTTCTGGCGGACCGCCTCGAGTTCGCGGGCGAGCGCGTCGCGGTCGTCGGTGGACGGCTCTTCGATCTCGGGTTCGGCCTCGAGGGCTTCGAGCTGCGCTTCGAGCTCGGCGAGCCCGGCGGTGTCGTCCTCGCGGGAGGCCTCGGCGCGCTCCTTGGCCTGGGCGAGGCGGGCGACCTCGGCTTCGGCGCCGCGCGCGCCGGCGGCGAGCTCGGCG
>NZ_BAAHCB010000001.1:203869-268759 GCF_054776215.1 Glycomyces tarimensis
ACCGCATCGTCGCCGCGCGCGTCGACGCCGAGCTCGGCGAGGCGGCGGGTGACGGCGTTGTGTGCGGCCTCGGCCTGGCGCTGGGCGGCGCGGACCTCGTCGGCGGCGGCCTCGGCCTCGGCGTGGGCGTCGCGGGCCGCCGCGAGCTGTTCGCGCAGCCTGGCGGCGAGGGATTCGGCGGCGATCTTGCCGTCGCGGGCCTCGTCGACCGCGGCCTGGATCTCGATGTAGGACTGGGCCTTCGCGGATCCGCCATGGGCGGTGGCCGCGCCGAGGACGTCGCCTGCTCGGGTGACCGCGGTGAGTTCGGGGTGTGCGGCGACGATGTCGCGGGCGGCGTCGAGGTCGTCGGCGACGACCATGCCCCCCAGGAGTGATCGGACGGTGCCGGCGATTGCGGAGGACGCCGAGACGGTATCGGCGACGGCCTTGAACTCGGGCGGAACGGTGGCGTGCGAAGCGGCCCCGGCGATCAGGAAACTGGCCTGGCCGGCGTCTTCGTCGCGGAGGATCTGGAGCGCGGCGGCGGCGCTGGAGGCGTCGGTGACGGCGATGGCGTCGGCGAGGCGGCCGAGCGCGGCGGCGAGGACGGGCTCGTAGCCGGGTTCGACCGTCAGGAGCGCGGCGACGGAGCCGAGCAGGCCGGGGACGGCGTGTTCGCGGGCGAGGAGCGCGTCGGCGCCGTCCTTGCGGCGCAGACCGACGGCGAGGGCCTCTTCGCGCGCGCTCCACTGGGAGGCCTCGCGGTCGGCGGCGCGCTCGGCCGCGGTGAGCCGGTCGACCTCGGCCTTCGCCGCCGCCAGGCGCTCCTTGGCGGCGGCGAGCCGCTCGTCGAACTCGGTGTCGGCCTCGACCGCTTCGCCTTCGGCCTCGGCTTCGGCGACGGCCTCGGCGGCCGCCTCGGCGCGCTCCTCGGCCTCGGCGAGGGCGACGGAGGCGCGTTCGAGTTCTTCGGCCGCGGCGGCGGTGCGACTGCGCAGGGAGTCGACGCGGCCGCGGAGTTTGGCGAGCGTCTCACGCCGCTCGGCGGCGGCCTTGACGGCGCCGACGATGCGCTGCTCGGCCTCGGCGAGGGCTTCCTCGGTCCGCTCGCGGGCCTCGACGGCGGTGGCGAGGCGCTCGGAGTCCTCGGCGATGCCCTCGCGCAGCTCGATCTCCTGCTCGCGGATGCGCTGGGCCTCGGCCTCGAGGACGTCGGGGTCGCGTCCGGCGCGGTCGTCGGCGGTGTCCTCGGAGAGGTAGCGGCGGCGCTCGGCGGCGAGCTGGGCGGTGGAGCGCAGGCGCTCGGCGACGGCCTGGAGGCGGTACCAGGTCTCCTGGAGGCGGGCCAGGCGCGGCTTGTCGGCGGCGTGGGCGGCCTCGATCTCGCCGATCTGGGCGGCGAGGCGTTCGTGCTCCTCGGCGAGGACGGATTTGCGCTCGTGGAGGGCCGCTTCGTCGGCGAGGTCCTTGGCGATGTTGGTGCGCAGGCTGTGGAGGTCGTCGGCGAGCAGGCG
The DNA here is from genome assembly GCF_054776215.1 of Glycomyces tarimensis. Lineage (NCBI taxonomy): Bacteria > Bacillati > Actinomycetota > Actinomycetes > Glycomycetales > Glycomycetaceae > Glycomyces > Glycomyces tarimensis. The sequence goes on from NZ_BAAHCB010000001.1 coordinate 205,366, forward strand.
CAGGCGGGCCTCGCGCAGGTCGGCCTGGATGGTCTGGGCGCGGCGGGCGAGTTCGGCCTGGCGGCCCAGGGGCTTGAGCTGGCGGCGCAGCTCGGAGGTGAGGTCGCCCAGGCGGTCGAGGTTGCCCTGCATGCCTTCGAGCTTGCGCAGGGCCTTCTCTTTGCGCTTGCGGTGCTTGAGGACGCCGGCCGCCTCCTCGATGAAGGAGCGGCGGTCCTCGGGGCGGGCGTGGAGGTAGGAGTCGAGCTTGCCCTGGCCGACCAGGACGTGCATCTCGCGGCCGATGCCGGCGTCGGAGAGGAGGTCCTGGACGTCGAGGAGCCGGCAGCGGTCGCCGTTGATCTCGTATTCGCCCTCGCCGGAGCGGAACATGCGGCGGGTGATCGAGACTTCGGTGTAGTCGATGGGGATGGCGCCGTCGGAGTTGTCGATGGTGAGGGTGACCTCGGCGCGGCCGAGTGCGGGCCGGCCCGTGGTGCCGGCGAAGATGACGTCCTCCATCTTGCCGCCGCGCAGGGACTTCGCGCCCTGTTCGCCCAGGACCCAGGCGATGGCGTCGACGACGTTGGACTTGCCGGAGCCGTTGGGGCCGACGACGCAGGTGATACCCGGTTCGAAACGCAGGGTCGTGGCCGAGGCGAAGGACTTGAATCCCTTCAGCGTGAGGCTCTTGAGGTACACCGGTCAACTCCGTGGCGCGGTCTGCGTGGCTGGGTCGGTCCCAGACTACAAGGCGCCACCGACCTCGACGGGCACATCGGCGGGCCCCGAACACGACAATGCGCGCCGGCTGTCGGGCAGCTGGCGCGCTGGTGTTTCCGTGGCGCGAGTGACGCTAAGTCAACGCAGGCTCTGACAGCCGCATCAACTCCTCGGCTTCCTCATGTCGCACCTCGATCTCGCGAGCGCGAAGCTCGGCGAGCTCGGTCTCGAGGTTGCGTACTCGCGCGCGTAGCTGGACCACTTCTTCCATCAGTCGCTTGCTGGGCGCCTGACCGATGTGGCCGTAGAGGGCTTTCGCCATAGTTTCTCCTTGCGATCGCGTCGTTTGGTGACGGTGGTGTGCGCACCATAAATAACGTCGCATCTACCTGAGTGAATTTTTGTGACTTGGGCCGATTGCTCAAGCCTCGACCAGTGGAGCACGGCTCGTGAACACCGGCCGTCTCTGCATATCATCCGCCTCAACGGCGGTTCTCGTCAAGCTTTACACAGGCTTTGCCCCACGGATTCGACGGGGGTCACATTTAGGGGCTCCCCGGGCGTCGCCGCACCTGATAGGGTGTCCGACAAAACGGAAGATACTTCACGTACTCACCGTAACGAGGCCGCCGCATTCCATGAGCAGACCCAGGGGCGGGCGCCATCGCGACCCCGCCGAAACGCGACGCCGGATGTTCCTCGCGATCCTCCTGGCCTTCGGCCTCAGCACGGCGGCCACTTCACTGTGGGCGGTCGCTTCGCCACCGGGCGAAACCGCCGCCTCCTCCGCCGACGCCGAGCCGACCACGCAGGCCGTCGAGACGCCCTCCGAGTCCGCGCTGCCGGAACTGCGGATCGGCGACTCCTCGATCCAGCCCCAAGAGGCCGAGGAGACGCCCACGACCGAGGCGCCGAGCGAGAGCGGCGAAGCGACCGAGCCCGAGCCCGAGGACAAGGACGAGGCCGAGGACGAGCCCGGGGAACCGGAGCCCGATCCCGACCGCTCCACCGAGGATTCCCTGGTCGAGGCCGTCAACGCCGAGCGGTCCGGGGCCGGCTGCGGCGCCTTGGAGAGCGACGGGCGCCTCGACACCGCCGCGCGGCTGCACGCCGAGGACATGGCGGTCAACGACTACTTCTCGCACACCTCCCAGGACGGGCGCAGCCCCACCGACCGGGCCGCCGAGCAGGGCTACCAGGGCGGCGTCGGCGAGAACATCGCCGCCGGCTACCCGGACGTCGCCTCGGTCATGGAGGGCTGGATGAACTCCGAGGGCCACCGCGCGAACATCCTCAACTGCGATTACGACGTCATCGGCATCGGCATCGCCGACCGCGACGGAACCCTGTACTGGGTGCAGAACTTCGGCTGAAGACCGACATTATCGCAGCTCGGAACCGATCCATACCCCGTTGTGTCGGCCATCCGACTCAAGCCTGGACTCGGCGATTACAACCGGTCATTCTGAGATAGCCGCCTGAATGGGCGCGCGACTGGGGAGGCGGCCAAAAACCTGAAGGACGAGGTGTCAACCGTGCGTGTAATGCTGTACGACCCCAATCAGGTGTTCTCAGCCAGTATCCGACCGCTCCTCCACCGCCGAGGCGACGTCGCGATCGAAGCGAGGAGCGCCAAGGCACTCCTCTCGGAAGAACAGGTCGACTGCTGCCTGGTCGCGCTGGAGGCGGTCTCCCGCAACCGGGTCCTGACCGACTGCAAGCGGCCTGTGTTTCTCATCACCGACCGCGACGACGGCTCGGTGCTGCGCAAGGCCGTATCGGTGTCGGCGGTCGGCATCGCGAGCACCCACATCATGCCGAAAGAGCTGCTCAACGCGATCGACCAGGGGCTCACCAGCCCTCCGTACTACGATCCCCAGCTCCTGCGGGCGGCACTCCAGCCCGCGCCGCTGCTCGGCGCGCAGGACGCCCACGAGCTCGCCCACCACCTGACGCCCCGCGAGGACGACGTCCTGCGCCGCATCGTCCGGGGCGAGGCCACCAGCCACATGGCCGACGCGATGGGAGTCTCGGTCTCGACCGTCCGCTCGCACGTCCAGAACGTCCTCGGCAAGCTCGGCGTGAACTCGCGGCTCGCCGCGATCGCCTTCGCCATCAACTACGGCCTCGATCCGGTGCGTGAGAAGCACCCGCAAATGAGTTAGCGGGATCCGCTCCTCATACTGGAAGGGTGCCGGAACTTCCCGAAGTCGAGACGGTCCGCCGCGGGGTCGATGCGGCCTTCCGCGGCGGGCGCATCAGCGCCGTCGAGGTCTACAACCCGAGAGCGGTGCGCCGCCACCTGCCCGGAGCCGAGGACTTCACCGCGAACCTGAACGGTCTCACCGTCGCCGGAAGCGGCAGGCGCGGCAAGTTCATGTGGCTCCATTTGGACGACGGGCGAGCCCTGGTCTGCCATCTGGGGATGAGCGGCCAGTTCCGCGTCATGGACGCCGGGGCCGAGCCGCACAAGCACCTGCGGGCGCGGCTGCGCTTCGACGACGGCCGCGAGCTGTGGTTCGTCGACCAGCGCACCTTCGGCTTCCTCGAGCTGGCCGAGCTCGAAGGCGCGGTGCCCAAGACGCTCGCCCACATCGCACCGGACGTGTTCGAGCCCGAATTCGACGCGGCGCTGTGCGCGACGAGGCTGCGCGCCAGACGCATCGAGGTGAAGAAGGCACTGCTCGACCAGGCGTGGATCAGCGGGGTCGGGAACATCTACGCCGACGAGGCGCTGTGGCGCGCCGGCATCCGCGGGCGTCGCCTCGGCGAGAAGATCTCCCAGCGCAAGGGCCTCGAACTGCTCGTGCACGTCCGGGAAGTGCTGGAGGAGGCGCTCGCCGCCGGCGGCACCTCGTTCGACGCGCTGTATGTGCGCGTCAACGGCCAGTCAGGGTACTTCTCACGGGAGCTCGCGGTCTACGGCAGGGCCGGTCAGCCGTGCCGCCGCTGCGGCACGCCGATCCGCCGAGAGGTCATCGGGGACCGCTCGGCGCACTACTGCCCGAAATGCCAGCGCTGAGCCGGCCCCGCAAGGCCTACCGCTCGACGAACGCGGCGAGGTTCGCCAGGGAAGAGGCGAGTCCCGCGGCGTGGTCTTCCGCGGAGATCCCGTCCGGGACGTCGGTGGCGACGATATCGACGCGGGTCCCCGCTTCGACGGCCGCGACCTCCCACGTCATGGTCATCGTGCCGGCGAAAGCCGGGTCGTCGGAGACGAAGTCGATCGCCTGAACGACCCGCACGCCGGGGACGACGTCGACGAAGCGGGCCTCGACGACGTCGGAGTCCGCGGTGGACTTCCCCGTGGCGTCGGCCGCGTCGGCATAGGTCAGCACCATCCGGTACGACCCGCCCGGACGGGCGTCGAACCGCTCGAACCTGCCGGTCATCCCGGTCGGAGGAAGCCATGCGGCGAGCGCCTCGGGATCGAGGAGCGCGACCCAGACGTGATCGGGTGGTGCGGCGATGACGCGCGATGCCTGGTCCGTACGTGGCATGGCGCGACTCTAGCAGCCGCGCTGAGAGCTCGGCGACGCTTGCGAGCCGTGATGCGCTAGCGCTGCTTGACGCCGAGTCGCTCGGAGAGCACCCGCCAGGCCAGTTCGGCCGCGATCTGCTCGGCGTCCTTCTTCGAGCCGCCCGTGCCCTCGCCGAACTCCTCGCCGGCCACGACCGCCCAGGCGGTGAACTCCTTGGCGTGGTCGGGGCCCGACTCGGAAATCCGGTACTCGGGCACGCCGAGACCGGAGTCGGCGGTGAGTTCCTGGAGGCTCGTCTTCCAGTCCAGGGCCGCGCCCTGGCCGGCGGCGCGCTCCATGAGCGGGTCGAAGAACTGGTGCACGACGCGCTTGGCCGTGTCGACGCCGTACTGGAGGTAGATCGCGCCGAGCAGCGCCTCGACGGCGTCGGCCAGGATCGAGTTCTTGTTGCGCCCGCCCGAGGACTCCTCGCCCTTGCCGAGGTACAGGTGCGGCCCCAGCCCACCGGCGCCCATGCGGCGCGCGACCGTGGCCAGCGCCTTCATGTTCACCACCGACGCCCGCAGCCGCGCGAGCTGCCCCTCGGGCAGCTCGGGGTGGTTGCGGTAGAGCGCGGTGGTGATCACCAGACTGAGCACCGAGTCCCCGAGGAACTCGAGTCGCTCATTGGTGGGGATGCCGCCGTTCTCGTAGGCGTAGGAGCGGTGAGTCAGGGCGAGACGCAGCAGTTCGGGGTCGATGTCACTGACCCCGAACACCGCTTCGAAATGTTCTACTGCCTTGTCGCCCATGGACGGGAAGTCTTAGACCTCGAGGACCTGGCGGCCCTTGTACGTTCCACAGACCTCGCAGACCTGGTGGCCGCGCTTCTTCGCGTGGCACTGCGGGCACTCGACCAGAGCGACCGGGGCAGCCTTCCACTGCGAACGGCGGTGCCGGGTGTTGCTACGCGACATACGACGCTTCGGGACAGCCACTTTAGAACTCCATACTGTTTCGCTGTGCTATTTCGGTTCGTCGTCGCCATCGGCGTCGGCGAGCCGCAAGGTCTCCAATGCCGCCCAACGCGGGTCCACGGTCTCGTGACCGTGGTCGTCGGGCAGTTCGTCCCAGGGCACGCCGCATTCGGCGCACAATCCCGGGCAGTCGGGCCGGCACAGCGGGGTGACCGGCATTGCCAGCACCAGCGCGTCCCGAACCGCGGGCTCCAGATCGAGCAGGTCCCCCTGGAGCCGCAGAATCTCGTCGGCGTCAGTGGTCTCCTCGGTGGCGGAGCCTTCATAAGCGTACAGCTCCTGCACTTGCACCCTGAGGGTGTCCTCGATGGGTGCGAGGCACCTCGCACACTCCCCCTGCGCCGTGGCCTCCACGTCGCCGTTGGCGAAGACGCCTTCGCCGGCCGCGGTGAGGGTGAGGTCGATGGACAGCGGCGAGGACTCCGGGACCTTGTACACCTCGAGACCGAACGCCTCGGGGGCGTCGACCTCCCGCGCGACCTGCATGGTCGCGCCGGCGCTGTGCCCGAGCTCCACGGTGTCGACCACCATTGGAGAAGCGGGGTTCAGAGCGGTGCTGGTCATGGGTGAACTGCTGTCCTTACCTTGGGAGATGCGCCTCGATCGAGGCCGACCGACAATGCTACCTCAGGGCGCGGGACGCTCCCAAGCGAGGTCGACGGCGCGGAACCGGCGTCCTGTCGCCCCTAGATCTGCGGGAGCGGCTTCTCGTCTTCGGTGTCCTCGTGCTGCTGCGGGGCGAACGAGCCGATCTCGCGCAGCGTGTGCATCTTGTCGCGCCCGCGCTCGACACCGGACAGGGCCCGGTGCAGGAACTGCTCGAAGTTCGCGAGCGTCGTGTCGACGTACTCGTCGACCTCGTCGCGCAGGCGCTGGGCCTCGCCGCGGGCCTCGGAGATGATCCGGTTGCCCTCGTGTTCGGCCGAGACCGTCACCTCGTGGCGGGACACGAGCCTGGCGTGCTCGGCCTCGCCTTCGGAGATGATCCGCTCGGCTTCGCGCTCGCCGGCCTCGATGATCTTGTCGCGCTCATGGAGCATGGCCTCGGCACGGCGGATGTCGCCGGGCAGCTCGGCCTGGAGGTCTTCGAGCATCGCGATGAGTTCGGCGCGATCCACTTTGCAGCTGCGAGACATCGGGACGGCCTTGGCCGCCTCCACATAGGCGATGATCTCTTCGATCCTGTCGAGCGAACCCACCGATTTGCTCCCGTCAATATCCGTCATGGGGTTATTGTCCCGTATTGGAACGTGGAACAGGGGTCAATCCTGGCGCATGCGTTCCACTAGTCGTCTTTGGACGACCTCCGGCACATGAGGAGAGATGTCCCCGCCCCACTTCGCCGCATCCTTGACCATGGAGGACGAAAGAAAAGAATACAGCGGATTGGTGGGCATCATCACCGTCTCAACGCCCCCCAGGCCGTAGTTCATTTGGGCCATTTGCAGTTCGTAGTCGAAATCCGAGACGGCGCGGACGCCCTTGACGATGACGCCGACCCCGTGCTCAGAGCAGAAGTCGACGACGAGGCCCTTGAACGACGCCACACGGACGTTCGGCATATCGGCTGTGGTCTCGCGGAGCAGATCCAAGCGCTCCTCAACGGTGAACACCGCGTTCTTGGAGGCGTTGTGGAAGACCGCGACCCACACTTCATCGTACAACTGCGAGGTGCGGCTGATGATATCGAGATGACCGTAGGTCACCGGGTCGAACGACCCGGGACAGACGGCGTGCCGAGCTTCAGGTTTCACAAAGCGCGACCGTAGCAAAGGGCGGTGGTCCCGTAGCGGCGGACGCGGTCTTCTGCGATCTTCGCGGGCCACGGCACGCTCGCATCGCGGCCGCCGCGCTCGATCACCACGTCGGCGTCGGGCGCGAGCCAGTGGTTGCCCACCAAGGCATCGAGCATCGCACCGATCGCCGCGTCGGTGACCGCGTAGGGCGGGTCGGCGAAAACGATGTCGTAGGGCTCCTCCGGCTCGGCGGCGAGCGCCTTCTCGACAGGGGCGGAAACCACGAGCGCGCCGCTCACGTCGAGGTCGGCGATGTTGCGGCGCAACAGCTTGGCGGTGAGCGCGTGGGACTCCACGAACAGGGCGTGCTCGGCGCCGCGCGAGACCGCCTCGATGCCCACGGCGCCGGAGCCCGCGTAGAGGTCCGCGAATCGGAGCCCTTCGAGATCGCCCCCCGGCGCGAGCGAGTTGAACAGCGCTTCCCGGACACGGTCGGCGGTGGGCCTGGTGCGGTCCCCCGGCGGCGTTGCGAGGCGGCGGCCCTTGAGGGCGCCGGCGATGATCCTAGTCATGGGACCACCACTCTAACGCAGGGCAAGTCCTCGGCTGCTCCCCAAAGCCAAGGAAGCCGCACAGCCCTTCTCCGACCTTCCCCGGGCCAAGGAGACCGCACCGCCCTTCTCCGGGTAGTCCCGAAGCAAGGACGCCGCACAGCCCTTCTCCGACCCTCTCCAAACCAAAGAGCAGCCGCTCAGCCCTTCTCCAGGTATTCCCCGCGGTCGGCGGCGAGGTCATTGACGAGCGCGGCGAAACCCGGCTCGGAGCGCATCTGCGGATCGGCACCGATGAGCTCGATCGCGTCCTGCCTGGCGGCCTCGATGATGTCGACGTCCCGCAGCAGTGACAGCAGCTTGACGTGCGACTTCGTGCCGGACTGGGCGGCGCCGAGGACGTCGCCCTCGCGGCGCTGCTCCAGGTCGAGCTCGGCCAGCGCGAAGCCGTCGGTGGTGGACGCGACCGCGTCCAGGCGCTCGCGCGAACTGCTGCCCTCGGCGGCCTCGCTCACCAGCAGGCACAGCCCGGCATGGTCGCCACGGCCGACGCGGCCGCGGAGCTGGTGGAGCTGCGAGATCCCGAAGCGCTCGGCGTCGAGGATGACCATCGTGGTGGCGTTGGGGACGTTGACGCCCACCTCGATGACGGTGGTGGCCACGAGCACGTCGATGTCTCCGGCGGCGTAGGCGCGCATGACGCGGTCCTTCTCGTCGGAGTCGAGGCGGCCGTGGAGGAGCCCGAGCCGCAGGTCACGCAGCGCACCGGTGCGCAGGAGCTCGATCGTGTCCGTGACCGCCAGCGGCGGGCGGCGATCGTCCGCTCCGCCGTCGTCGCCGTCGTCGCCGCCGACGCGCGGGCAGACGACGTAGGCCTGGCGCCCGGCGGCGACCTCTTCGCGGATGCGGGCCCAGGTGCGGGCCATCCACCGCTCGTCGGTGTAGGGGACGACGTGGGTCGCGATCGGGATGCGCCCGGCCGGGAGTTCGGTGAGGCGGCTGGTCTCGAGGTCGCCGTAGACGGTCATCGCGACCGTGCGGGGGATCGGGGTGGCCGTCATGACGAGGGTGTGGGGCGGACGTTCGGCCTTGGAGCGCAGGGCGTCGCGCTGTTCGACGCCGAAGCGGTGCTGCTCGTCGACGACGACCAGGCCGAGGTCGGCGAAGTCGACGCCGTCGTACAGCAGCGCGTGGGTGCCGATGACGATGCCCGCTTCACCGGAGCGGACCGCGTCGAGCGTGGCGCGCCGCTGGGCGGCGGTGGCCGAGCCTGTCAGGAGCGCGACGCGGGTGGCCTCGGGAGGAGCGCCCAGCTCTCCGCCGCGGGCGAGGTCGCCGAGCATCTCGACGATGGAGCGGTGGTGCTGGCCCGCGAGGACCTCGGTGGGCGCCAGCAGCGCGGCCTGGCCGCCGTGGGCGACGACCTGGAGCATGGCGCGCAGGGCCACGAGGGTCTTGCCGGAGCCGACATCGCCTTGGAGGAGCCGGTGCATGGGGTGCTCGCCGGCGAGTTCGGCGGCGATCTCCTCCCCCACCTGGCGCTGGCCGGCGGTGAGCTCGAACGGCAGCGCGGCGTCGAAGGCGTCGAGGACGGCCCCGCCCCGAGGCCGCGGCGTGGCCGGTTCGACGGCGGCCTCGGCCTTGCGCCGCACCAGCGCGGCCTGCATGACCAGCGCCTCCTGCCATTTCAGCCGCTTCTTGGCGGCGCCGAGCGACTCGAACGAGTCGGGCCGGTGGATCTGGTGGAGCGCGGTGGCGTAGTCCATGAGGTTCTGGCGGGAGCGGATCGCGGCCGGGAGCGGGTCCGGCGGGGCGCCGAGCCGGCCGAGCGCGGTGTGGACGGCCTTGCCGATGTTCCAGGTGGGGAGGTCCGCCGTGGCCGGGTACACCGGGATGAGCGCGCCGGCGAACTCCTCCACCGCCTCGGCGGCCTCGGCAGGGTCGGCGGCGTCCTCAGCGAGGAGGCGGTACTGCGGCGAGTTCAACTGGAGCCGGCCGCGGAACTGGCCGACCTTGCCGGCGAACAGGCCCCAGCGCCCGGGGGTGAGCTCTCGGGCCCGCCAAGCCTGGTTGAAGTAGGTGAGGGTGACGGTGCGGCCCGTCTCGTCGGCGACGACGACTTCGAGCAGGTCGCGCTTGATCGGTCGGCCGCCCTTCTTGACGGCCTTGGGCGGCAGGAACTTCGGCACCGCGGCCCGCACCTGGGCGAAGACGGTGACCTCCTCGCCGATCTGGAGGGAGCCGAGGTCGGCCTGCTCGCCGCGCTGGGCGTAGCGGAACGGGTAATGGGACAGCAGGTCGCCGACGGTCTCGAGTCCGAGTCCCTTGTCGAGGGCGGCGGCGGTCCTCTGGCCGACGACGTCTCGCAGCCGGGTCTCCAGTCCTACGGTCAACGGTCACCTCTCCCCATGCGGCGGCTCGGTTCCAGGATCGTCACTCGGCGCCGATGAGCATGAGCGGCCGGTCCTGCCCGGCGGGCAGCTGCTGGAGCTCCACCAGCGGCCACGCCTGTTCCAAATGATCGCTGAGGGCTGTGACAGTTTCGGGGTCCGACTCGGCGCCGGACAGCAGTGTTATGAGCTCGGCCCCCGCCGAGCAGAGCCGGTCGACCAGGTCGAGGGCGGCCAGGGCCGGGTCGGTTCCGGTGTGGACGACGTCGCCGTCGACCAGTCCGAGGACCTTGCCGTCCTCGAAGCGGACCTCGCCGGTGCGGCAGGAGGCGGCGGCCTCGGCCATGGCGATGACGTCGTCGTCGAAGGGACGCTCGGGATCGTGGACGGCGAAGGCGGCCAGGCTCTGCATGATCGAGCCGGTGGGGATGGCCGCGACGCGGTAGCCGTCGCCGCGTGCCTCGTGCGCGGCCTCGCGGACCGCCTCGATCGCGTCGGCGTCGTCGACCAGGACCACCGCGTTCGGTCCGCCGCCGGCGCGGATGGCCAGCAGCACGTCATCGACGTCGCCCGAGGCGGCCACGCGGCAGCCCTCGGTCTCCAGCAGGTCCCGCAGCTGCGGCAGGGAGGTGACGGCGACGACGGCCCGGTCGAGCTCCTCGGTGTGGTGGCGCGAGTAGGCGTCGTCGAAGCGGGTCACCGAGATGCGGTGCACCCGCCCGCGTTCGATGCCGGCCTCGATGGCCGCGCCGACGTCGTTGACGTGCACGTGGACGTTGAAGGTGGTGACGGACTTGGCGGCGCGCGAGCCGATGATGACGACCGAGTCGCCCAGCTCGGTCAGGCGGTGGCGCAGGTCGGCGGCCTCGTCGACCCCGGATTCGAGCAGGTACTGGACCTCGTAGTCGTACGCCTCCGAGCCGGTCTCGCGCGGCACCTCTTCAACGGGGCCGCCCGAGCGGGTGCGGTGGCGTTCCAGCAGGTCGAGCGCGCCGCTCGAGGTCGAGCCGGTGAGGGCCTCCACCAAAGCCTCCAGCAGGAGCGCGAGGGCGAGCCCGCCCGCGTCGACCACGCCCGCACGGGCGAGTGCGGGCAGCTGCGTCGGCGTGGCCGCGACCGCTTCGGCGGCGCCCTCGGCCGCAGCGCGCGCGGCGGAGACCAGCCCGAACGGCGCGGCCTTGGCGGCGGCCGAGGAGGCGGCTTCGGCGACGGTCAGGATGGTGCCGGCCGTGGGGACGGCGACGGCGGCGGTGGCGGCGTCGGTGGCCGAGCGGAGCCCGAGGGCGAAGCCCTTGGCGTCGACCGAGTCGGCGGTCCAGGCGTCGGCGAGGCCGCGCAGCATCTGGGCGAGGATCACCCCGGAGTTGCCGCGTGCCGACAGCAGCGCCCGGGAGGCGGCGTCGTCGAGCAGCTCGGGCAGCGCCTGGTTCGGCGTCGCACTCCCGAACGCGGCCCGGAGGGTGGCGATCATGTTGGTCGCCGTGTCCGAGTCGGCGACGGGGAACACGTTGAGTTCGTCGACGCCGCGCCGATGGCGGGTCAAGGAGTCGATGCCGCGCGAAGCCCACCGCCGCATCGCGTCGGCGTCGAGGTTCTGCGTGCCGTGCTCTGGGATTTCAGCCACGGGCCATGAGGATACGCCCCCGCCGGGCGGAACGGAACCGCTCGGTCGGGGGCGTCGCCTTACTCGCCGAAGCTGAGGGAGTTGCGGATCTGCTCGACGGACTCGAGCTGCTCGGCCGGGGCGAACCCGGCGTAGCCGACGTAGCCGGCGTCGGTCTCGATCACGGCGGTCAGCACCGTGACGTCTCCCACGGTGAAGGTGTGGAACTCGGCCGCCCTGGCGTCCACCCGGTACGGGGTGGCGGTGAGATCCTCGCCGACCGCGCCGCCGAGGTGCTCGGCGAGCGCCGCGTCGAAGGCCCCGCCCGCGGCGGCGATGTCGGCGTCCTCGCCCAGGCCCAGCCCTTCGGCGTCGAGCGTGCCGACGAAGACGGAGGCGGACTCGTCGGCGGCCGTGGCGCCGCTGGCGTCGGCGAACGCCGCGGGCGCCTCGGTGGCCTCGGCCCATCCCTCACCGGCGAGGAAGCTCAGGCCCGACGCCTCGTTGCCGAACGTCGACAGCTCGGCGGCAGCGGGCACAGTGGTCTGGATGGTTCCGGTCGGCTGGTCGTCCGAGCCGCTGGAGCCGGGGTTGAAGAGGATGAACCCGCCGACGCCGAGCGCGCCGGCGATGACGACGATGCCGATCAGCAGGAACCACAGCGGCCCCTTGCCGCCGCCCTTCTTCTTGCGCTGGATCTGCCCGGGCTGGGCGCCGCCCCAGGCGGGGCCGGCCGCGCCGGAGACCGGCACGAGCTGGCCGCCCTGGGGACCGAACTGGCCCCGTCCCGGCGAGACGGGAACACCCGAGGCCGGCGGCATGCCCGAGACGGGAACACCGGAGGCCGGCGGCATACCCGGGGCCATGCCGGGCATGCCGGACGCGGGCATCGACGAGACCGGCGACATGCCCGGGCCCATGGGCGAAGGCGGGCCGTCGAACGGGGAGATCGGCACGCCGGGCGGCGGCCCGAACGGCGCCTGAGGCTGGCTGCCGGGACCGCTCACGTACTTGACGGTGCCGTCGTCCTCCACGGGCGACTGCTGGTGCGTCGGAGACACGCGCTGGCTCTCCGGCGACCACGGCGGCGGCTCCTCCGTCGGGGGCTGCTCGTTGGGCCGGTAAACCGGAGGCTCTTGAGGAGACTGCGGCGGCTGCCAACCATCGGCCGGCGGCTGCGGGGTGTTGCTCATGATCGACTCACCAAAGAAAATATGGGCATCGGCACATCACTGTATGTGGGTAGCCTACGGGATCTGGCCCAATCCTAGAGTGACCGACGGTAGCGGTCGGCGGCAGCCACCACGGTGCATCCTGGAGGCATCGCCGGAGGTCCGCTCGAGGTCACCAGTGCCGGATTCGCGGCCTTTCGGGTCTGTGACACAGGCCCTTGGCCCTGGATGGGGTGCTCCCTGACAGGTCCGTTAGAATTACCGGGTTGCCCGCCGTGGGGGTGGGCGCTGAAACGTCAAAGCAGGAGTTTGGATTATGTCGAGCGTGTGTGAAGTCTGCGGCAAGCGCCCGGGCTTCGGCAACAACGTGCCGTGGTCCCACAAGAAGACCAAGCGTCGTTGGAACCCGAACCTGCAGACCATTCGCATCGCGACTGGCTCCGGTGACAACAAGCGCCGCGCCAAGGTCTGCACCTCGTGCCTCAAGGCCAACAAGGTGACCCGCTAAGGCCGCAGGCGAAGAGACTTCACGCCGCCGGGGATCTCCCCGGCGGCGTTTCGTCGTGCCGTGCTGGCAGAGCCGGCTCCCGCGCCCCTGCGCCTCGCCACCGGCCTCATTCTTGGGCGGTCCCTCACACCGGGCCGCTTGAGCGGTGCTTCATTGCCGGCTTCGCTACGGTGCTTCTCGAAAGTGGTCCCAACCGAGCGGACCGGTCCAGCGGCGGCCGTCGACGGTCACCCCCGAGCCCTCGTCGACCGCACCGATGCGCCACCAACCCTCGGGCAGGATCACCTCCGGAGGGAACGTCGCGGCCAAGGCGTGATCCTCGCCTCCCGACAGCAGCCACGTGAGCGAATCGGCTCCCAGCGCCTCGGCGGCGTTCGCCATCGGTTCGGGCACATCGAGCGTGCCCGTGTCGACGTCGATCGCAACCTCCGAGGACGCGGCGAGATGCCCCAGATCGGCGAGCAGGCCGTCCGAGATGTCGATCATGGCGCCGGCCCCCATGAGGGCGGCGTTCCTCCCCGCCGCGTACGGCGGCCTCGGCCGCCGGTAAGCGGCGACCAGCGCCCCGGGCGAGCGGAATCCGCGCGAGAGGACGAGCAGCCCGGCGGCGGACCAGCCCACCTTCCCTGCCAACGCCAGCACGTCCCCCGGCCTGGCGCCGCCCCTGGTGACCGGCGCGCGGCCCTCGAGGTCGCCGAGCGCGGTGACGGTGACGGTCAACTGCTCGCCGCGCGTGGTGTCGCCGCCGACGACGGCCGCGCCGACGGCCGCCGCCTCAGCCGCGAGACCGGAGGCGAGCCCTTCGAGCCATTCGGCGGGGGTGTCCTGCGGGGCCGAGACGGCGGCGAGCAGCGCGGTGGGCACCGCGCCCATCGCGGCGATGTCGGCGAAGTTCGCGGCGGCGGCCCGGTGGCCGACGTCGGTGGCGGAGCACCAGTCACGGCGGAAGTGGCGGCCGTCGATGAGCATGTCGGTGCAGGCGACGATCCGACCGTCCGGTGCGGTCACGACGGCGGCGTCATCGCCGGGTCCGAGCTCGACGGCGTCGGTGGCGGTGAAGTGCCTGGTGAATCGCTCGATCAGTTTGAACTCGCCGACCTCGGCAACGGTTTCGCTCACTATCGGTTCCAGTCTCGGGCAGTTGACGGTGCGGTCTGTACTGCGTAATCTTCGCTCAACGGTGATCGTGAGCCCGTCAGGCCCGCCCGTGTCGCCTTCCGGCCGCCGGACCCCTGATCGCCCGTGATCGTAGGGAGACCTGTCAATGGTGCAGGCGTACATTCTCGTGCAAACCGAGGTGGGCATGGCACAAGAGGTGTCCAGAGCCGTCTCGAAGATCGACGGCGTCGTGCGCGTCGACACCGTGACCGGCCCTTACGACGTGGTGATCCTCACCGAGGCCTCCACCGTCGACCAGTTGGGTGCTTCCGTGGTGAGTAAAGTCCAGCGGGTGGGCGGCATTACCCGCACGTTGACCTGTTCGATCCTGCACCTGTGAGGAGCGCCGTGGGGAAGTCGAAGCTTCCGGTCGTGCTGGCGACGGCGGTCGCGGTGCCGGTGGCGGTCGTCGCTGGCATCCTGGTGTTCAATCTCATCGCCCCGGCCGCCGATGACTCCCGCTTCGCCGAGGACGGCACGGACGCCGAGCTCGCGCCGGTGAGCGTCGAGGTCCCGCATCTGAGCGACGAGGACGCGGTGGTGTGCCTCGCGATGACCGCGAAAGCCCCCGAGACCGTGGCGGACCTGCCGGGCCGGCCCGTGGAGGGCGGCGAGCACGCCTCCGAGTTCGTGGTGGCGTACGGCGACCCGGCGGTGGTGGCGACCTGCGGCGTCGAACCCGTGGAGCTCGAGCCGACCGCGCCGATCTACCTGCTGAACGGCGTCTGCTGGTTCACCGAGGAGGACGGCGACGGCACCGAGTGGGTGACCGTGGACCGGCAGGTGCCGGTCGGCGTGACCGTGCCGTCCGAGCACGAACAGCCGGTGGACGTCCTCAACGGCCTGTCGCCGACGATCGCCGACGCGGTGCCGGCGTCCGAGGACGCGCCTTCCAACTGCTCATGATGGAGCGGTCGTTCTTCGCGCGCGATCCGGTGCAGGTGGCGCCGGAGCTCCTGGGCTGCCTGGTGACCGCGAACGGTGTCACGGTGCGCCTGACCGAGATCGAGGCGTACCGACAAGATGATCCGGCGTCGCATACGTTCCGGGGCCGCACCGCCCGCACGGCGACGATGTTCGGCCCACCGGGGCACCTGTACGTCTACTTCACCTACGGGATGCATTACTGCGCCAATCTCAGTTGCGGTTCCGACGGCTTCGGGGCGGGGGTGCTGCTGCGCGCAGGTGAGATCGTCGACGGAGTCGAGACCGCGCAAGCCAGGCGCGGGGAGCGGGTTCCATTCCGTGAGCTCGCACGTGGCCCGGCGCGGCTCGCACAGGCGATGGGCTGGGACCGGCGCGACGACGGGACCGACATGATCGGCGCGATCGAGTCCGGGAACCGCGAGCTCGCGGTGCAGGTCGGCCCGCGCACGGGCATATCAAAGGCCGCCGAGGTGCCGTGGCGCTTCTGGATCGCCGGGGACACGTTCGTCTCCCCGTACAAGCGCCACCCGAAGGCCCCAGCCGCCGAAGAGTTATCAGCGGCGGGACGGTCCATGCCGACTCGGTCGTCGATCCGGTAGCTGGTGCTGTGGATAGCTAGTGCTGAAGATGGCGCTGTAGGCGCTGTTGGCGCTGTTGGCGCTGTTGGCGCTGTTGGCGCTGTTGGCGCTGTTGGCGCTGTTGGCGCTGTACGCGCTGTAGATAGTGCTGTAGGTAGTGCTGGGCAGCGTGGGGAGGCCTGCAATGGCCGCCGATGCGCTGGCGACGACAGTGTCGTGGGCGCTCACTCTGCGCTGAGGCGGCGACGGTGAGGTGGCGGGACGGTCGGGGTCGCTGGCTGGGGTGGGCGCCGATGTGGCTCGGCGTGGGTGCCTGTTGAGACCGGCAATGGCAATCCGGTGCGCTGGCGGGGTCGGTGTTGTGGCTGGCCCGGCTGCGCTATGGCGGCGACAAAAACGGTGACAGGTGGGCTGGTGTTGGTTGGTCGGCGCGGAGGCGGGCGGTGGGCTCGTGCCGGGTCGGATTGAGTTCTGCCGTGAGACGGGTACGGGGTGGCTGATGGTCCGGTTCGGGGCCTGGACATGGAGAAGGGCTCGAACCGGGTGTCCGGTTTCGAGCTGGCCGCTTATGAGGCTCCTTCCCCGCCACGACATCCCGCAGCGGGCAGATTAAGACCGGCGGCGGCCTGTAGTCCGGTGCCGTTGCGGCGCTGACGAGGTCGCGAGTCCGCCTCGGTTCAGTCAGTGGTGTGGAAGTCTCGTATCCCTGTCCCGGTCCCGGTTCGGGTGCCGGTGGTGAAGCCGGTTCGGGTTCGGTCGCGGGTTGGGGTGCGGGTGTGATGAAGCGGGCTCGCACTTTCGCGCGGGCGGCTCTCGCGGCGGCCATGACCTGCTCGGTCTCGGCCTGCTCGGCGGCGGCTTCGAGGTCGGGTTTGAGTGTCTCCGACCATTCTTCGGGGTACAGGCCGGTGGGGAAGGCGTTCGCGATGTCCTCGGCGAAGCCCAGATCCAGGTCGGTGTCGGTGCGCCAGTCCGAGCAGCCGCACTTGAGGTCGGGGTCGGTGTCCTCGTGCCCGTCGTGGTGGACGATCAACGCTTTGCCCGGTCCGGTCTTCTGAATCGACCAGCCGGGGGTGTGGATGCGGCCGTGGTGGAAGCGGCACAGCAGGATCAGGTTCGCCGCGACGGTGGGTCCACCATTCGCCCAGTGGCGGATGTGGTGGGCTTCGGTCCACTGCACGGGGGCGTGGCAGCCGGTCCAGGCGCACCCGCCGGGCTGCTCGAGTTCCAACTTCCTGCGCAGCGCCGAGTTCGGCAGGCGCAGGGCACGCCCGAGTTCGATCGCTTCGCCGGTGCGGTAGTTGAACACGTTGGGGATCACCAGGCCCTCACACGCGAGCAGGCGGGCCTTCCCGAGGCTGATCGGGTCGCCTTCCAAGGTGGCCACGCGTCCGGTGTCGTCCCCAGCCAGGGTCTCGATGTCGACCGACAGGTGCAGGATGGCGGTGTGCCCGTGCCGCTTGGCCGCGTTCGGGTCGGCCCCGTGGGTCGCGAGCACCTGGTGGAACGCCTCGGCCCGGCGATTCGCCGCAGGCGGCAGCGACCCATCCTGGTCGACTTCATCCTGCCGGGGCGGGGGCACGGCGGTGGTCAGGAGCTTGGCGAACAGCTTCCCGGTATCCGCAGACAGGAGCCCGGAGAGGACGAACATGCCGTTCTCGGTCTCCACCAAGTCGAGCCGTTGCAACGACTGCTGCCCGAGCCCGTCCAACAGCTCCTCACCCGAGTCGAGGACGGCTTGGAGCTCGTCGAGCTGGGCGTGCACGTCTTTCACCGTCGCGTGGATGCAGTACTCGGCGACCAGATGCTCCGGCGTCGGGCAGAGCGTGTCCGCGTCGAACGGGGAAGGGACAGGCTCGCGGTAGGGAGTCCGGGCGTACACGCGGAGGGCCTTGGTCGCGTCCAGACGGCGCACGGCCGCCGCGACCCGGTCGATCCGCGCCCGAGCCGACGTGGCGGTCTCAGCGAGGACGGTGAACTTCCCTGCCGTGCGGGCGATCGCCGCAAGATCAGCAGCCGTGCGTAGGTGGAAGTCGAAGGTGGCGACCAGCCATTCGCGGAGCGCGGAGAAGCCGTCGCAGTCGCGGTGGATGTTCCAGGCTTTCGCCTCGATCACCCGGGCGAGGATGTCCGCGTGGAGGGCGTTGATGGCGGCAGCCGCCTCATCGAGATCGGTGTGGATGACCTTGGCGCGCTCGGTCCGCTCGGTCCTGCTGGGCTTCATGCTCGCCTTGGCCATCTGACACCTCCCTCGGTCCTTGAGGTCTCGTACGAACCTGCTGCTTCCGCCGGTTCGTGCTATACCTCTATTCTCCCAGGTCACAAGACCCCTGTCATCACCCATTAGGGTGGGAAAACACTCACGTTTCGACCGCTCAGAGCCACGAGCGCCCTGCGCTGCAAGCGAAACCGGGAACTAAGGAACCGCCCTGGCCGTGCAGAGGCACATCCCACCGGCATGCCCGCTGACCCGACCTCCACAAAGAACTCAGCTCTTCGTCGCCGCCCGGTTGAACCCGCACTCAAACGGACCCGCACCCGACGTCCGACCCCCACAGGCTCCTACCTCGTCGTCGCTGCGCCTGAACTCGCACCCACGCGCACCCCGAGCCGCCTCCGAACGGTGCCCTACGGCGCCCTACGGCGTCCTACGGCGCCCTATGGCTCCCTATGACGGCCTACGGCCACTCGCTCAGCTCCACATCGAAGTGCTGCGAGGCCATCAGCTCCCTAAACGCCTGGTGCGCGTCCGGATCGGCATGGATCTCGGAATTGCGGCCCTCGGCATCGGGCGAGGAGAAGTACACGATCGCCTTCAAACGCGGATAGTGCGCCAACTGCTCGGCGGCCGCCCTGAACACGGTCTCCTGATGGTCGGGATACTCCTCTTCACTGAACACGCCCCACTCGGCGAGCATGATCGGCTTACCCGGATGGTTCTGCCCCACCCAGTGGTAGAACCCGGGCCACGAGCCGTCCTTGGTCTGGTCGATGATCTCGGTGAAATCGGAGTGCCCGTCGTCCGAGAGGGACTGCCCGTACCCCGACAGGCCGATCCAGTCGACGACGTCGTCGCCCGGATAGAGCTTGTCGTGCCAGGGCATGTCCACCCACTTGAGGTAGCCCATGTAGTTCATGACCGTCACGAGATTGTCGACGCCCTGGGCTCGCATGAACTCGATGACGTAGCGGTACATGTCGGCGTAGTCCTTCGGCTCCATCCCCGAGCCGGCCCGCTCGATCACATCGTTCTCCGGCTCGTGGTGGACCGTGAAGAAGAACGGCTTGTCGAAGTTCGTCTTGATGTGCTCGGCCAGCCGCGTGAGATAGGCGTCGATCTCGGGATCGCCGGCGGCGATCTGCGCCCAGGTCGCCATCCGCGGCTTCCAGTTGATGAACAGCGTCCTGGGGTTGTCGGGATCCTCGGTGAGCGCGATCTGGTCGGGAGTGGGGAACAGCCTCCCGTCGGCCCGCTCATAGGCGTGGTAGATCTGCTGCGTGTGCCCGGCATCCTGTTCGAATTCGAGGAAGGCCTCCTCCTTGTCGCGTCCGGTATGGGCGCCGGCGGCGGCGCCGACCAGCGCCCCGCAGCTCGGCATGAGCTTCTCGTCGGTCGCGCACCTGCCGAGGTTGCTCTCGGCTTGGCCGCCTTCGGGCACGAACGGCACCGGGTCGGCCGGGGTCGCAGACGGGCTCGGTGTCGCGCTGGGCGTGGGACTCGGCGTCGGTTCGGGCGCGGAGACGGTCCACAGTCGCGGTCCCCTGTCGTCGACGCGTCCGCCCTCGAATTCGAGGTAGGAGTCGCGGTCGGGGGTGGAGATCGCGAATCCGTAGCGACCGGGCGCGTCGATGGCGCCGGTGACGTCGAAGACGACCTCGGTGGTGGTCGCGTCGACGTGTGCGACGTCCCAGACGCGCCCGTAAGGCGGGGAGGAGGAGGCGGTGAGCGAGCACAGGCACGAGACGGGGCGGACCGAGGAGATCTCGATCATCATCGCCTCGCTGTCGGGCGGGATGAGCACGGGCAGCCGCACCTCGGCGGTGTGGGCGGGCGCCACTGTGGACTCGTCAATGGCGAACTGGAGGTGGGTGACGCTGATGCCGAGGCCGTCGCTGGTGCCGACGGGCAGCGCGCTGGGCTCGGCGGGCGCGGACCCCTCGATGCCGGTGGCGGTGAACGACGCGGCGACGGGTTCGTGTTCGGCGGTCTGCTCGAGTTCGTCCTCCCAGGCGGGCACGGTCTCGGTGGTCCGCTCCCTGTCGGCGCCGACGCCGTAGCCGACGATGAAGCCCGCGAGCACCAGCGGGACGGCGGCAAGGAGGGCGACGAGGCCCCGTCCGGTCCTCAGTGGCAGTCCTGGCTGCGAGTTCGGCTTGCTCATTTCGTCCCCACCCCACGGGAGTCCGGTTGTGACGGTCGCTCAAAATGCGCGAATCAACATGATAACGAACGAGTTGGTCTTTAATGGTCGGTTGACACAAGAACCACGCCCGTATCGGTGATGGTTTCCGGTCGAGCGACACACCCCCGTCACTTATCGGGGCGGTGCCTCGTTACTTGAGCGAGAGCCCAAGAACGAGAAAGGCATTCGCGTTGAGGACCCCTGCCGCCCGCACGCTCGCCGACTACGGCATCATCGCCCGCCGCTCATGGTGGCTCATCGTCGGCACCGTCGCCGCCGCGCTCGCGGCCGGGCTCGGCTACACCGCGGTCACCGAACCGGTCTACGAGTCCACCGCCTCGGTCCTGGTGCTCCCCACCGCTACCGACACGGACGTCGCCGGGGCCCGCACGCCCGGGCCGGTCAACCTCGACACCGAGGCCCAGATCGTCAAGTCCACCGACATCGCCCAGGCCGCCGCCGAGCGCCTGTCGGCGCCCTCCAGCGACGAGCTGTCCAAGCGCGTCTCGGTCGCCGTGCCGCCCAACACGTCGGTGCTGGAGATCAGTTTCCGCGCCGACGACCCCGAGGAGGCGAAGACCGGCACGGTCGCCTTCAGCGAGGCCTACCTGAACCACCGCCAGGCCGGAGCCAGCACCTCGCTCGAGAACGCGATCACCACCGCGCAGACGAGCCTCGACAGCCTCAACGCCGAGATCGCCGACATCGAGCGCGATCTCGACTCGCTCGACTCCGACGCCGACGGCACCGCACTGGAGTCCAGCCTGGACAACCTCAACGGCCAGGCCGGCGAGATCGAGTCCGAGATCGCGGCCCTGGAGGCCGAGCAGGACGCGATCACGCCCGGGCGCATCATCAACCGGCCCGCCGTGCCCGAGGCGCCGGTCTCACCGAACGCCGCGCTCAACCTCGCCGCCGCACTCGGCCTGGGCCTGCCGCTCGGCCTCATGCTCGCCTGGGCGCGGCACCGGCTCGCCCGGCGCGTCGCCTACCCGGTCGACCTCGTCGAACGCTGCGAGCTCGACGTCCTCGGCTCGGTGCCGAAGTCGGTGAAGTTCCAGCGCCGCGAGGTCTTCGCGGCCTACAGCCCCGGCGGGCGGGTCTTCTCCCAGATGCGCAACGTCGTCTCTTCCCAGCTCACCGAATCCCAGCGCGTCGTGGTCGTGGCCGGGGTCGCGCCCGGCCCGGCCGCCAGCGTCGTCGCCGCGAACCTCGCCACCGCGATGGCCCGCGCGGGCGACCGCGTCACCGCCGTCGCCGCCAACCCGAGCACCACCGTGGGCCTGCCCGAGCTGTTCGGCACCGAGTCGGTCCCGGGCCTGGCGGACGTGTGGTCGGGGCGCGTCGACCTCAGCGAGACCATGCGGGCCGCCCCGCGGCAGCCGAGCCTGGCGGTCATCGGGCCCGGCGCCGCCGCTCGCGCGACCGGCCCCACCAGCGAGGCCGCCGCCGAGACGTTCACCAAACTCGCCGAGGCCGGCCGGTTCGTCGTGGTCGACGCCCCACCGCTGTCGTGCTCGGCCGACGCGCAACTGCTGGCCGCGCACGCCGACGCGGTGATCCTGGCCGTCCAGGCGCGGCGCGACACGGTCGGTCAGACCGCCGCCGCGGCCGACGCGATGCGCCAGATCGACGCCTCGATGCTCGGGGCGGTCCTGTTGCCGAACGTGCTGGGGCCCATGAACAACGTGCCGATGCCGGGGATTCGCCGCGAGCCGCCGTCCCGCCCGGCGGAGCCCACCGCCGATGAGACGCCCACGGACTCGCTCGAGGCGGTCGAGGAGCCCACGGAGACCGTGAAACTCGACGCCTCGCAAGCCTCCGCCGGGCGCGCGGCCGAGTCGTGATGACCCTCACCGGAGCGGTGCGGACCGCCCGCACCGCCGCGGCAGCGCCGGGCTCGGTCCCCTCGCGCGAGGGCGCGGCGCTGACGTGGCTGCTCGCCGCCTACCCGCTGTGGTGGGCCCTGGGCATGGGCGTCCTCGTCATTCCGTTGGTCGCCGCGCTCGGGGCCGTTGGGCTGATGCGCCGCAGGACCATCGCCGTCCCGCCCGCGTTCGGCTGGTGGCTGCTGTTCCTGCTGGCCGTGACGCTCAGCCTCGCCAATCTCGGTGTGGACCCGCCCGGCACGGTCGCGGGCTCGTGGATCTCGAATCTTCCGGGCGCGACGTTCCGCCTGGGCTTCTACTGCTGCGTCACCCTGATCGTCCTGTGGGCCTACAACCTCGTCGCCGAGGGGCGCTACCCGAAGGAGCGCCTGATCCGGCTCCTGGCGTGGCTGTTCGTCGTCACCGTCGCCGGCGGCCTGCTCGGCACGTTCGCGGGCGGCTTCGAGTACACCTCGCCGGTGGAGGCGCTGCTGCCGAAGTCGGTGGCCGCCGACGGCTTCGTCCAGTCGCTGGTGCACCCGGCCGCCGCGCAGACGATGGACTTCCTCGGCTACGAGACGCCGCGCCCGGCGGCGCCGTGGGGCTACACCAACACGTGGGGCAACAACTTCGCCATCACCGTCGTGTGGCTGGTGGTGGCCGCCTTCTGCTTCCCGCTGCGGCGGCGCTGGCGCCTGGCGGCCACGGCGCTGCTCATCGTCTCGCTCGTGCCGGCCGTGTACTCGATGAACCGGGGCCTGTGGCTCGGCCTGGCCGCCATCGCGGTCTTCGCGGCCCTGCGGCTGCTCGTGTCGGGCAGGCCCGCCGGGATGGTCGCGCTCGGCGGCGCCGGGTGCGCCGCAATCCTGCTCGTCGTGCTCACGCCCCTGGGGACGGTGGTGCAGGCCCGGCTCGACAACGGCCATTCCGACGACGGCCGCGCCTTCTCCTCCGAGCGCGCCACCGAACTGGTGGTGCAGCACTCCCCCGTGCTCGGCTTCGGCTCGACCCGCAAGACCCTCGGCTCGGGCGAGTCGATCGCCGTGGGCCCCACGCCCGAATGCCCCAGGTGCGGCGGGCGCACCCTCGGCGGCAACGGCCAGCTGTGGCAGGTCATGTTCGCCCACGGCGCGGCCGGGACGGTCACCTACCTCGGATTCGCCCTCACCGTGCTGTGGCGCTTCAGATCCGATCACTCCGCCGTCGGCATCGCCGGCTCGGCGGTCATCGGCTTGTCGCTGCTGTCGATGTTCTACTACAACGCCCTGGTCACGCCCCTGCTGCTCACGCTCCTCAGTTACGTGCTCCTCGCCGCCAACCGAATACCGGTGCCTACGGGAACAACAACGGAGAAGCCATGAGCCGAGCCCTGCAAACGGCCGACGACCTGCGTCGCCGCGCCACCTACCTCGCCGAGGTGGTCGACCAGCTGTATCCCCGGGCGGGTGAGGAGAAGCGCCCGTACATCGTCGTGCCCAACCGGCGCAAGCCGCGCGTCCTCATCCCGGCCGCGAACCGGAAGGTCGCCGCCGGGGCGCTCGCCCGCTACTCGCGGCCCGCCGCCAAGGGCGCCCGCGCCAAGCGCGACGCCGCGGTGTGGGCGCTGCGGCTCGGCCTCGACCGCCTCCTGCTGCCCCACCGCATCCAGGTGTCGGCCGCCGAAGGCATCGACGACCACCTCAGCGCCGTTCTGGGCCACGAGGTCCACCTGAGCATCCACATCGGTCCGGCCCGGGCGAACCGGAAGCCGGTGCTCCAGATCCTCGACGGCGACGCCCGCACCGTCGCCTTCGCCAAGCTCGGCGTCAACGCGCTCACCAGGGAGCTGGTGGAGGCCGAGACCGCCGCCACCCGCCGGCTCGGCGAGTGCTGCCACCTGCGGCGCCTGCGCGTCCCCGAGCTCCTGCACGCGGGTGCCTGGCGCGGCCACAACCTCATGGTCACCTCGGCGCTCCCGGCCTGGACCGAACCGGTCGATACCGGCGAGACCCGCCGCATCGAGGCGATGCGCGAACTCGCCGAGGTGGCCGGGATCGTCCGCTCGCCGCTGGCGGAGTCGGACTACGCGGCCCGGCTTCGCGGCCGGCTGGGGGCGCTCGCCGCGCGCGGCGAGAGCGAGGCCGACACCCTCGTGCACGCCGGCACGACGCTGTTGGACCGGTTCGCCCGCGTCGAGCTCACGTTCGGGGCCTGGCACGGCGACTGGTCGCCGTGGAACACCTGCGAGGCGGCCGACATGATCTACCTGTGGGACCTGGAGCGATTCGAGACCGGCGTGCCGTACGGCTTCGACGCCGTCCACTACCGGCTCCAGGACGACATCGTCACCCACCAGGTCGACCCCACCACGGCGGTCCTGCTGCTCGCCGCCAACTCCTCGGCCGTGCTCGCCCCCATGGGCGTCGCGCCCAACGAGGCCGAGCCCACGACGCTGCTGTACCTGGTGGACCTCGCGGCCCGCTACATGGGCGACCAGGCGGAACAGGCCGGGGCCGCGCTCGGCGCACTCGGGCGCTGGCTGCTGCCCACGCTGCTGCGGCACATCGCGAGGCAGCGCGATGCGTGAAGCACGGCGCGAGGCAGCGCGACGTCTCAGCACTGCGGACTGTTAGGAGCATCGTTTGAGCGAGCGAACACTGCGGGAGCGCGTGCCGACTCCCGTCAAGGCCGTCGTCGGCCATTCCACGCGCACCTTCGGGCGCCTGACCTCGGCGTCCCGGATCCTTCCGGGGCTCCTGATATGCGGCGGCCAGCGCTGCGGCACCACGTCGCTGTACCGGGCCCTCGCGCAGCACCCGGCGATTCTCAAGGCCGTGTGCCACAAAGGCATCCACTACTTCGACACGTCGTACGACCGGGGCCTGTCCTGGTATCGGGCGCACTTCCCCACCAAGGCCGTCGTCAGGCGCGTCGCCGACCACACCGGGCTCGCGCCGATCGGCTTCGAGTCCAGCCCGTACTACCTGTACCACCCGCTCGCCGCGCAGCGCTTCGCCCGCGACCTGCCGGGGATCAAAGTCATCGTGCTCGTCCGCGACCCGGTCGAGCGGGCCTGGTCCCACCACGCGCACGAGGCGGCGCGCGGCTTCGAGGACATCGCCGACTTCGAGGCGGCCGTCGAGGCCGAACCCGAGCGCCTCGCCGGCACCGAGGAACGGCTGCGCCTCGACCCGCACCACTACAGCTTCGCCCACCAGCACCACGCCTACGTCGCGCGCGGACGCTACACCGACTACCTGGAGCCGCTCGCCAAGATGGTGGGCCGCGACCGGGTCCTGGTGCTCGACTCCGGGGAGTTCTTCTCCCGGCCCGAAGACGCGTTCGAGCGGGTCCTGCGCTTCCTCGGCCTGCCGTGGCTCGGCGAGTTCGCGTTCGCCCGGCACAACGCGCGCGGGCGGCCCTCGCCGATGTCGGCGGCGCTGCGGCGGCGCCTGACCGAGCACTACGAGCCGTACGACGCCCGGCTCGCCGAGTGGCTGGGCGGGACGCCGAGTTGGAGACACTGACAGCCGCCAGAACGGGGCCGGAGCGAAACGAGCTGCGCGGGACGGCGCGCGGCGGCATGGTCAACCTCGTCGGCGCGATCATCGCCGGCGGCGGCGGTCTGGCGGTCACCTGGCTGGTGGCCGTGGCGCTCTCCCCCGCGGAGGCGGGCGCGTTCTTCGCGGTCACTTCGGTGTTCCTCGTCGTCGGGGCCTTGGCGCGTCTGGGCACGCCGACGGGGCTGGTGTACTGGGTGGCGCGGCTGCACAAGTCCGGCCGCGACGCGGCGATCGGCTCGGTGCTGCGCACGGGTCTGTGGCCGGCGACGATCGCCTCGGCCGCCGCCGCGGTGGCGCTGTTCGCCGCGGCGCCGATGTTCGCCCGTCCCGAGCTGGTGCGGCTCGTCGCGGTGTTCGTCCCGGCGTCGGTCCTCCTCGAGGCGCTGCTGGCGGTCACGCGCGGTTACCGGCTCATGGGTCCTACGGTCCTGATCGACAAGTTCGGGCGCACGCTGGCGCAGCTGGCCGCGCTCGGAGCGGTCGCGGTGACGGGGACGGCCTCGGCGCTGACGGTCACCGCCGCGTGGTCGCTGCCGTACCTGCCGGCCGCGCTCGCCGCCGGCTGGTACCTGTGGCGTCGCCGTCGATGCCGTATCGAGGCGGGGTTCCCCGACCGGGTGGACGCGCGCGCCTTCTGGGGCTTCACCGCGCCCCGGGCCGTGGCGGGGGTCGCGCAGATCGGCCTGCAGCGACTCGACATCATCCTGGTGGCCGCGCTCGCCGGTCTCGGACCGGCGGCGGTCTACACGGTCGCGACCCGGTTCGTCATCGTGGGGCAGTTGGTCTCGGGCGCGGTCGGGCAGGCGGTGCAGCCCAGGGCCGCGGCGGCGATGGCCGCCGGGGAGGCGCCGTCGGCGCGCGGGCTCTACCAGGCGTCCACGGCGTGGATCGTGGCGCTGACCTGGCCGGTGTACCTGGCCGTGGGGTTCGGCGCCGACTGGTACCTGCGGCTGTTCGGCGGCGAGTACGCCACCGGAGAGGCGCGGACGGTGGTGTGGATCCTGGTGCCGGCCATGATGTTCAGCGCCGCGTGCGGGGTGGTCGACTCGATGCTGGCGATGGCGGGGAAGACCTCGTGGCAGCTGGTCGACGTGACGATTTCACTGGCCGTCAACGTGGCGTTGAACGTGGCGTTGATCCCTTCCCTCGGCGTCGTCGGCGCGGCGATCGCGTGGGCGGCGGCCGTGTTGGTGAATAATCTGATTCCACTCGCGCAATTGTGGCGAACCTTCGGACTCCACCCGTTCGGCGCGTTGACGAGGCGGGCGCTGGCGGCGACCGGCGTCGGTTTCGGTGCGCTGCCGCTCGCCCTTGGCGTGTTCGGCGGGACGTGGGCGCTGCTCGCGCTCGCGGCGGCGGGCGTCGCGTGGGCGGTGGCGCTGTTGCGCTACCGGCACAGGATCTAACACCTTCCGATTTGGGGGATATTCGTGGCTGCCAACTACACCGAGGTCTTCCAGGACCCGACCGCGGTCGAGAAGTACGCCGAGCGCACCTACGCGCCCGGGACGTTCTCGTCGATCGTGAGCTCACGTCAGACCGGCTGGCTGCGAGGGTTCGTGCCGACCGCGTTCGCGCTGCCGCCGGTCCACCATGATTTCGCCTGCGGCACGGGCCGGGTGGCGCGGATGCTGTCGGGCCTGGTGGAGGTCTCGCACGGCTACGACACCTCTGAGGCGATGCTGGCGAAAGGCCGTGAGCTGGGCACGCCCGGCCATGCGCACCTGGTCGGGCCGGGCGGGGCGGCCCCGGAGGTCGTGCCGGGACGGCCGGCGCTGGTGACGGCGTTCCGCTTCGTGCTGAATGTGGACGCCGGGCTGCGCGACCAGTTGTTGGACTTCGCGTCGGCGGCGCTGCCAGACGCCGACGCGGGGCTGCTCATGGTGGAGAACCACGGGAACGCCTCCTCGCTGCGGCATCTGCGCAAGACGTTCGGGCGCGTGGACGCCTCGACGTGGTTCCAGGAGCTGTCGCACGAGCAGATGCGGGCGCTGTTCGACCGGCACGGCTACGAGCTGGTCGGCATTCAGGGCTTCACGCTGTTCACGCAGGGCTGCTACCGGGCGCCGGTGTCGTGGTTCGCGCGGGGTGTCGACGGAGTGCTGGCCTCGCCGCTGTCGAAGCGGTGCACCGACGTCGTGTACGTCGCGCGCCGGCGCTGACGGTCGTACGGCTCGCCGGCTTGGCCGGCCGACGCCGGGAGCGGGGTTCGTCCTCCGCGCTTCGGGTACGACTGAGAGGTCAGTCGGCGTCCCAAGCCAGGAGGCACAGCGATGCGGAACTCGGTTCGGCTGCGGTTGACGGCCGCGGCGATGATGGCGGCCCTCCTCGGAGGCTGCGTCGAAGGCGGTGACCAGGGCCGGGACGGCGAGGGGAGCGGAGAGCCGGGGACCGTGCCGTTGCAGGTGATGGACCAGGGCGGCCAGACGCTCGCGTTCATACCGGTGAGCATCTCCGGCGAGGGACCGTTCCAGTTCGCCCTCGACACGGGCGCCTCCATATCCGCGGTGGACGTCGACGTCGCCGACGATCTCGGCCTGCCGACCACCGGCGAGTCCCGGGAGATGACCGGTATCTCCGGCAGCGGGCGAGTGGAGATCGCCGAGGTCGACGAGTGGCACATGGGGGACGTGGCGCTCGACACGACCGAGATCGCCCTGATCGATCTGCCGGAGCGCGAGCACGGCGAGGATCTCGAAGGGCTGCTCGGATCGGACGTGCTCAGCGGGTTCGGCGAGATCGTCATCGACTTCGACGAACAAGTGCTGCGGCTGCCCGAATACGACGGCGGTTCCTGAGCCGGCTGCCGCTTGCGCCCGCGTCGGCGCTTGACCGCCGGAAGGCCCTCTCCTCGTCGCAGCCCGGCTCGGCCGTTGCGGGGTTCGCAGCCGCCCGGGACAGCACCGCTAGCGGCCCCGCCCCCGCTGGGCGGCGGCCGAGGCCATCAGCCGCAGCGCCTCGGGGACGTCGTTGAGCAGGTAGCGCCGGGCCAGTCGGCGCGGCTCGGAGGCGAGCCGGAACAGCCATTCGGTGCCGCTGCGCTGCATCCATTTCGGGGCGCGGCGCCGGTATCCGGCGATGAAGTCGATGCTGGCGCCGCAGCCGAGGAACCAGGCCCGGGGAGCGACGGAGCGCAGGCGCACCATCACGTGCTCCTGCTTCGGGAAGCCGAGGCCGACGTAGACCAGGTCCGGCGCGGCGGCGTCCATGCGGTCGAGCAGGGCCCTCCAGTGCGCCTCGTCGCGGTCGAAGCCCATCGGCGGGCACCACGCCCCCACGACCTTCAGTCCCGGGTAGCGGCGTTCGAGGACGGCCGCGGCCCGCTCGGTGGGCCTGGCGGCCCCGTCGGGCGTGCCGCCGAGCAGCGCGACCTTCAGGCCGCGGAGGGAGGCGGCCGCCGAGAGGCTCCACACCAGGTCCGATCCGGCGACCCGCTCGGGCAGCGGCGTCCCCGCCACTTTGGAGGCCCACACGAGCGGCGCGCCGTCGGCCACGACCAGCTCGGAGGCCTCGATGATGGCCCGCAGCCGGCGGCTCGCCCTGGAGGCGGCGACGATGTCGACGTTGGGCGTGACGATCTGCCCGCCGCGACCGGACTCGATCGCGTCCAGTACGCGGTCCACCGCCTGATGTTCGTTCACCGGATCGATACCGATGCCTCCCAGGCGGATCCGGGGCGTGAGTACACTGTGGGACTCGCCTTGCCGCGAAGGGCCAAACCGCTCCATGCCATCAGACGCTAAGGCCAGGGGCGGCATTTTCCGGGATTTTTCACTTCAGGGCGTGTCCTCGACCCCACCCAGAGTCGTTATACCGACACAGGGACACGCGACGAGGAGAAGTGGGAGCGGCATCAGTGAGCGTCAAAATCGCCGATACGGCAGAGCAGTCCGATAACCCCGTCAAGGTGGTGTTCATCGGAGGCCTGGGCCGCAGCGGCACGACGCTCCTGGAGCGGCTGCTCGGGCAGCTGCCGGGCGTGATGCCGCTCGGCGAGATCACCCACCTGTGGGAGCGGGACCTGCTGGGCAACGAGATGTGCGCCTGCGGGGCCACGTTCTCCTACTGCGAGTTCTGGCAGCGGATCGGCGAGGCCGCCTTCGGCTCCTGGGAGGACGTCGACGTCGAGCGGCTCGGCGCGCTCAAGTCCACGGTGGACCGCACGCGGCACATCCCGGCGCTGGCCTCCAAGAAGCTCGCGCCCGCGCAGCACCAGCTGGTGCGCGAGTACGTCTCCTATTTCGAGAAGGTCTACCAGGCGGCCGCGGCCGACACGAACGCCCGCGTCGTGGTGGACTCGTCCAAGCACGCCTCGCTGGCGTACTGCCTGCGCTGGTCGCCGAACATCGACCTGCGGGTGCTACACGTCGTGCGCGACTCGCGCGGCGTGGCCTACTCGTGGACGAAGCAGGTGCGGCGCCCCGAGTCGCCCACCGGCGACCAGATGACCCGCTACTCCCCCGCCAAGGCCGCGATGCTGTGGAACGCGCAGAACGCCGCGTTCAGCCTGCTGGCGCGGCGCGGGGTGCCGGTGCGGCGGGTGCGCTACGAGCGGATCATCCAGCGTCCCCGCAAGGTCGTCGCCTCCTTGGCGCGGTTCTGCGACCTCGATCTGGTCGAATCCGACCTCAACTTCATCGGCGACGGCTGGGCCGATCTGGGCCCGAGCCACTCGGCGGCCGGGAACCCGATGCGGTTCACCGTGGGGCGCATCCCGATCCGCACCGACGAGGCGTGGGCCGACGACATGGCCGGCGGCACCCGCCGGATGGTCTCGACGCTGACGCGCCCGCTGCTGGGCCGCTACGGATATCTGGACGACGACGAGGGCGCCCCGCAGGAGCAGCCCGTGAGCGAGGTGGCGAGCGGTGAGTGAATGGCCTTCGATCGGGGTGGTCGTCCCGACGCACGACCGGCCCCGGCAGGTGCGCGCGGCGCTGCGATCGGTACTCACCCAGTTCTATCCCGGCCGCATCGAAGTCGTCGTGGTCTTCGACCGCGCCGATCCCGACGAGGAACTCGTCGCCGAAGGGGACCGCCCGGTGCGGGTGGTGAAGAACGAGCGCACGCCCGGGCTCGCCGGGGCCCGCAACACCGGGATCACCGCGCTCGAGACCGACCTGGTCGCCTTCCTCGACGACGACGACGAGTGGCTGCCCGGCAAACTCCCGGCGCAGGTGGCCGCGCTCGGCACCGAAGCCGAGATGTGCACGACCGCGATCGAGGTCGACTACCGCGGACGGCGCAACGCGCGATTCGCCCACAAGGCCACGATCCGGCACGTCGACCTGCTGCGCTCGCGCATGATGATGCTCCACTCCTCCACGTTCGTCTTCCGCCGCTCGGCCCTGCTGGGCGGCCTCGGCCTGGTCGCCGAGGACGCCCCGGGCAGCCAGAACGAGGACTGGGACATGCTGCTGCGCGCCGCGCGGCGCCGCCCGATCGCCCACGTGGACACCCCCTTCGCCCTGATCAACTGGGCCGGCTCGCACTTCGAGACCAGCTGGGACACCAAGATCTCATCGCTGCGCTGGATCCTCGAGCGGCACCCCGAGATCCACGGCAGCCCCGAGGGCTCGGCGCGCGTCTACGGCCAGATCGCCTGCTGGCACGCCGCCATCGGCGACCGCAGGGAGGCCCTGCGCTGGGCGGCCAAGGCGGCGAAGTCGAACCCGAGCGAGCCGCGCACGGCCGTCGCGGCGGCCGCGGCCGCCGGCATCGTCGGCGTCCCGACGGTCATGGCGGCCCTGCACCGGCGCGGCCGGGGCATCTGAGCCGCGGCCGTTCAGCGCCGGTTCAACGCTTGTCCGCCCGTTATTCACGTCTTATCCGGGGCTTAACGGGCGCACTTCTACCTTGATCCTCAGACCACTTGAGCCCCAAGGGCTCGGACGCCACACCGCTCTGAGGAGAGAAGCCGTGACCCTCACGCTCGCACTCGCACTGCCCATCGACCTGTTCGCCATCACCGTGCTCGCCTGCGCGATCTACTACCGCCGCCACCAGCGAGCCGACCTGGCGCTCGCCTACGTCGCGCTCAACGTCGGCGTCTTCGCCGTCTCGGCACTCATGCTCTCCCAGCAGATCAGCCTCGGCCTCGCGTTCGGACTGTTCGGGGTCCTGTCGATCCTTCGCCTGCGCTCCGACCAGATCTCCCAGCGCGACGTCGGCTACTACTTCACCGCGCTCGCGCTCGGCCTCATCAACGGCATCGGCGGCTCCCGGCCAGTCGTCATGATCGGCCTGACCGCCCTGCTCGTGCTCACCATGTACGTCGCCGACCACCCGCGCCTGTCGGGCCGGTCCCGGCACCGGATCGTCATCCTCGACACCGTCCACCGCGACGAGTCCGGCCTCCGCACCGACCTGGAGCGGCGACTCGACGCCCAGGTGACCCGCTTCGACGTGATCGACACCGACTACGTGCGCGAGACCATGACCGTGGACGTGCGCTTCCGGCCGCTGCCCGCACCCGTCGCGAACGCCGACCGCACCTTCCCGCTCGCGAGGACCCGATGAGCACTCCGCTGGACGCCTTCCCCCCGGTCGACCTCGCGACCGTCGTCGGCGCCGCGAACCTCCAGGTCCGCGTCGACGCCAAATACCTGCTCACCCTCGACGACCACGCGCGGTTCCGCGACCGCCTCGCCGCGACCGGCGCCTGGTCGTGCCTCGAGGTCTCCGGACGCCGGCGCTTCGCGTACGAGACCGTCTACTTCGACACTCCGGATCTGCTCACCTACCGGCAGCACCGCCAGGGGCGACGGCGGCGCTTCAAGGTCCGCACCCGCAGCTACGCCGACTCCGGCGAATGCGCCTTCGAGATCAAGCTCAAGGGCGCCCGCAGCGACACCGTCAAGGAGCGCCTCGACTACCGGACCGCCGACGCCGAGCGGCTGACTCCGGAGGCGGCCGAGCACCTCGCCGCGACGCTGTGGCGCGCCTACCGAATGACCGTCCCGCTCGGGATGGCGCCGCGCCTGCGCACCGACTACCGCCGGCACACGCTCGTCGACCTGGACGATGGCGTGCGCGTCACCTGCGACGAGGACCTGCGCTGCGTCGCCGCTACCGGCGCGGCCACGGCACGGCCGCTGTGTCTGGTGGAGGTCAAGTCGGCCCGGCCCGGCGGCGCGGCCGAGCGGCTGCTGTGGGAGCTGGGGGCCAGGCCCGTCCCGGTCAGCAAGTACTGCCTGGCCGCCGCCGTCCTGTTCCCGCGGCTGCGCGCGAACCCATGGGCCCGCGCGATGCGCGAATGCTTCGGACCGGTCAGCCCAGTTCGAGACGGATGAGCGCGCCGATCCCGCCGGGACCGCGCCCGAAGAAGATCTGCCCGCCCGAGGAGGCGGCCGCCCGGCGGGCGATGTCGAGCCCGAGTCCGGTCGACCCGCCCTCGCTGCGGCCGCGCTCGAACACCGCCGGGTTCGACAGGCCAGGACCTTCGTCGGCCACGTCGATGACGGCCCCGCCCTCGTGGCGCGGGGCCAGGCGCACGTCGAAGGCGGTCCCGTCCGGGGTGTGCGCGAAGACGTTCGCCAGCAGCGCGTCCATCGCCGCGGCCAGCTCCTCGGCATCGAGGCGCACCGGCAGCGGGCCCGGCACGAGCCGCACGCGGCATTCGCGAGCGGTGTCCTCGGCCAGCGCGGACCAGAACTCGACGCGTTCGGCCACCACGGCGGCGGCGTCGCAGCGCCCTTCGGAGCGGCCCGGACGCCGGGCGTCGCGGATGGCGGCGTTGACGGCCCGTTCGACCTCGCCGATCGCCTGGTCGACCGTCTCGCGTTCAGTCGGGTTCGACAGGGATTCGGCTTCGAGGCGGAGCACGGTCAGCGGGGTGCGGAGCCGGTGGGACAGGTCGGCGACGCGTTCGCGTTCGGCTTCGAGCAGTTCCTTGATGCGGTCGGCGAGCGTGTTGAGCGCGGTGCCGACGCGGCGCAGCTCGGCGGGACCGTCGGCGTTCGCGCGGGCCTCCAGGTCGCCTGCGGCCAGGCGCTTCGAGACGGCGGCGAGGTCGTCGAGCGGCACGAGCAGGATTTTGGCCAGCCGCGAGGCGAGGAGCAGCCCGAAGGCCAGCAGCGCCAAGGCGATCGCGCCGAGCAGGAGCCAGGAGCGGCCGACGCCGGCCGTCAACTGGCGGTCGTCCACATAGGCGCGGACGACGACGTTGCCTTCGGGCACGCCGACGGCGAAGAGGATTTCGCGGCCGCCTTCGGTCTCGGCGGTCAGGGAGCGTCCGGTGGCGGCCAGTTCGACGGCCGCGGAGCGGGGCGCGTCGGCGCCGAGGACGGTGCCGTCGGGCCAGAACACCGTCATCGGATGGTCGGTGTCGGCGTTGAGGCCTTCGACCGCGGCTTCCATCGCGGCCTTGTCGGTGATGGCGACGATCCTGGTGAGCGCCTGGGCGTCCTGGGAGGCGCTGGCGACGGCGCGGTCGGCGGCGGTGTTGCGCAGGAGGATGCCCAGCGGGATCGAGAACGCCAGGAGGATGAGGGTGGCGGTGGCGGCGACCAGAAGCGTCAGGCGGGCCCTCATGCGGGCGCCTCGGTCCCGGGGTCGACGAGTTTGACGCCGACGCCGCGCACGGTGTGGAGGAAGCGGGGGCGTTGCGCGGTCTCACCGAGTTTGCGGCGGAGCCAGGCGAGGTGGACGTCGACGGTCTTGTCCGCGCCGCCGAACGGCAGGTCCCACACGTCGGTCAGCAGCCGTCGTTTGGCGACGACCTCGCCGGCCCGGCTGGCGAGGTAGTACAGCAGGTCGAATTCCTTGGGGCTCAGGTCGAGCCGCTGCCCGTCAAGATGGACGAGGCGCCCGCGGGGGTCGACGCTCAGGGAACCGACGGTGACGGTCTCGTCGGTCTGGGAACCGGTGCCGGTGCGGCGCAGCACGGCTTGGATGCGGGCGTCGAGCTGGCGGGCGGTGAACGGCTTGATCACGTAGTCGTCGGCGCCGGCGCCGAGCACGCGGACGATCTCGTTCTCGTCGTCGCGGGCGGTGGCGACGATGACCGGCACGTCGGAGACGCCGCGCAGCATCCGGAGCATGTCGCCGCCGTCGAGATCGGGCAGCCCGAGGTCGAGGACGACCAGGTCGGGACGGTGGTCGACCGCGGCGCGCAGTCCGGTCATCGCGTCGGGCGCGGAGGCGACCTGGTGGTCCAGCTCGCGCAGCGAGCGCAGCAGGGCGGTGCGGACGCGCTCGTCGTCTTCGATCAGCAGCAGCTGTGCCATGCAGGGGACTCTATGCCGCCGGCGGGCCCGATTTCCACCGCCGGAGGTGATGCGGCGGGGACTTAGAGCGCCCTTATCCGCGTCTTAACGTCCGAGGCGGCATGCTGGGGGCATGGAACGGAAGTGGGTTGTGGCGGCTTGGGCCGGCGCGGCGGCGGTGGCGGTGGCCGCGGGGGTCGGCGCGGTGGCGCTGGCGCAGGGCGGGAGCCTGTCTTCGCCGACCGAGCCGATGTCGGAGGAGCAGGTGCAGGCGCAGCTCGACGAGGCCCTGTCCGCGACGCCGGATGGCTCGCCGTCGGCGGAGGCGTCGCCGAGTGCGTCGCCGAGCCCGGAGGTCTCGGACGCGCCGGTGCCGACCGGGCAGCTCGACGAGGTGCCCGGCGGCAGCGCCGACTCAGGCGAGGAGGTGTTCTCCGGCGACGGCGGCACGTTCTTGGCCCGCTGTTCGGGCGCGCAGATCGAGCTGGTGTGGTGGTCGGCCGCGCAGGGCTGGCAGGTCTCCTCGGTCGACGCGGGTCCCGGCGAGGACGTCGAGATCGAGTTCGAGGGCGCGGGCGAGGAGGAGTACACCGCCTCCTGCGCCGACGGCGGGCCCCGGGTGAACGCGCAGTCGGATGACGACGGCGATGACGACGACTAGATCTGGGGCAGTCGCGTGGCGAGGACCGGCGCGAGGAAGACGCCGTAGGTCTCGTTGAAGTGGTGCGAGTCGCGGTAGGCGATCATGTTCCCGACGATCACCGGGCAATGTCCGTCGGCGCAGAACCAGTCGGTGACGTCGATGGTGTGCACGCCGAGACGCTCGGCCTCGGCGAGGACCCGCTGCTCGCGTTCGCGGTGGCGGATGAGCTCGTCGGCCGGTCCACCGCAGGCGGTGAGGTCGTCGAGTTTGGCCGAGACGCAGTCGGGGACGCTCTCGCCGAACTTCGGCGGGTTGGACGGCAGCACGATCTCGGCGCCGGTGCCCAGGAGCCGCTCCAGGGTCCGCTTCCAGCCTTCGATCCAGGTCTGGTCGGCGTCGAGCCCGTCGGTGAGGGGGGTGTTGTTCTCGCTCGAGGCGACCACGATCATGTCGGGGCGCCGCTCCACGAGCTCCTGGATCACCAGCTCGCGCCATTCCTCGCACTGGTGGTAGCGCCCGCCGAGGGCCTCGGCGTTCTTGGCGATCGCGGGGGCCGGGCAGCCGCTCTTGGTGTACGAGGTCAGTTCCCAGCCGCGGTCGCTCGCGAGCCGTTCGAGCGCGGGGAACCATGAGGCGGCGTGCGAGTCGCCGAACAGGACCACTTCGGTGTCGCCGCCCTCCTCGCCGAAGACACACGGCTCGAACGCGACGGTCTCGGTCGCCGCGTGGCAGCCCGAGCCGTAGATCTCGGCGAGGTCGCTCTTGGCGTCCAACGGCGTCGGCGTCAGGTTCGACGGCGCCTCGGTGATCGCGTTGCTCCGGCGGATCAGCTCGTTGAGCTCGGCGACGGTGTCGACCTCGGGCGTCTCGACCGCTTCGCCGGTGCCGACGGCCTGCGGCGCGAACAGCGAGCCGGCGCCGAACGCGGCGGCGGCCGAGACGGCGGTCAGGGCGACGCCGAGGCCGACGCCTCTGCGGGGGCGGCGTTTGCACCAGGAAGCGAACCGCACGGGGTTCTCGACGACCTCGTGGGTGATCGCGGTCAGGCCGAGCGCGGCGGCCACGAGCACGAGGTTGAGGCGGACGGTCGCCTCGACGCCGAGCGCGGCGGGGCCGATCATCAGGATCGGCCAGTGCCACAGGTACAGGCCGTAGGAGCACCTGCCGAGGACCTGGAAGGCCGGGCGGCCGAGCATGCCGCCGGCGCCGAGGCGGGGGGCCGCGCAGCCGCCCGCGATGGCGGCGGCGGTACCGAGGACGGGGACGGCGGCGGCCGTCCCGGGGAAGACGGTGGACTCGTCGAAGCCGAACGACGACCACACGATCGCGGCCAGGCCACCCCACATGAGCAGCGCGGCCGCGAGTCCCGGCATGCGCGCGAAGGCCGTCGCGCCGACCGCGACGAGCGCGCCGATCGCCAGTTCCCAGCCGCGGGTGTGGAGCCCGAAGTAGGACCAGACGGGGTCGTGCCCGCTGAGGACGGCGCCGGCCGCGAAGGTGACGCCGATGATGGCGAGGAGGACGACGGTGAGCCCGTCGCGGACGAGTTCGGGGCGGCGTCGCAGGAGCAGGCCGACGGCGATGAGCAGCAGCGGCCACACCAGGTAGAACTGCTCTTCGACGGCGAGCGACCAGTAGTGCTGGAACGGGGAGGGCGCCTCGTCGCCGTTGAGGTATTCGGTGCCTTCGGCGGCGAGCCGGTAGTTCACGAAGTACAGCGAGCCGGCGAGGGCGTCGCCGGCGATGGAGGCGAACCTGGTCGGCGGGAGCCACAGCCACGAGGCGGCGAGGGTCGCGACGGTGACGGTCGCGGCCATCGGCAGGAGCCGGGTGGCGCGGCGGGCGTAGAAGCCGGCCACGGAGATGCGGCCGGTGGCCGTCAG
Source organism: Glycomyces tarimensis (assembly GCF_054776215.1). Classification (NCBI taxonomy): domain Bacteria; kingdom Bacillati; phylum Actinomycetota; class Actinomycetes; order Glycomycetales; family Glycomycetaceae; genus Glycomyces; species Glycomyces tarimensis. The sequence goes on from NZ_BAAHCB010000001.1 coordinate 242,734, forward strand.
CTCGCGCAGCAGCAGCGAGGTGATGAGGAATCCGGAGATGACGAAGAAGACGTCGACGCCGACGTAGCCGCCGTCGAGGTGGGGGAACCCGGCGTGGCCGAGGACGACGAGGCCGACGGCGATCGCGCGCAGGCCTTCGATGTCGGGCCGGAACGGGTGGCCCGCTTTCGGCGGGGCGTGCGTCGTCGGGGCGCTCCGAACCGGCGGTTCGGCGAGCTGCGTGGCGGTTGCGCTGGCCATGTGTTCCCTGCGGCGGTAGTGGCGGTCAGTCTCGGTGCCCGGCGAGCCGCGCTCGGGCCCGCTGGGCCACGGTCTTGAGCAGCGAGCTTGAGCGGTGCCGATCGGCTTCGGGCTCGGCGGCCTCGCTTTCGCGCATGGCCACGGACATGCAGCCGAGGACGGCCTCGGCGGCGACGGACGCGTCCAGTCGGTCGTCTCCGGGCTCGGCGGGTTCGATGTACTTGCCGCGCAGCACATCGAGGTCGCCGATGACGCGGACGCCGCTGTCGGCGAGGCGGTCGGCGATGGCCGAGCCGATCTCGGCGGCCCGCTCGAGCGCCCAGTCGGGCGTGGCGATGCGGGCCTCGTCCGGCGGCGGGGTGCGCCCGGTCTTGATGCGCGGCACGACGCCGTAGCGGACGTACTTGCGGAAGACCGCCTTGGACCAGCCGCGCTCGGCGCAGGCCGCGGCGCATTGGCGGACGGCCTCGGTCTCGGCGGCGGTCAGTGAGCGGTTCCCGGCGTTCTTGGCAGGGCTGAGGAGGTGTTCGGGCAGGCCGAGGACGGCCTCGAAGTCGCGCAGGAGCCGGTCGCGTTCGCGGTCGTCGACGACGAGGACTGTGACGTGCTCGGGGCCGGCGGCCTCGGCCCAGCGCTCGACGAAGCGGTCGTGGCGGTGCCGGTGCCAGAACACGTTGGTGGCCGTGTCGTCGGAGTCCTCGCGGAGCAGTTCGGCGAGCCAGTCCGCGTAGCGGGTGGACATGCCGCTCTGGACGTGCTGCTGCCACTGGGAGGGCATGATCCTGGCCAGGGGCCGCAGGGTGACGACGACGCGCACGCTCGGGCCGCCGAGGCCGTCGACGACGCGGCCGCACGCCTCGGCGTCGGCGTCGGCGAAGAACTCGCTGCTGACGACGCCGACGCGGTCGCCGGTGCGCGCGACGGCCTCGGTAAGGCGCCGCCAGGCGGGGCGGGTGGGGTCGGCCGGCCTGGAAGCGACGGCGTCCTTGACCTCGTCGACGGGGTTGCGGCGGGGACTGGGCAGCCAGACCCCGTGCTCGCCGAGGCGCTCGCGGGCGGCGTGGAGGGAGCCCTGGACCGCGGTCGTGCCGGTCTTGTGCGGACCGATGTGGATCACGCGGGTTCCGGGCTCGAACGGGCGGACATGGCGATCGGGGTGGAACGTTGCGTTGGATTCGCCCATGCCCCGGGACGCTACCGACCGAAGATGAAATACACGGGAGGACACGCCATCGCAAGCGCCACGGGCCCTTCGATTATCGCCGGTACGGCCCGTCTTCTTACTGCTATGACGAGCGACACCCGAGATTTCGCAGCAAGTTTCCGCCTCGGTGAGCGAAGCGAGCGGCAGTCGGCGCGCCTCCGAGCAAAGGCCGCGGCCCCCGACTCCGGTGGGAGTCGGGGCCCGCGGCGAGGACTGCGCTCGAAGGCCTTAGGCCTTCTTGCGGAGCTGCTCTTCGTTCTTGTGGAGGTCTTCGAGACCACCGCACATGAAGAACGCCTGCTCGGGGAAGTGGTCGTACTCGCCCTCGGCGATCTTCTTGAACGCCTCCACGGTCTCCTTCACCGGGACGAAGGAACCTTCGACGCCGGTGAACTGCTTGGCCGCGTAGGTGTTCTGCGACAGGAACCGCTCGATGCGCCGCGCCCGACCCACGACCAGCTTGTCCTCTTCGGACAGCTCGTCCATGCCGAGGATCGCGATGATGTCCTGCAGCTCGTTGTACTTCTGCAGGATCTGCTTCACCTGGCTGGCGACCTGGTAGTGCTCGGACCCGACGACCTCGGGCTCGAGGATGCGGGAGTTCGACGCCAGCGGGTCGACCGCCGGGTAGATGCCCTTGTCGGAGATCTTCCGCTCCAGGTTCGTCGTCGCGTCCAGGTGGGTGAACGCGGTGAACGGCGCCGGGTCGGTGTAGTCGTCCGCGGGGACGTACACGGCCTGCATCGAGGTGATGGCCTTGCCGCGCAGCGACGTGATGCGCTCCTGCAGCTCGCCCATCTCGTCGGCCAGCGTCGGCTGGTAGCCCACCGCCGAAGGCATGCGGCCCAGCAGGGCCGAGACCTCGGAGCCGGCCTGGGTGAACCGGAAGATGTTGTCGATGAAGAGCAGCACCTCCTGGTTCTTGACGTCGCGGAAGTACTCCGCCATCGTCAGCGCCGACAGCGCGACGCGCAGACGCACGCCCGGCGGCTCGTCCATCTGGCCGTAGACCAGCGAGGTCTTGTCCAGCACGCCCGACTCGTCCATCTCGAGGATGAGGTCGTTGCCCTCACGGGTGCGCTCGCCGACACCGGCGAACACCGAGGAACCGCCGAAGTTCTGGGCGACACGGATGATCATCTCCTGGATGAGCACCGTCTTGCCCACGCCGGCGCCGCCGAACAGGCCGATCTTGCCGCCCTTGACGTACGGGGCGAGGAGGTCGATGACCTTGATGCCGGTCTCCAGCATCTCGGTCTTCGGCTCCAGCTCCGCGAACGCCGGCGCGTGCCGGTGGATGTTCCAGTAGTCGTCGGCCTGGAGCTCCTCGCCCTCGGCGAGGTTGAGGCACTCGCCGATCGCGTTGAAGACCTTGCCCTTGATGGCGTCGCCGACGGGCACCTTGATCTGGGCGCCGGTGTCGCGCACCTCGGCGCCCCGGACGAGGCCGTCGGTCGGCGCCATGCAGATCGCGCGGACCTGGTTGTCGCCCAAGTGCTGTGCGACCTCCATGGTCAGCGTCTTCGCATCGCCGGTGTAGGTGATGTCAACGTGCAGCGCGTTGAAGATCTCGGGCATGGCATTGCGCGGGAACTCGACGTCGACGACCGGCCCGATGACCCGTACGACGCGCCCCACTCCATCAGTGTCAGTCATCGTCACTCTCTTCCTGCGGCGGAAAGGGCACTGGCCCCGCCCACGATTTCGCTGATCTCCTGCGTGATCGCCGCCTGCCGCGCTGCGTTGGCGCTCCGCCGCAGGGTCTTGATCATGTCTTCGGCATTGTCGGTCGCCGCCTTCATGGCCCGCCGCCTCGAAGCCGACTCGCTCGCGGCGGCGTCGATCAGTGCCGCGTAGATCCGAGTCGTCAGGTACTTCGGCAGCAGGGCGTCGAGCAGCGCCTCGGGGTTCGGCTCGAACTCGTAGTCCGGAAGCAGCACATGCTCGTCGAGCTCGTGCTCCTCCACCTCTTCGATCTCGAGGGGAGCCATTTGACGCGGTTCGGGGGTCTGCGTCAGCAGCGAGACGAACCTGGTGTTGACAATGTGCAGTTCGTCCACTCCGAGGATACCGTCTGCTCCCCCGTCGTCATCGCCGTCGTCCGCGCCCGCCATGAAGGCGGCCAGCAGCGTCCTGGTGATCTCCTGGGCGTCCGAGACCTTCGGCTGCTCCGAGAACCCGGTCCACGACGCCTCGATCGGGCGGTCGCGGAACTGGTAGTAGGACACGCCCTTGCGTCCGGTCACGTACAGGACCGGCACCTTGCCTTCTTCGGTGAGCCTGACGACGAGCTGCTCGGCGGTCCTGAGCAGGTTGGCGTTGTACGCCCCGCACATGCCCTTGTCCGAGGTCACGATCAGCACGCCGGCACGGCGCACCCGCTCCCGCGGCTGGAGCAGCGGGTGGCTGATCGAGGCGTTCGACGCCAGCGAGGTCATGACGTTCGTCATGGCGCGGGCGTACGGCATGGACGCCTCGACCCGCTCCTGGGCCTTGGCGATGCGGCTCGTGGCCACCAGTTCCATCGCCTTGGTGATCTTCTTGATGGACTGGGTGGACTTGAGCCGCTGCCGCAGCACACGAAGCTGCGCTGACATGGCTAACCCCTCTTGACGCGCTTGACGGTCTCGACGTCGACTTCGCCTTCGAGCGCTTCCTCGGGCTCCTCGTTCACGACGATGCTGTCGGCCGAGGCCTTGAACATCTGCTTGAACTTGGCGATGGCGCTCTTCAGGGTCTGCTCGATGTCGCCGGTGACCTTGGTGTTGCCCTCACCCAGGGTGGCGATGACGTCGGCGTGGTTGGCCCGCATGTAGCTGAGGAACTCGCCCTCGAAGCGGCGGATCTCCCCGACCGGGATGTCGTCCAGCTCGCCGGCGGTGCCGGCCCAGATGGAGATGGTCTCCTCCCCCATCGGGAACGGCTCGGCCACGCCCTGCTTGAGCAGCTCGACCATCCGCAGACCGCGCTCGAGCTGCGCCTTGGAGGCCGCGTCGAGGTCGGAGGCGAAGGCCGCGAAGGCCTCCAGCTCGCGGTACTGGGCCAGGTCCAGACGCAAGGAGCCCGCGACGGAGCGCATGCCCTTGGGCTGGGCCGCGCCACCGACACGCGAGACGGACGTACCGACGTTGATGGCCGGCCGCACGCCCGAGTTGAACAGGCCCTCTTCGAGGTAGACCTGGCCGTCGGTGATCGAGATGACGTTGGTCGGGATGAACTGCGAGATGTCGCCGGCCTTGGTCTCGATGATCGGCAGACCGGTCATCGAGCCGCCGCCCAGCTCGTCGGAGAGCTTCGCGCAGCGCTCCAGCAGGCGGGAGTGCAGGTAGAACACGTCACCGGGGAAGGCCTCGCGGCCCGGCGGGCGGCGCAGCAGCAGCGAGACGGTCCGGTAGGCCTCGGCCTGCTTCGACAGGTCGTCGAAGACGATGAGGACGTGCTTGCCGCCGTACATCCAGTGCTGGCCGATGGCCGAACCGGTGTAGGGCGCCAGATACTTCAGACCGGCGGGCTCGTCGGCGTTGGCCGCGACGATGGTGGTGTACTCCATCGCGCCGTGGGACTCGAGCATCGACTTGACGCCGGCGACGGTCGAACCCTTCTGGCCGATGGCCACGTAGATGCAGCGGACCTGCTTCTTCGGGTCGCCGGACTCCCAGTTGGCGCGCTGGTTGATGATCGTGTCGATGCAGACCTGGGTCTTGCCGGTCTTGCGGTCGCCGATGATCAACTGGCGCTGGCCCCGACCGATCGCGGTCATGGCGTCGATCGCCTTGATGCCGGTCTCGAGGGGCTCGGTCACCGGCTGGCGGCTCATGACGTTGGGAGCCTGGAGTTCGAGCTCGCGCTCGCCTTCGGACTCGATCTCGCCCAGGTCGTCGATCGGGTTGCCCAGCGTGTCGACGACACGGCCGAGGAACTTGTCGCCGACCGGCACGGACAAGACCTTGCCGGTGCGCTTGACGCTCTGGCCCTCGGCGACCTTGACCGGGTCGCCCAACAGGACGGTGCCGATCTCGCGGACGTCGAGGTTCAGGGCGAGGCCCATGACGCCGCCCTCGAATTCGAGCAGCTCGTTGGCCATGGCCGAGGGCAGACCCTCGACGATGGCGATGCCGTCGCCGGCGCTGGTGACGGTACCGACCTCTTCACGTGAGATCTCCGGCCGGTAAGACGAGACGTAGTCGTCGAGCGCACTACGAATCTCGTCGGAGGAGATGGTCAATTCAGCCATCTGAACGTAGCCCTCACTTTCTTTCTTAGCAGAGTTCTCTTGCTAGTTACCGGCTGGATCTCAGCCATGAGCCACGGAGTGGCGTCCGGCCAAGGCTTGGCGGGCTTCGTCGAGACGGCGCGAGACGGAGCCGTCCCACAGGTCCGAGCCGACTTGCACCCGGATGCCTCCCACGATCGCCGGATCGACGGTGATCTTGACACCGACGGGGCGACCGTAGACGAGGCTGAGCTTGGCGGCGAGCTGACGCTCACCGGACTCGTCGAGCGGTTTCGCCACGGTCACGTAGGCCACGGCCTCGTCACGGGCCGCCGCGGCGGCCTCGACGAGGTGGGCCAGCGAGGCGTGGAAGCCGCGCCCGCCGATGCCGTAGCAAGCGGCGGCGGCGAGTTTGACGGCCACCGGTTCGGCCTTGCCGTCGAGCAGGCGCTCGACCAGGATGGCCCGGCCCTTGGGGTCGGATCCCGTCGAGTCCAATACTGACGACAGTTCGGGGTCGCCGTCCACCAGGCGCCCGAATCGGAACAGCTGGTCTTCGATCTCGGGAAGGGTGCCTTCCTTCGCCCCGGCCGCCAGCAGCGCCTTGATGGCGAGCTGCTCGCATCCGTTGACGAGCTCGCCGGTGGTACCCCATCGGCCTCGCACCAGCGTGGCCACGATGTCGCTCGCGGCCACGCCGACCTGGTCGGCGAGCAGTCGCCGCGCCAGGCCCTCCCGGTCGTCCGCCTCTCGGGACGGGTCGGACAGGGCGCGACGCAGCCGAGGCTGGTCGACGAGGAACCGCGTCACGTCAAGCAGGTCATCGCCGCAGTCGACGAGCTGCTCGGCCGTCGCCCCGGAGGCGAACGCCTCCAGGGTCTCGCGACCGGCCTCGATGCTTTCGCGTCCAGTCGTCGACATCAGCGTGCTCCGCTCGCAGTCGTGTCGTCGGTCATCTGCGCGAGGAACTGGTCGACGATCCGCTCGGTCGAGGCTTCTTCGGCCAGTCGCTGGTCGATGATCTTCTCGGCCAGGTCCACGGCCAGATTGCCGACCTCGCTGCGCAGCTCGCGGACGAGCTGCTGGCGCGAGGCCTCGATCTGGGCGTGGCCGGCCGCGATGATGCGGTTGGCCTCTTCGCGGGCGGAGGCGAGGATCTCCTCCTTGGACGCGGTGGCGGCGGCACGTGCCTCGTCGCGGATGGCCGCCGCCTCTTCTTGGGCGCCGGCCAGCTTGCGGCGGTACTCCTCGAGCGTCTGGTTGGCCTCTTCTTGGGCCCGCTCAGCTCGCTCGATGCCACCTTCGATCGCGTCGACTCGTGCCTCGAACGTCTTCTCCATGCGGGGGAAGACGAACTTCATGAGCACGAAGCACAGCAGACCGAAGGCGATCGCACCTACGACGATCTCTTGCCAGACCGGGATGAGAATCCCGGCCCCTCCTTCGGCGGCTTGAATCATGATCGCTCCGTTTGTGGTGGGCTATACGGGCAGGACGAAGGCGAGGACCAGGCCGAACAGGGCCAGAACCTCGACCAGCGCGAAGCCCATGAACAGCATCGGGCGGGTGATGCCGGCCGACTCGGGCTGGCGGGCGGTGGCGGTGATCCACGCGGCGAAGACGAGGGCGACACCGATACCGGGGCCGATCGCAGCGAGGCCGTAACCGATGACGTTGACAGAGCCTTCCATGGCGTTTTTCTCCTAGGTGTCAGCGTGGCGTGTCCGTCACGCGCACGACGTGTTCAATTCGAAAATCTGGAGGGGCGGAGGCGGAACTCAGTGTTCGTCCGCGAGGGATCCCTGGATGTAGAGGGTCGTCAGCAGCGTGAAGACATAGGCCTGCAAGAGGATGACGATGAGTTCGAAGAAGGTCATGGCGATGCCGAATGCCCACGAGACCACCGAGATGCCCTGGATGAACACGTTGTCGGACTCGAGCAGCGCGAAGCCGCCCAGGATGAACACCAGCAGGATGAGGTGCCCGGCGAACATGTTGGCGAACAGTCGCAGCGCCAGCGTGACCGGCCGCAGGATGAGGTTCTGCAGGAACTCGATCGGGATCAGGAGCGGGTAGATGAACCAGGGAGCTCCCGGCGGCACGCAGGTGAGCTTGAGGTAGCCGAGGAAACCGTGCTTGCGGACCCCCAGGTAGTTGTAGATCACCCAGGACAGGAAGCCGAGCATCACGGGGAAGGCGATGTGGGCGTTCGGGGAGATCTGCACCGCGGGCACGATGGCCCAGAAGTTCATCACCACGATGAACAGGAACAGGGTCGTCAGATAGGGGGCGAAGCGGATGCCGACCTGTTTGCCGAGCACTTCGACAGCGACCGTGTTGCGGATGAAGCCGTAGGCGGATTCGGCGAACCACTGCCGCTTGGAGGGGACGACCTGCGGTTTGCGGTAGGCCCACAGGAAGAACACGATCAGCACGGCGACGGAGAGCCAGACGGCGAACGTAATCGTGGTGAAGACATTGGCGAGAGCGGTCTCACTGAGGCCTGTGAACCAGTCCCGGTAGTTGAAGCTGTCGGTCCCGGGAGGGAAATGGCCTGCGGCCAGCACCTGGGCTGAGTCGGTCACCGAGTCACGCCTCTCAGTCAGTGTCGGTCAAGTTACTTCGACATTTGCTTGATCAGCAGATACATACCTGCTGCAGCACCGACAAGCATCCCGACCAGGAGTCCGACTTTGGGCAGTCCGAGCCATAGGTCGACGAGATAGCCGGCACCACCCCAGAAGATGATGCCGGACAAGAGATACCCGAGAGCACGCCAGCCCATTTCCGAACCGTCGGGCTGGGGGGTGTCGTCGGGGGATTTCTTGTCGGCCATGTCGGGGTGAACTCTAACAGGACTTGCGTGGCAAGCGAGCGCCGGGCTCGTGAGGGTGAGCAGCGCCGGTGCGCGTTTGTCAACCTCAACGAAACAACGGGTGCATGGCGCGGAGTGCCCGTTCCGCCAATGGGACGACGCGTCACGAGGCGTGCTTATCGAGTTCGATATAGGGGATTTTGGCCCTGTACAGCCAGATTCCGTGCGTCGTCAGCCACGCGAGCGCGCCGCCGATGATGCCGAAGGCCATGGGCCACACCACGTCCCAGCCGCTCGCTCGAACCGCCCAGAGGATGGCGCCGATGACCGCCAACTTGACCACGTACGTGAGCAACGCCACGGGGAGAGTGAGACGAAGGTCAATATTTTCGGCCCAGGCGATCGCCCAGACGGAGCCGGCGAAGCCGAGGGAGACGACCGCGACGCCGAGCGCCGCGCCGGCGGCGGCGTTCGGGCCTTCGGCGATCCAGCCGAGGACGGCGGCCAAGGCCGTCGCGATCCCGGCCACGGCGAAGCAGGGTTTCAAGAATCCTCTCGCGGTCTTCATGAGCCGTCCAATGCGTCGGCGACCGGTTCGAGGGCGTCCTCGAGCTGGTCGGCGATCTGGGAGTAGACGCGGCGGCCCAGGCCCCACGGGTCGGACAGGTCCTCCTCGGGGTAGTCGCCGCGGCGCTCGGCGGCCACGGCGACCACGGCCTTGCCGCGGACCGTGGCGTCGCCCTCGGGGAGCTCGGCCGCCGCGTCCGCCGCGATCTGCCCGAACTGGCGGACGAGGAAGGTCTTGCCGGCCGCCTCGGGGAAGCGGTCGGCGATGTACTCGATGTGGGCGGCGGTGGCGACGAGGATGAGGTCGGAGGCCTCGACGTGCTCACGCTCGATGTGGCGGGCGCTGTGGCCCTCGGAGGCGAAGCCGCGGTCGTCCATTTCGCGAACCGAGTTCTCCTGCATCGGCTCGCCCTCGTGATAGGCGGAGATCCCGGCGCCGTGGTTGTACACGTCGTCGCCGGTGAGGCCGTCGAGGATGCGCTCCGACATCGGCGAGCGGCAGATGTTGCCGGTGCACACGTGCAGGACCGTGAACGGCGCGCTCACCCCTCGCCTCCGAGCTCTTCCGGTTCCACCGCTTCCTCGACCTCCTGCTCCTCGGGGCGCTCGCCGGGGCCGTAGCCGTCGGTGTCGAGGGTCTCGGGCACGATCTTGCGGATCTGCTCGACGCTGAGGGCGCCCTCGCGCAGGACCTGCGGCGGGTCGGCCACGCAGTCGACGATGGTCGACGGCTGGTTGTCCTCCGAGGGGCCGGCCTCGAGGTAGACGGTGACGTCGGCGCCGAGCTGGGCCTTGGCGTCGGCGGCGGTCTCCGCGGGCGGCTGCCCGGTCTTGTTGGCCGAGGAGACGGCCATCGGGCCGGTCTCCTTGAGCAGCTCCAGCGCCAGCGGATGCAGCGGCATGCGGACGGCCACGGTCCCGTCGGTGTCGCCGAGGTCCCAGGTCAGCGTGGGCGTGTAGGGCACGACGACGGTGAGCGGGCCGGGCCAGAACGCGTCGATGAGCTCCTTGGCCGAGTCGGCGATGTTCGAGGCGATGCCGTCGAGGGCACGCTTGGAGCCGATGAGCACCGGCGGAGCCATGTCGCGGCCGCGGCCCTTGGCGTCGAGCAGCGCGCGCACGGCGGAGTGGGAGAACGCGTCGCATCCGATCCCGTAGACGGTGTCGGTCGGGATCACGACGAGCCTGCCGCCGTTCACGGCTCGAGTGGCCGATTTGAGTCCGGTGGCGCGGTCTTTGATCTTCCTGCAGTTGAACAGCCTCACGGCGACTAGCCTAGCTTTCCCGTGGCGAAGCGCGCTCGCCCCGCCAAGTCGTTGTGGTCGGCGACTTCGGTGAAGCCGGAGACGCTGAGGATCTCGGGCGCGGCCCGGCCATGGGTGTCGTCGTGCTCGAAGCCGTACCAGCCTCCCGGTTGGAGCCAGCGCGCGGCGCGCAGCGCCAGCGGCTGGATGACCGCGAGACCGGCCTCGTCGGCGTAGACGGCGCCGGAGGGGTCGAAGTCGACCTCGGGGGCGACCTCGATGTCCATCGGGACGTACGGCGGGTTGGCGACGACCAGGTCCGCCTGGCCGTCGAGTTCGGCGAGCGTGCCGGAGGCGACGGCGTCGGCGAGGACGGGAGTCGCGCCGGTGCCGCGCAGGTTCGACTCCAGCCATTCGAAGGCGTCGGGGTCGATCTCGACCGCCCACACCCGCGAGTCGGGCCGTTCGGTGGCGATCGCGTGGGCCACCGCGCCCGAGCCGGAGCACGCGTCGATGACGGTGCCGCCCTTGGGCAGGTGCTCCAGCGCCCAGTCGACGAGCAGTTCGGTCTCGGGCCTGGGCACGAACACGCCGGGCCCGACCGCGAGCTCGCCGTAGCGGAACGCGGCCGAGCCGGTCAGGTGCTGGAGCGGTTCGCGCTCGCAGCGCCGCCCGACCAGGTCGTCGAACTCGGTCAGCTCGGCGACGGTGGGCGCGTCGGCGGTGAGGAGCCGGCCCCGCCGCAGTCCGCTGACGTGTGCGGCCAGGAGCTCGGCGTCGACACGCGGGGAGTCGACGCCGGCCTTCGCGAGTCTGGCGGCGGCGTCGGCGACGGCCTCGGTCCAGCTAATGCTGCTCATCTCCGCCGGCCATCCGTTCGGCCCGGTCGGCGGCGGCGAGGGCGTCGAGCACCTCGTCGAGTTCGCCGTTCATGACGTGGTCGAGGTTGTACGCGGTGAAGCCGATCCGGTGGTCGGTGAGCCGGTTCTGCGGGAAGTTGTAGGTGCGGATCCGCTCGGAGCGGTCGGCGGTGCGCACCTGCAGGCGCCGGGCGGCGCCGGCGGCGGCCTCGGCCTCCTCCTGCTGCTTGGCGAGCAGGCGGGCGCGCAGGACCTTGAGCGCGGCCTCCTTGTTCTGGAGCTGGCTCTTCTCGTTCTGCGAGGTGACGACGATGCCGGTGGGCTCGTGGGTGAGCCGCACGGCCGAGTCGGTGGTGTTGACCGACTGCCCGCCGGGACCGGAGGAGCGGTAGACGTCGACGCGCACGTCGTGCATGTTGAGCTCGACGTCGACCTCTTCGGCCTCGGGCATGACGACCACGGCCGCGGCCGAGGTGTGGACGCGTCCCTGGGATTCGGTGACCGGCACGCGCTGGACGCGGTGGACACCGCCTTCGAACTTCATGCGGGACCACACGCCGTTGCCGCCTTCGGGCAGGCCCTTGGTGCGCACGGCGATGGAGGCGTCCTTGACACCGCCGAGGTCGGTGGGGGCGTGTTCGAGGGTCTCGACGGTCCAGCCCTGGTGCTCGAAGTAGCGCAGATACATGCGCATGAGGTCCCCGGCGAACAGGCCGGACTCCTCGCCGCCCGCGCCGGCCTTGATCTCCATGATGATGTCCTTGGCGTCGTCGGGGTCGCGCGGGATCATCAGCTCGGCGAGCTTGGACTCGAGTTCGGGGATCGTCTTGCGCAGCCGCTCGGCCTCCTCGGCGAACTCGGCGTCCTCGCCGGCGAGTTCCGTGGCGGTCTCGAGGTCGGACTTGGCGCCGGCGATCTCGGCGGCGGTCTTGGCGATCGGGGTGAGCTCGGCGTAGCGGCGGCCGACGCGTTTGGCCTGGGCCTGATCGGTGTGCAGGGCGGGGTCGCCCATCTGCGCCTCGAGGTCGTGGTACTCGGCGAGCAGTGAGGCCAGGCGGTTGTCGGCGGCGGTAGACATGGGTGGTCCCTTCGAGTCAGAGCCGATCGGAAAGTAGATATGGACACAAAAAGCGCGCAGCGCCCGTGTCAAGGACACGAGCGCTGCGCAGCGAAGCTACTTGCCGGCCTCGGCTTTCTCCTGGGCCTTGGCGTAGCGGGCCTTGAACTTGGCCACGCGACCGCCGGTGTCGAGGATGCGCTGCTTGCCCGTGTAGAACGGGTGGCATTTGCTGCAGGTCGCCGCCTGGATCTTGCCGCTGGCCATCGTCGAACGGGTGGTGAAGCTGTTCCCGCAGGAACAGGTCACCTCGGTGACGACGTATTCAGGGTGAATGCCCTGTTTCATTGCTTCCCTTTCTCTCGGTCGCCGGGTCGGCTCGCGCCGTGAACCGGTACCGCATCGGGCCTCGACACTCGAGGCTCTTGGTTCTGCCACTGTACGGCTCCGCAAGCGTCGCCATGGCCACGCGCCCCGTCGGACGCGCCAGCACACCATTCTAGGCCGTGAGGCCGCTCTCAGCCAGAGCGGCCTCACGGGTGCGCTGCGCTAATCGCCGGGCGTCGTCTTCACGATCTGCATGAGGAACTCGGCGTTCGTCTGCGTCTTCTTGAGCCGGTCGATGAGCAGGTCGATGGCCTGCTGCGGCTCGAGCGACGCGAGCACGCGGCGGAGCTTGAGCATGACCGCCTGCTCCTCCGGGCTCATCATGAGCTCGTCCTTGCGGGTGCTCGACTGGTGGACGTCGATGGCCGGCCAGGTGCGCTTCTCGGCGATCTTGCGGTCGAGCTTGAGCTCGGCGTTGCCGGTGCCCTTGAACTCTTCGAAGATGACCGTGTCGCCCATGGAGCCGGTCTCGACCAGCGCCGTGCCGAGGATCGTCAGCGAGCCGCCGTGCTCGATGTTCCGGGCCGCGCCCAGGAATCGCTTCGGCGGGTACAGCGCGGTGGAGTCGATGCCGCCCGACAGGATCCGCCCCGAGGCGGGCGAGGCGTTGTTGTACGCCCGGCCGAGCCGCGTGATGGAGTCGAGGAGGACGACCACGTCGTGGCCGAGTTCGACCAGGCGCTTGGCGCGCTCGATCGCGAGTTCGGCGACGGTGGTGTGGTCCGACGGCGGGCGGTCGAAGGTCGAGGCGATGACCTCGCCCTTGACCGAGCGCTGCATGTCGGTGACCTCTTCGGGCCGCTCGTCGGCCAGGACCACCATGAGGTGGCACTCCGGGTTGTTCGTGGTGATCGCGTTCGCGATCGCCTGGAGCACCATCGTCTTGCCCGCCTTGGGCGGGGAGACGATGAGGGCGCGCTGGCCCTTGCCGATCGGCGCCACCAGGTCGATGACCCGGCAGGTGATCGCGTTCGGCTCGGTCTCCAGGCGCAGACGCTCCTGCGGGTACAGCGGCGTCAGCTTGTAGAAGTCCTCGCGGTTCTTGGCGTCGTCGGGGCTCATGCCGTTGACGGTGTCGAGGCGCACGAGCGGGTTGTACTTCTCGCGGCGCTGCTGCTTGCCGCCGCCCTGCCCGTTGCCCTCGTCGTTGCCGCCGCCGCGGCCGGGCTTGACGGCGCCGGTGATCGCGTCGCCGCGACGCAGCCGGTGCTTGCGCACCTGCGACATCGAGACGTAGACGTCGTCCGGGCCGGCGAGGTAGCCGGTGGTGCGGATGAACGCGTAGTTGTCGAGGATGTCGAGGATGCCGGCGACCGGGACGAGTTGCTCGTCGTTCTGGTTGCCGCCGCGCTCGAAGTCCTCGGTGCCGCGGTTGTTGTTGCCGCTGGAGCGGCGGCGGTCGGAGCGGTCCCGACGCTTGCGGCGGCGGTTGCCGTCGCCCTGGTCGTCGCGGTCGCCGCGCTGATCGCGCTGGTCGCCTCGCTGGTCGCGGTCTCGCTGGTCGCCGCGGCGCTCGCCCCGGTCCTCGCGCTCGGTGGTCTCGGACTCCTCGGTCCGGCGCTCGGCGCGGGACTCGGACTGCTCGTTCCGCTCGCCGCCGCGGACGCGGCGTCGGCGGACCGGGCGGTCCTCATCGGACTCGTCCGTGGCTCGCGTGGACGTCTCGGTCGCTTCCGCCTGCGCGGAGGACCGCTCGTCACCGGCGGGCTCGCGGGTGTCGCCTTGTTCCTGGCGGCGTCGCGGCTGCGGCGGTCCTGCCGGGCGGGTGGCGCGTCGAACGGCGCCGCCCTTGGCGTCGACGCCTTCGTCGGCGCCCTCGGTGGAGCCGCCGGCAGTGCTTTCCGCGACAGCGGTCTCGGTCGGGGCGTCGTCGACGGTGGTCGACGAGACCTCATTGGTCGGTGTGTGTTCGGAGTCAGGCACTGGCGGGGCCTCCTGTTCTGCGCTGGCACCGCCGGTCTCCGAGCCGTCTGCCTGCTGCGTCTGGATGGCCGCGATGAGTTCGCTCTTGCGCATCCGGCCAACGCCGGTGATGCCGAGCGATTGCGCCATCTGCTGGAGCTCGGGCATCAGCATAGAGGCCAAACCGGTTCCTGCCCGGCGACGCTTCTTCGTCTCCGGGAGCGTTCCCGGAGCCGACGCCGCACTGCTATTCCGGTCCGACGTCGTGCCGGTGGTGTCGCTCAATGGATTCCTTCCCTGGCGGACAACTTCGAATTGAATTCGAGGAGTTTCCGCGTCTTTCAAATAGCCGCAATGCCGATGTTCTGGTTTGCGTCCCGCCATCGCGTCGCCCACCGCGCGCTCATCGAATGGTCGCGGTGGTTGTGGTGCAACAGCTGGTCCTGGGTACACCCTGGGACAGTCGGCTGAGCAGACGGTCCCTGCTCCGACGGAGCATCTGGGTCTGCGACTCCACAGCCCGCGAGAGATGATCGACGCGCACGGTGCGAAACGTGATTGCGATCCTCGCCGGGGCCGAGGCCCCAGCGCCACACGTGGAACTTCACGGATGCGAAGTCAGAGCTGTGCCATGTCACGCTAGAGCTATGCAAAGTCACAAATCCATGATTGAGGGTGATGACCCAAACAAGAGATCAGGCGTGCGCTGGATGCGCCGCAGCTGTTGTGACTACAAGCATAATCAAGGCTTCAAGCAGTCACGACACCGGGTGGTCGTCTACGGGGAATAGTAGCGCATCTGGCCCACTATCACCAACGGACCCGAGGATCACTTGCCTTCGGCCCTGGGAATGCCTGCAGAACCATCAGTTGCCCCTGCTAGGGACGATCGCGGCCCCGTCGGCGACGTCGAGCTTCAAGCATGTGAAGCCCTCGGGCTCGTGCGGTACGGGCCCACCGTCGACGCTCAGGGCGATGACGGTCGGTCCCGCCCCCGAAACCGCGGCCGCCATCCCAGCGGAACGCAACTCCTTCAACAGCCGGGTGCTCTCCGGTATTCCCTCGGCACGGTAGGGCTGGTGGAGCCGGTCCTCGGTGGCCTCGAAGAGCCGCGAGGGCTCACGGGTGACCGCGTCGACCAGCAGGGCCGCCCGCGAGAGGTTGAAGACCGCGTCGGCATGGGAGACGTGCTCGGGCAGCGCCGCGCGGGCGGCGGCCGTCAGGCCCTGGCGCGAGGGCACGAACACCCACGGACGGATGAGCGGCGAGGGCTCGAGCGCGGCCGCCCGTGCCCCGTCATCAGTGGTGTAGGCAATGGTGAAGCCGCCCAGCAGGCACGGCGCGACATTGTCCGGATGACCCTCGATCGCACCGGCCAGCGCCAGCTTGTCGGCCTCGGACATGCCGGCGCCGGCGAGCTCGTCCGCGAGCATGACCCCGGCGACGATCGCCGCCGAGGACGAGCCGAGCCCGCGCGCGTGCGGGATCCGGTTGCGGCAGTGCAGCCTCAGGCCGGGGGCGGGTACGCCGAGCGCCGCGAAGGTCCGCAGCATGGTCGCCGCGACGAGGTGGCGTTCGTCGCTCGCGACGGTGCCGGCGCCTTCGCCTTCCACTTCGACGCGGACGCCGGAGGCATCGGTCTCGGCGGTCACCTCGTCGAACAGCCCCAGCGCGAGACCGAGGGAGTCGAAGCCGGGGCCGAGGTTGGCGCTGGTGGCCGGCACGCGGACGGTGGCCGAGCGCCTCATAGGCCCAGCGCTCGGGCGGTCTGGACGACGTCGACGGGCACCGTCTGCGGCTGGGGCGCGGTGGAGACGGCCCAGTCGGGGTCCTTCAGGCCGTTGCCGGTCACGGTGCACACCACGGTCTGTCCCTTGTCGAGCAATCCGGCTTCGGCCTGCTTGAGCAGCCCGGCCACGGAGGCGGCACTGGCGAGCTCGACGAAGACGCCTTCAGAGCGGGCGAGGAGCATGTAAGCGGCGTGGATCTCGCGGTCGGTCGCGGCGATGATCTTGCCGCCCGACTCCTTCTCGGCGTCGAGGGCCTTCGTCCACGACGCCGGGTTGCCGATGCGGATCGCGGTGGCGATGGTCTGCGGGTGCTCCACGACGTGGCCGTTCACGATCGGCGCGGCGCCGGCGGCCTGGACGCCGAGCATCTTCGGCAACTTCGTGATGTTCCCGGCCTCGCGGTCCTCGTTGTAGCCGAGCCAGTAGGCGGTGATGTTCCCGGCGTTGCCGACCGGCAGGCAGTGGACGTCCGGGGCGTCGCCGAGGACGGCGGCGACCTCGAACGCGGCGGTCTTCTGCCCCTGGATCCGGTTCGGGTTGATGTGGTTGACGAGCGTCACCGGGTAGTCCTGGGAGAGCTTGTCGGCGATGGCGAGGCAGTCGTCGAAGTTGCCCTCGAGCTGGAGCAGCTTCGCTCCGTGGACGAGGGCCTGAGCGAGCTTGCCGAGGGCGATCTTCCCGGCCGGGACGAGCACGGCGCAGGTGATGCCGGCGCGCGCGGCGTAGGCGGCCGCGGAGGCGGAGGTGTTACCGGTGGAGGCGCAGATGACGGCCTTGGAGCCCGCTTCGACGGCCTTGGAGACGGCCATGGTCATGCCGCGGTCCTTGAAGGACCCGGTCGGATTGAGCCCCTCGACCTTGAGGTAGACGTCGCAGCCGGTCTTCTCCGAGATGACCGGGGCGGGCACCAGCGGCGTGCCGCCTTCCTGGAGCGTCACGACGGGGGTGGCGTCGGTGACCGGAAGCCGGTCCCGGAACTCTTCGATCAGGCCACGCCAGCCGGGGCGCATTGCAGATTCGGACATGTCGTCCTATTCTCCTTCGACGCGCATGACGCTGGTGACCTGGCGGACCGACGTCAGCTGCGACAGTTCCTCGACGGTGTCCGACAATTGCCTGTCGGCGGCGATGTGGGTGACGACCACGAGCTGGGCCTCGTCGCCCCTGCCCGACTGGTGGACGGTCGCGAGGCTGACCCCGTGGTGGGCGAAGGTGGCCGCCACGCGGGCGAGCACGCCGGGCTCGTCGACGACGTCGAGACTGACGTGGTAGCGGGTGCGGGCCTCGCCGATGGGTTTCACCGGCACGTCCGAATAGGCGGCCTCGGGAGGGAACGCCGTGATCCCGCCGCGCTTGTTGCGCGCTACGGCCACGATATCGCCGAGCACGGCGGAGGCCGTCTCGGTCCCCCCCGCTCCCGCTCCGTAGAACATGAGCCGACCGGCCGACTCGGCATCGACGAAGACGGCGTTGTAGGCGCCGTTGACGTTCGCGAGCGGGTGTGTCGCGGGGATCATCGCCGGATGGACGCGCACGGAGACGCCGTCGTCCTCGCGGGTGGCGATGCACAGCGGCTTGACGACGCGGTTCTCGGCGGCGGCCGAGGCGATGTCGGCGGGGGTGACGCCGGTGATGCCCTCGCGGTGGACCTCGGAGAGGTCGACGTGGGTGTGGAACGCCAGCGAGGCGATGAGCGCGGCCTTGGCGGCGGCGTCGTAGCCGTCGACGTCGGCGGTCGGGTCGGCCTCGGCGTAGCCGAGCTCGGTGGCCTCGGCGAGCGCCTCGGTGAAGCTGGCGCCGGTGTGCGACATCTGGGTGCAGATGTAGTTCGTGGTGCCGTTGACGATGCCGAGGACCTGGTTGATGCGGTCGCCGTGGAGCGACTCGCGCAGCGGGCGCATGAGCGGGATCGCGGCGGCGGCGGCGGCCTCGTAGTACAGGTCCGCGCCGCCCGCCTTCGCGGCGGCGGCCAGCGCGGGCATGTCCTCGGCCAGGAGCGACTTGTTGGCGGTGACCACGGACTTGCCTTCGCCGAGGGCGGCGGTGATCCAACTGCGGGCCGGCTCGATGCCGCCGGCGACCTCGACGACGATGTCGACGTCCTCGCGTTTGATGAGGCCGAGCGCGTCGGTGGTGAACAGCGACTGGTCGACCGGCAGGTGCGAGCGGTCGCGGTCGACCCGCCGGACGGCGATGCCGGCGATCTCGACCTTCTCGCCCACCCTGGCCGCCAGCTCGTTCCCGCGCGTTCGCATGAGGCGCACGACTTCACTGCCGACGGTGCCGCATCCGAGTAGCGCGAGTTTCATTCGCTGGTTACCTTTCCTTCTGATGTGCCGTCCGACGCCGAGACGCGAGAAGAGCAGCAAACGGTGCGTTCAGCCGACGTCGAGGCGCAAGAGGTCGTCGACCGTTTCACGGGCGAGGATCACTCGGGCCTGGCCGCCGGTGACCGCGATGACGGGCGGGCGCGGAACGTGGTTGTAGTTCGAGCCCATGGACCGGCAGTAGGCGCCGGTGCCCGGCACTGCGAGCAGGTCGCCCGGGGCGACGTCGGCGGGTAGGAACTCATCTTTAACAACAATGTCGCCGGCTTCGCAATGTTTTCCCACTACTCGGGCGAGCGCCGGTTTGGCCGAAGAGGACCGTGAGGCGAGCGTGGCCGAGTAGGAGGCGTCGTACAGCGCTGTGCGGATGTTGTCGCTCATGCCGCCGTCGACCGACACGTACAGCCGTGAGGCGCCCTGCTGCGAGAGCGTGACGGGCTTGACGGTGCCGACCTCGTAGAGGGTGAACACGGCCGGGCCGATGAGGGTGCGGCCGGGCTCGATCGACAGGCGCGGGACGCCGATGCCGGCGGCGGCGCATTCGGCCTGGACGATCTTGCCGAGCGCGTCGGCGATGTCCGAGGGCGACTGCGGGTCGTCCTGGCTGGTGTAGGCCATGCCGAAGCCGCCGCCGAGGTCGAGGTCGCCCATGGGCTCGTCGATCTCGCCTTGGAGCCGGGCGAACAGGCGCACCAGCCGCGCGGCCGAGACCTCGAACGCGGAGGTGTCGAAGATCTGGGAGCCGATGTGGGAGTGCAGGCCGGCCAGGTACATGTTCGGGGAGGCGGCGACGCGGCGCGCGGCCTCGTAGGCGTCGCCGCCGGCCAGGGAGAACCCGAACTTCTGGTCCTCGTGGGCCGTGGCGATGTACTCGTGGGTGTGGGCCTCGACGCCGACGTTCACGCGGATCATCACGTGCGGCCGGACGCGCAGCTCGGCGGCGATCGCGGCGATGCGCTCGATCTCGTGGTAGGAGTCGGCGACGATGCGGCCGACGCGCAGCTCGACGGCCCGGCGCAGCTCGGCCGGGGACTTGTTGTTGCCGTGGTAGCCGATGCGCCACGGCTCGACGCCGGCGGCGAGGGCCACGGCCAGTTCGCCGGCGGTGCACACGTCGATCATCAGGCCTTCTTCGGCGACGGCCCGCAGGACGGCCTTGGAGCAGAACGCCTTGGACGCGTAGAACACGTCGGCGTCCCGGAATGCCTCGGCCCAGGCGCGGCAGCGGGAGCGGAAGTCGTCCTCGTCGAAGATGTAGGCCGGGGTGCCGAACTCCTCGGCGAGCTTGTCGACGCTGATGCCGCCGACGTGCAGGACGCCTTCGTCGGAGCGTTCGACGCCCGACGCCCACAGCGGCGGGAGCAGCGCGTTGACGTCGTCGGGCACGCCGAGCCAGGCGGGGCTCAAGGTGGTGAAGTCGCCGTGCATCGCGCCGGCTTCGTGGATCCGCATTACATCCGCTCCGGGGCCGTGACACCGAGCAGGCCGAGGGCGTTGGCGAGGACGACGCGGGTCGCGTCGACCAGCCACAGGCGGGCCCGGCCGGTCTCGGAGATCGATTCGCCGGCGTACGGCAGCACCCGGCAGTCATTGTAGAACCGGTGGTAGGACCCGGCGAGGTCCTCGGCGTAGCGGGCGATCCGGTGCGGCTCGCGCAGCTCGGCGGCCGAGGCGACGACGGACGGGAACTCGGCGAGGGCTTTGAGCAGATCGCCTTCCCGCTGGTGCGACAGCAGCGCGGCGTCGTAGGTGTCGCCCTTGTCGATGCCGAGCTCGGCGGCGTTGCGCAGCACCCCGGAGATGCGGGCGTGCGCGTACTGCACGTAGTAGACCGGGTTGTCGTTGCCGTGCTTGGTCCACAGCTCGATGTCGAGGTCGATCGGCGAGTCGGCCGAGTAGCGGGTGAGCGCGTAGCGGGTCGCGTCGACGCCGATGGCCTCGACGATGTCGTTGAGCGTCACGACGTTGCCGGCGCGCTTGGACATCCGGATCGGCTCGCCGTCGCGCAGCAGGTTCACGAACTGCCCGATGAGGATCTCCAGGGTGCCCGGGTCGTCCCCGAAAGCGCGGCTGATCGCCTGCATTCGACCCACGTAGCCGTGGTGGTCGGCACCGAGCATGAGCACGAGCTTGTCGAAGCCGCGCTCGCGCTTGTTCAGGTAGTAGGCGCAGTCGGCCGCGAAGTAGGTCCACATGCCGTCCCTGCGTTTGAGCACCCGGTCGCGGTCGTCGCCGAACTCGGTGGTCCGCAGCCAGGTGGCGTCGTCGGCCTCGAAGACGTGGCCGAGCTTCGCGAGTCGCTCGACGGCGGCTTCGAGCTCGCCCGCGTCATGGAGCTCCTGCTCGCTGAAGAAGACGTCGAAGTGGGTGCCGAAGTCGGCGAGGGTGCTCCTGATCTCCGCGAGCATGAGCTCGACGCCCGCGTCCCGGAAGACCTTGAGCGGGTCGCCGCCCTCGAGCACGCCGGGGTGCTTCGCGAGCACTTCGGCGGCGATCTCGTCGACGTAGGCGCCGGCGTAGCCGTTCTCGGGGGCCGGCTCGCCTGTGGCGCGGGCCATCAGCGACGCGGCGAAGTTGTCGATCTGCGCCCCGGCGTCGTTGATGTAGTACTCGGAGACGACCTTGGCCCCCGAGGCGCGCATGACGCGGGCGAGGACGTCGCCGATGGCGGCCCAGCGGGTGCCGCCCGCGTGGATCGGGCCGGTCGGGTTCGCCGAGACGAACTCGAGGTTGACGTGCGCGCCCTTCATGGAGTCGTTGTAGCCGTAGGCGGTCCCGGCGGCCACGATCTGCCGGGCGATCTCGCCGGCCGAGGCCGCGTCGAGCGTGATGTTCAAGAAGCCGGGGCCGGCGATGTCGACTCCCGCGACGCCGTCGACGCCGCCGAGCTCGGCGGCGATCTCCTGGGCCAGCGCTCGCGGGTTCGTGCCGACCTTCTTGGCCATCTGGAGCGCGATCGTGGAGGCGTAGTCGCCGTGATCGGGGTTGCGGGGTCGCTCCACGGCCGTCGCGGGGGGCAGAGCGGTGGCGTCGAGGCCGAGGGCGTCGAACGCCGAACGCGTGGCGGACAGCACTTTCTCTGCGAGCGTCTCAGGAGTCACCCCGTAATCGTAGACGCCGGTCTTCGACGCGTGCGAGTGATGAACGCCGTTGTGAACTGCGTGGGTATGCTCCTTTCTGTCCCGGCACCCACTGGAAGGCCACCGGCAATGAACACTGTTCTCATCCGCCTCGCCGCCGTCGCCTGCGTCGCAGCGCTCGCCGCCTCCTGCGGCGAGTCCTCCGACGGAGCGGACGCCGACGACGCCGCGACCGAGCGGGCCGCCGAGGCGGCGGCGCCCGAGGTCGAAGGCGCGCGCAACTTCTACGGCGAACACGGCGACTACGCGACCGTGATCGCGGCGATCCAGGACGGCACGGTCGCCGAGGAGGAACTGGAGCACCCGTGGGTGGTGCGGCAGGACCACGTCGACGCCTCGGGCGACTGGGACGGCGAGCCGCCGAGCTACGAGCTGAGCCCTCCGGCCGGCGGGGACCACCTGAGCGTGTGGCAGACGTGTACCGGCGCGGTCTACGACGGGCCGATCGCCGACGGCAACGCCGTCCACTCCATGGAGCACGGCGCGGTGTGGCTGACCTACGACCCCGAGCTCGTCGACGAGGCCCAGATCGCGTCGCTGGCCGAGAAGATCCAGGGCCGCGACTACAGCCTCATGAGCGCCTACCCGGGCCAGGGCGTCGCGGTCTCGCTCCAGTCGTGGGGGAACCAGTACCAGACCGAGGACGTCGCCGACCCGAAGATCGACCGTTACCTGGACGCCTACATCCTCAATGCGGCGTTCAATCCCGAGGCCAACGCCACCTGCGCGGGAGGGGTGACGACACTCGCGGAGTGAGCCCGCTCCCGCTCCGGCCACCGGCTGGAGTGTTCCGAGCCTCTCTCGCCGACTGCGCTTGAGGAGGACCGGGTAAGGTGGCGTACGCGAGCAAGCATCACTGGGTCTGTTCCCGGCGTTGCCGCCGCGACCATCCCGAAGTCGACGAATAAGGCTCTCCGCGCGAAATGGCATCTAAGAAGCAGAACTCCTCGAAGTCCGCGAAGACCGCTGGCTCGAAATCCGCGAAGAACGCGGGCCGCAAGGGCCGTGCTGTCCAGGTGAAGCAGCCGAAGCCGTGGGGTCTCATCCTCACCTTCGTCGGCGTCGGCGTGGTCGCCCTCGGACTGATCGGCGCCGCGGCGTTCGTCGTCTGGGACCGCAGCCAGCCGCCTGAAGGCATCACCGACTACTACGGCGAGTACGACAACTACCAGGCCGTGTCCGAGGCCCTGTCCGACGGTGACATCACCGAGGACGACCTCGAGCACCCTTGGGTCGTGCAGCAGAACCACGTCGACGCGGCCGAAGGCTGGGACGGCACCAACCCGACCTACGACATCAACCCGCCCGCAGGCGGCAACCACCTCAGCCAGTGGCAGAACTGCGAGGGCACGGTCTACAACGCCCCGATCGTCGACGGCAACGCCGTCCACTCCCTCGAACACGGCGCGGTCTGGCTGACCTACGACCCCGAACTCGTCGACGACGCCGGGATCACCGAGCTGTCGGGCAAGATCTCGGGCCGCAACTACACTCTCATGAGCCCCTACCCGGGCCAGGGCGTCGCGGTCTCGCTCCAGTCGTGGGGTGTGCAGTACCAGACCGACGACGTCACCGACTCCAAGATCGACGAGTTCCTCAACTACTACATCCAGAACAGCGAGAACCTCGCCGAGATGAACGCGACCTGCGCGGGCGGCGTGTCGACCACGACCGCCGACACCGCTGGGGGCGAGACTGAGATGAGTCAAGAGGAAATGGACGCGCTCATCGAGGAGATGGAGAGCGCGAGCGCCGGAGGCGAGGGCTAGGCACTCATGAGTCGTTTGTGGCAGAAACCCGCTGTTCTGGTCGCGATCACGGCGGTCCTGATGCTCGCCGCCGGTTTCGCCGTCGGATGGGCGGCCGCCACATCGGCGCCGGGCAACGACTCGGTCGAGGCCGGCTTCGCCCGCGACATGCAGACGCACCACCAGCAGGCCGTCGACATGGCCATGTACGAATGGCAGGTCGGCGAGGACGAGGCGATGCGCGCGATCGCCTATGACATCGCCACCGCGCAGAGCGCTGAGATCGGGATGATGCGCTCATGGCTGCGCGAGTGGGGCGTCCAGCTCAGCAGCGGCGAGCCGATGGCGTGGGCGGGCGACGAGCACGTGCACGACATGGAGCAGAGCGGGCGGATGGCCGGCATGGCCACCGCCGAAGAGATGGACGCGTTCAAGCAGCTCGAGGGCCGCGAGGCCGACATCATGTTCGCCGAGCTGATGATCAACCACCACATCGGCGGGATCGACATGGCCGAGACCGTGATCGACCTGTCCGACAACGAAGACGTCGTCGACGCCGCCCGGCGCATGGTCAGCGTTCAGCAGGGCGAGATCAGCAACATGGAGGGGCATCTCGACCGCGTCCGCAACGGCAGCGGCGAGGAGTAGGGGCCCGCATGAGCGACGGCTGGGGCCCGAGCTACGGAGACCCGTCGCATCCGACGACGGGAGAGCTGCCGAAGGTCGGCAACGGCGTCCACGGCACCGGCGAGGTCCATACCGTGCAGATCGACACCGCCACCGATCCGAGCCCGCGACACGTCAACTCCGACTCCGCAGACTCCGCCGACTTCGTCCGCGTCGGTGACGGTCAGCGCGGATCGGTCGGCGGCCTGACGGTCCAGATCGACTACGTCCAAGACCCCGAGGCGCGGCGCCCGAAGGGCGACACGCAGCTGCTCCCCCGCATCAAGCCGCGGCCCGTCCCCGAACAGCAGGTGCCGACAGCCGCGAGGCAGCCCGCCCCGTCGACCGCGCGCAACATGCCCGTGCAGCGCCGCCAGCTCGGCCCCGACTGGACCCAGATGCCGCTGCGGCTGCTCGCCGCGGCCGTGGTGACCCTCGCGGTCCTGGGGGCTTCGGCGGCGAGCCTGCTCTCCATCGCGGAGTGGATCAACCCCTGAGCATGGCTCCGCCCGCGTGAGGTGGGAGCTGGCAAGCGTTCAGGGCTGGAAGGAAGCCGAGGTCTTCCGGGTTAAGGAAATCGAGGTCTTCCGGGTTGAAGCTGCGGTGTTCGGGGTGAAATCTGCGGTGTTCGTGGTGGAGCCTGCGGTGTTCGGGGTCGGAAGCTGAGATCGTGTCTGGCGTGGCTCCGGGACTGGCGTAGGGAGGCCTGCAATGGCCGCCGGTGCGCTGGCGGGATCAGTGTTGTGGCTGGCCCGGCTGCGCTATGGCGGCGACAAAAGCTGTGGCAGGTGGATGGTGGAGGCGGTCTGCCGTCGCGGAGGTGGTCGGTGGGCTCGTGCCGGGTCGGATTGAGTTCTGCCGTGAGGCGGGTACGGGGTGGCTGGTGGTCCGGTTCGGGGCCGGGGCATGGAGAAGGGCTCGAACCGGGTGTCCGGTTTCGAGCTGGCCGTGTATGAGGTGCATTCCCCGCCACGGCATTCCGCAGCGGGCGGATTAAGACCGGCGGCGGCCTGTAGTCCGGTGCCGGTGCGGCGCTGACGAGGTCGCGAGTCCGCCTCGGTTCAGTCAGTGGTGTGGAAGTCTCGCATCCCTGTCCCGGCTCCGGTTCGCGTGCCGGTGCTGATGCGGGTCGGGATTCAGATTCAGCCTCGGGTTGGGGTGCGGGTGTGATGAAGCGGGCTCGCACTTTGGCGCGGGCGGCTTTCGCGGCGGCCATGACCTGCTCGGTCTCGGCCTGCTCGGCAACCGCTTCGAGGTCGGGTTTCAGGGTCTCCGACCATTCCTCGGGATACAGGCCGGTCGGGAAGGCGTTCGCGATGTCCTCGGCGAAGTCGGCATCCAAGTCCGCGTCGGTGCGCCAGTCCGAGCACCCGCACTTGAGGTCGGGGTCGGTGTCCTCGTGCCCCTCATGGTGGACGATCAACGCCTTGCCCGGTCCGGTCTTGGTGATCGTCCAGCCGGGGGTGTGGATGCGGCCGTGGTGGAACCGGCACAACAGGATCAGGTTCGCCGCCACTGTCGGCCCACCATTCGCCCAGTGGCGGATGTGGTGGGCCTCGGTCCACTGCACCGGTGCGAGACAGCCGCTCCACGCGCACCCGCCGGGCTGCTCGAGTTCCAGCTTCCTGCGCAGCGCCGAGTTCGGGAGCCGCAGGGCCCGGCCGAGTTCGATCGCTTCGCCGGTGCGGTAGTTGAACACGTTGGGGATGACCAGGCCCTCGCAGGCGAGCAGGCGGGCCTTGCCCAGAGAGATGGGGTCGCCTTCCAAGGTGGCCACGCGTCCGGTGTCTTCCCCGGCGAGGGTCTCGATGTCGACCGACAGGTGCAGGATGGCGGTGTGGCCGTGCCGCTTCGCCGCGTTCGGGT
>NZ_BAAHCB010000001.1:268904-342134 GCF_054776215.1 Glycomyces tarimensis
CGAACATGCCGTTCTCGGTCTCCACCAGGTCGAGCCGCTGCAACGACTGCTGCCCGAGCCCGTCCAACAGCTCCTCACCGGAGTCGAGGGCGGCTTGGAGCTCGTCGAGCTGGGCGTGCACGTCCTTCACCGTCGCGTGAATGCAGTACTCGGCGATCAAGTGCTCCGGGGTGGGGCAGAGGATGTCCGCGTCGAACGGGGAAGGGACCGGTTTGCGGTAGGGAGTCCTCGCGTAGACGCGGAGGGCCTTGGTGGCGTCCAGGCGGCGTACGGCTGCCGCGACTCGGTCGATGCGCGCGGCAGCGGAGGTGGCGGTCTGGGCGAGGACGGTGAACTTACCTGCGGTGCGGGCGATGGCGGCGAGGTCGGCGGCGACGCGGAGGTGGAAGTCGAAGGTGGCGACCAGCCACTCCCGCAAGGCCGAGAAGCCGTCGCAGTCGCGGTGGATATTCCACGCCTTCGCCTCGATCACATCAGCGAGCACTTTGGCATGGGCCTGGTTGATCATGGCCGCAGCTTCGTCAAGGTGGGTGTGGATCGCCGCTGCCCGCTCGGTCCGCTCGGTCCTGCTGGGCTTCGTGCTTGCTTTGGCCATCTGACACCTCCTTGAGGTCTCGTACGAACCTGCTGTTTCCGCCGGTTCGTGCTATACCTCTATTCTCCCAGGTCACAAGACCCCTGTCATCACCCATTAGGGTGGGAAAACACTCACGTTTCCGGCCCGCCAGCCACCAACCGCCCTGCGCTGCAAGCGAAACCGGAAACAAAGGAACCGCCCTGGCCGTGCAGAGGCACATCCCACCGGCATGCCCGCCGACCCAACCTCCACAAAGAACCCAGGTCTTCGTCGCCGCCCGCTTGAAGCCGCATTCACACGGACCCGGAAGCCGAAGAGCTGTCCGCACCTACCCGCCCCCCCCGCGTGGCGATCCGCATTCCTCCCTCGTTCGGGCTAGGCTCGTCCGATGTCGATCTCGGATGCCAAAGCCCAACTGCTGCAAGCCGTCGAGCAGGGCGAAGAGGCCGCCCGTATGGCCCGTGAACTCATGTCCAAGGCCGAAGAGGCGGCGGGCACGACCGCGAGCGCGGCCGAGGACAGCGCCCACGACAAGCCCGGCGAGGCGATCGGCCTCTACCAGCAGGCGCGCGAGAAGGCCGAGGAGGCCGCGCAGTCGCTGACGGCCGCGAACGCCGCCGTCCAGGACTACATCGGCGCGATCTGACCCCGATTGTCGGTGGTTCGCGGGACCATTGAGGCGACGAAGGGAGCCTCACCATGCCGACATGGGACGATGTCGTGGCGATCGCGAAGCGGTTTCCGGAGGTCGAGGAGACCACGAGCTGGCAGACGCCGTCGTTGAAGGTCAAGGGCCGGTTCTTCGCCAGGCTGCGCACCGAGGCCGAGGGCGGTCTCGCGATCGTGTGCGACCCGAGCGAGAAGGCCGCGCTGCTGGCCGCTGCCGATCCGGCGTTCTTCACGACGCCGCACTACGACGGGTACGCGATGATCCTGGTCGACCTCGATCGGATCGATCTCGAGCGGCTGGAGGACCTTGTGGAGGACGCCTGGCAACGCAAGGCGCCGGTGCGGGTCCGCAAGGCCTTCGAGGCCGCCCGCTGACGGCGGTTCGCGGCCCGTCCTGCCTCGGGCCGCGAACCGTCCCCGCTCACGCCTTGAGGCAAGCTCCAGACCTGAACCGTCTCCGTGCCGGAGCCGTCGGTCCCCATGCCGCCGGGACTGTCGCCGGGCCGAGGCCGCCGAGGGCCTGCCCGCTTCGCGCGCGACGCGGCTGAGGACGGCGGCGATGACGCTCGTGACCGGCAAACCCTGGTCGCCGAGGAGGATCGTGCCGTCGTCGATGCGGCGCTTGGGATTGGGTTCGTACCGCTCGGGCTTGCTGCGTCCATGTGGTGGACGGCGTCTGAACCGACGACCTATACCGCGACTGCAGTGAGCAGCGTCTCCCTCTCCACCGGAGGCAGGCGAGGCCGGACCCGTGCGGGTCCGGCCTCGATGTCGTTGCGGCGCTGGGTATCACACGATGATGCCGGCGGCGACGGTGCGGTTGTCGGATTCGTCGATGACGATGAATCCACCCGTCAGCCGGTTGCGGCGGTAGTCGTCGCACAGCAGCGGCTTGGTGGTGCGCAGGGTGATGCGGCCGATCTCGTTGAGTCTGAGTTCGGTGGCGCTCTCGTCGCGGTGGAGCGTGTTGACGTCGAGCTGGTACTGGACGTCCTTGACGACGGCGCGCACGTCCGCCGTCGTGTGCTTGATCGCGTACTTGCCGCGCAGGCGCAGCGGTTTCTGCTCGTCCATCCAGCAGACCATCGCCTCGACGTCCTGGGTGACGCGCGGCTGGTTGCCGGGGCGGCACAGCATGTCGCCGCGGGAGACGTCGAGCTCGTCTTCGAGGCGGACGGTGACGCTCAGCGGCGGGAAGGCCTCTTGGAGGGGTCCGTCGGCGGTCTCGATCGAGGCGATCTTCGAGGTGAAGCCGCTGGGCAGGACCATGACCTCGTCGCCGGGCTTCATGACCCCCGAGGCGATCTGGCCGGCGTAGCCGCGGTAGTCGTGGTTGTCGTTGGAGTGCGGCCGGATGACCTGCTGGACCGGGAAGCGCACGTCGACGAGGTTCCGGTCGGAGGCGATGTGGACCTTCTCCAGGTGGTGCAGCAGGCTCGGACCCTCGTACCACTTCATGTTCTCGGAGCGCTTGACGACGTTGTCGCCCTTGAGCGCGGAGATCGGCACGACGGTGAGGTCGGGGATGTCGAGCTTGGTCGCGAAGGCGGAGAACTCCTGCTCGATGCGCTTGAAGGTGTCCTCGTCGTAGTCGACCAGGTCCATCTTGTTGACGCACAGGACCATGTGGGGCACGCGCAGCAGCGAGCACAGGAACGCGTGGCGCCGCGACTGCTCGACCAGGCCCTTGCGGGCGTCGACCAGGATCAGCGCGAGGTCGGCGGTCGAGGCGCCGGTGACCATGTTGCGCGTGTACTGGATGTGGCCGGGCGTGTCGGCGATGATGAACTTGCGCTCGGGCGTCGCGAAGTAGCGGTAGGCCACGTCGATGGTGATGCCCTGCTCGCGTTCGCTTCGCAGGCCGTCGGTGAGGAGCGCCAGGTCGGTGTACTCGTCGCCGCGGCCGGCGGAGACGGCCTCGACGGCGTCCCACTGGTCGTCGAACAGCGTCTTGGTGTCGAACAGCAGCCGCCCGATGAGGGTGGACTTGCCGTCGTCGACACTGCCGGCGGTGGCGAAGCGCAGCAGCTCGGTGGCCTCTTCGGGCGCCTCGGGCGCGAAGGTCTGAGCTTGCGTCATTAGAAGTACCCTTCCCGTTTGCGGTCTTCCATCGCGGCTTCGGAGGTCTTGTCGTCGCCGCGGGTGGCGCCGCGCTCGGTGATGCGGGTGGCGGCGACCTCGGCGATGATCTGGTCGACGGTGCTCGCGTCGGATCGCACGCCGGCGGTCAGGGTCGCGTCGCCGACGGTGCGGTAGCGGATCTTCTCGGTGAAGACCTGCTCGCCGTCCTTCGGCTGGATGAAGCGGTTGACCGCGTAGAGCATCCCGTCGCGCTCGACGACCTCGCGATCGGCGGCGAAGTACACCGGCGGCAGCTCGATGCCCTGGTCGCCGATGTAGCGCCACACGTCGAGCTCGGTCCAGTTCGAGAGCGGGAATACCCGGATCTGCTCGCCGGGGTGGACCCGGCCGTTGTACAGGTTCCACAGCTCGGGGCGCTGGTTCTTGGGGTCCCACTGGCCGAAGTCGTCGCGGAAGGAGAAGACGCGCTCCTTGGCGCGGGCCTTCTCTTCGTCGCGGCGGGCGCCTCCGAAGAGGGCGTCGAACTGGTACTTCTCGGCCGCCTCGAGGAGGACGGGCGTCTGGATGCGGTTGCGGGTGCCGTCCGGCGGCTCGGTGACCAGACCGCGGTCGATCGCGTCCTGGACGGAGGCGACGAGGAGCTGGATGCCGGTCTGGGCGACCCTGCGGTCGCGGTAGTCGATGACCTCGTCGAAGTTCTGCCCGGTGTCGACGTGCATGACCGGGAACGGGATCGGCGCGGGCGCGAAGGCCTTCTGCGCCAGGTGGAGCATGACGATCGAGTCCTTGCCCCCCGAGAAGAGCAGCACTGGTCGCTGACAGGTCGCGGCGACCTCACGGAAAATGAAGATCGCCTCCGCCTCCAGCGCGGCGAGATGGCTGACGCGGTAGTCGCTCACCGGCGCAACACTCCTCTCAGCAGGACCCCTGCAGGGGTTCGGTTCGTCATGGCGGCCCGGCGCGCCTGGTTGAGCCGGGCCGGTGTCAAGCCGCTCCGTTGACCGCCGCGAGCAGCGGCTCGGCCAGGTCGGGGCGGCAGACCAGCAGGTCTGGCAGGTATGGATCGGGGTTGTTGTACCGCAGGGGACTGCCGTCGATCCGGGTGGCATGCCAGCCGGAGGCGAGCGCTACGGCGACCGGAGCGGCCGAGTCCCACTCGTACTGCCCACCGGCATGCACATAGGCGTCCACCTTACCTTCGACGACGGCCATCACCTTCGCTCCGGCCGATCCCCACGGGACGAGGGTGGCGTCGAGGGCCGCGGCGGCGGCCTCGGCCTGTGCCGGGGGCCTGGTGCGAGACACGGCGATGCGCGGGCGGTCGAGCAGGGAGCCGGGCACTCCATAGGCCTTGTCGGTGCGCAAGGTCACACCTTGCGCGGGCAGGGCGACCGCGGCGGCGGTGAGGCCGAGGTCGCGCTGCCACAGGCCCACGTGCACGGCCCAGTCGTCGCGGCCGGCCTCGGAGTACTCGCGGGTGCCGTCGAGCGGGTCGATGATCCAGACCCGGTCGGCATCCAGACGGGCGGTGCCGCTGCGTCCCTGTTCGCCCGCGGCCTCCTCGGAGAGGACGGCGTCGCCGGCGCGTTCGTCGGCGAGGCGGCCGAGCAGGAAGTCGTTGGCCTCCTTGTCGCCGGCGTCCTTGAGAGCGCGGGCGTCGTCGAAGCCGAGTTCGGCGCGGAGCTTGAGCAGCAGCTCCCCTGCGCCGGTTGCCAATGCAGCCGCGAACGCCACGTCGGCTTCGGAGGCGGCCTCCGGAGTCGCGGTAGGGGCTTCGGTCATAACGGGCAGTCTACGCTGCGTCACAACGCCGTCCAAATGGTGGCGGCGTGATCCCGGTGGATGGGAGATGCCCTCGGATGCTAATAGGCTCCGCGGGGCCTCAGGATCGCGGTGACCGTGCGCAGCAGGATCACGAAGTCGAGCGAGAGCGTCCAGTGCTCGACGTAGCGCAGATCGAGACGCACCGCCTCCTCCCACGGCAGGTCGGAGCGGCCCGAGACCTGCCACAGGCCCGTCATACCCGGCTTGACGACCAGGCGGCGGCGCATGTCGGCCTCGTAGGCGGCGACCTCGGTCGCCAGCGGCGGGCGCGGCCCGACCAGGCTCATGTCGCCGCGCAGCACGTTCACCAACTGCGGGAACTCGTCGATCGAGAAGCGCCGCAGATACTTGCCGACCGGGGTGATGCGCGGGTCGTCCTCCATCTTGAACAGGACGCCGTCGGTCTCGTTGAGGTGCGTCAGGTGGGCCAGACGCCGCTCGGCGTCGGTGTACATGGTGCGGAACTTCCAGATGGTGAACGGCTGTCCGTCCTTGCCGATGCGCTCCTGCTTGAAGACCGCCGGCCCCGGGGAGGTGCAGCGGATCAGGAACGCCGCGCCCAGCAGCAGCGGCGCGAGCATGAACAGCAGGAAGGCCGCGCCGAGCTTGTCGACCGTGCCCTTCGCCCAGCGGCGCACGCCGGTCAGGTTGGCGTGGTCGAGGTGCAGCATCGGCAGGCCGTCGACCGGGCGCACCGTGGTGCGGTCTCCGGCGACGTCGACGAGCGCCGAGGCCACGATCAGGTCCACTTCCGACCGCTCGAGCTTCCACGCGAGGCGGCGAAGCGCCTGTCCGTCGATCTCGGGGCACGAGAGGACGATCACGGTGTCGGCGCGCTCGGCGGCGACGGCCTCGCCGATGCGATCGAAGGTCCCGCGGACACGGGTGTCGAACTCCAGCAGCGCGCCTTCGGCCCGCTCGGTCGGCAGACAGGCCGCGACCACGTTGAGCCCGTGGTAGTGCTCGCGCCGCAGCTGCACGATCAGCGCGGCCACGGAGGACTCGTGGCCGACCAGGACGACGCGCTTCATGCACCTGCCCTGGCGCCGCATCCGGTGCAGCCATTTGCGCCAGGCGAAGCGCGCGGCGATGGAGGCGAAGGCGGCGGTCGGGATGGCGATGAGCACGAACACGCGCGAGGTCGGCAGCTCCAGACCGTAGGAGACGAGCGCGACGACGGCGGTCAGGGCGACCGCGGCGTGGACGACGCGCTGGTACTCCTCGGTGCCGACGAACAGGTACCGGCTCTCGAACGCGCGGGACAGCCCGAGCGCGGCGAGCCACGCCGCGGGCATGGCGATCAGGGCGAGCACGTAGAGCTGGCTGTGGTCGTTCAGGCCGCCGAAACGCGCGAAGAAGGCGACCGCGGCGCCGATGAAGCCGGCGGCGATGTCGCTGCCGACGATCCCGGTGAAGTATTTGCGCTGCCAGGCCGGCGGGGCGCTGAATCGGCGCCCCTGCTGCTGATTGATCGAGTAGACGTGCCCGCCGGTCCCGGCCTGTCGCAGATCTCCACGTGCCTCTGTTGCCGTCACATTCGATCTAACGACCGAGGGAACAAAGAGTGACGCCGCGGCTACTTTGCGACGTTGAAGATGTTCTGGGCCGGTTCGACGCCCTTCTCGATGACGGCCTCGACGGCGTCGGCGGCCAGCTCGATGTTCAGATCGAGCTCGGCGCGCTCGGCCTTGGAGAAGTCCTTGAGGACGTAGTCGGCGGCGTCCTGGCGGCCCGGCGGGCGGCCGACGCCGAACCGCACCCGCGCGTAGTCCTTGGTGCCGAGGTGCTTGGAGAGCGAACGCAGGCCGTTGTGGCCGCCTTCGCCGCCGCCGCGCTTGATCCGCAGCTGCCCGTAAGGGATGTCGAGCTCGTCGTGGACGGCGATGACCGATTCGGGCGCGACGTTGAAGTACTTCGCGAGCGGACCGACGGCCTCGCCGGCGAGGTTCATGAACGTCAGGGGCTTGACGAGGATGACGCGAGGCCCGCCTATCCCCAAGCGGGCCTCGCACATCTCGGCGCGGGCTTTGCGACTCACGGCGAAACGACCGCCGACGCGCTGGGCGAGCACGTCGGCGATCATGAAACCGACGTTGTGACGGTTCGCGGCGTACTTCGGCCCGGGGTTGCCCAGGCCGACCACGATGGTCGAGGAGTCGGTCATGTCCTTAGTATTACTCTGCTTCGGCTACTCGGCCGGGGCGGCTTCGCCCTCGGCTTCCTCTTCCTCGGTCTCCTCGGCCGCGGCCTCGGCGCGCGGGACGGTGACCGAGGCGAGGACGGTCTCGGGGTCGGTCAGCAGCGTGACGCCCCTGGGCACCTGGATCTCGGCGGCGGTCCGCTGCGATCCGACGGCCAGTCCTTCGAGGGAGACCTCGATCGACTCGGGAATGACGGTGGCTTCGGCCTCGATGCTGAGCGAGTCGACCTCGTGGACGACCAGGCCGCCCTTTTCGACTTCACCCGTCCAGTGGACGACCACGTCGGTGGTGATCTTCTCACCGCGGCGCACGATCAGCAGGTCGGCGTGGACGATGTCGTCCTTCAACGGGTCGCGCTGGAGGTCCTTGGGAATGACCAGCTCGCGGCTGCCGTCGGTCACCTCGATCTCGATGAGCTGGTTGAGGCCGCCCTTGCGGAGGATGGCCGCGAACTCAAGCGAGGGAAGAGAGATGTGACGAGGCTTCTCGCCGTGGCCGTAGACCACGGCCGGAACCTTTCCAGCCCGGCGTGTACGGCGCGCACCGCCCTTCCCGAAGTCAGTGCGAGGCTCTGCGCTGATACGAACTTCGGACACGGAAATACTCCCCTGGTTCTCAGAAAATTCTCGCGGCGCTCGACGCTCACGTCGGCATCAGAAGGACAGAACAGTCCTGCGTTAGACCTACGCCTTTGCGTCGATAACGGCGCCCATTTGGAGGACACCCTCGCCGTCGGCAACCCCACAAGCCTACTACGAGCGTTCATCCGCGCTTCTCACGGGCGTCGATGTGTGATCCTCACGGTGAAGCTTGCGAGCCGTACATTGGCACCGCGTCGAAGCCCGCGAGCCGTGGACATGTCAGGAGAGGCCACCGAACAGGGTGGTGACCGAGCCGTCGTTGAAGACCTCCCAGATGGCCTTGGCGACCAGCGGGGCGATGGACAGGACGGTGATCTTCTCGAGCTCGGCGACCTTCTGCGGCAGCGGGAGCGTGTTGGTGACGATGACCTCGCTGACCGGGGCGGCGGCGAGCCGCTCGGCCGCCGGGTCGGACATGATCCCGTGGGTGGTGGCGATGACGATGTCCTCGACGCCCTCCTCCTGGAGGAGCTCGGCGGTCGAGCAGATCGTGCCGGCGGTGTCGATCATGTCGTCGATGACCAGGCAGGTGCGGCCGTCGACGTCGCCGACGACCCGATTCGCCACGACCTGGTTGGGCTTGAGCGGGTCGCGGGTCTTGTGCACGAAGGCGATCGGGCAGCCGCCGAGGCGGTCCGACCAGCGCTCGGCCAGGCGCACGCGCCCGGTGTCGGGTGAGACGACGGCCATCTGGCGGTCGGCGTACTTCTCCTCGACGTAGCGCGCGAGCGTGCCCATCGCGAAGAGGTGGTCGACCGGGCCGTCGAAGAAGCCCTGGATCTGGGCGGTGTGGAGGTCTACGGTGAGGATGCGGTCGGCGCCGGCGCACTTGAACATGTCGGCCATGAGGCGCGCGGAGATCGGCTCGCGGCCGCGGTGCTTCTTGTCCTGGCGCGCGTACGGGTAGAAGGGCAGCACCACGGTGATGCGCTTGGCCGAGCCGCGCTTGAGCGCGTCGATCATGATGAGGGTCTCCATGACCCATTCGTTGATCGGCGCCGGCATGGACTGCACCACGAAGGCGTCGCAGCCGCGCACGGACTCCTGATAGCGGACGAACAGCTCGCCGTTCGCGAAGGAGTAGGCGCTCATCGGGGTCGGCGCGACCCCGAGGTGCTTCCCGATCTCCTCCGCCAGCTCCGGGTAACCGCGCCCGGAGAACAGCATGAGCATCTTGGAGTTGACAGCGGACATGCTCGCCATGGCGTTGGATCCCCCATAGGTCTTCACCTGAACCTCGACGGTTCAAGTGTCTCCTGCCCGAACAAGCGGCGCACACCGACGGGGGTGTTAAATGTGCCGTTACTCTCCGGCAACTTCTTCATCTTTGAGCGCACGCTTCGCAGCCTCATCGGTGACGGTGCCGGCGCGGTTCTTGGCCACCCAGCCTTCCTTGTTGGCCTGGCGGCCGCGGGCGATGGCGAGCTCGCCGGGGGCGACGTCGGCGTTGATGGCCGAACCGGCCGCGACGTAGCTGCCGTCGGCGATGTCCACCGGGGCGATGAGGACCGAGTCGGAGCCGACGAAGGAGCCTTCGCCGATGGTGGTCTGGTGCTTGGCGACGCCGTCGTAGTTGGCGATGATGACCCCCGCCGAGACGTTGGCCTTGGCGCCGATGGTGGCGTCGCCGACGTAGGACAGGTGCGGAACCTTGGCGCCGGGGCCGATCTCGGACTTCTTGACCTCGACGTAGGCGCCGACCTTGGCGCCCTCGCCGAGCTTCGCGCCGGGGCGCAGGAAGGAGAACGGGCCGACGGTGGCGTTCTCGCCGACGGTGGCCTGGTCGGCGTGGCTGCGCACGACCGTGGCGCCGGCCTCGACGATGGTGTCGTTCAGGGTCGTGTCGGGGCCGATCTCGGCGCCCATGTCGACGGCGGTGGCGCCCTTGAGCTGGCATCCGGGACGGATGAGCACGTCGGGGGCGACCTTGACGGCGGCGTCGATCCAGGTGGTCTCGGGGTCCTCGATGGTGACGCCCGAGCGCATGAGCTCGGTGTTGATGCGCCCTTGCAGGATGCGGCGCAGCCCGGCGAGCTGGGCGCGGTCGTTGCAGCCGAGGACCTCGGTGGGGTCGTCGACGACGACGGCGCCGATGGGCTTGCCGGCCTCGCGGGTGAGCTCGAGGACGTCGGTGAGGTACTCCTCGCCCTGGTCGTTGGCGGTGGTGATCCGCGCGAGCTGCTCGCGCAGGGTCTCGGCGTCGAAGGCGTAGGTGCCGGAGTTGATCTCGCGGATGGCGCGCTCGTCGGCGTCGGCGTCGCGGTGCTCGACATTGCGCAGGACCTCGCCGTCGGCGTCGCGGACGATGCGCCCGAAGCCGGTCGGGTCGTCGACGACGGCGGTGAGGACGGTGGCGGCGTTGCCGGCCTTCTCGTGGGTCTCGACGAGCTGGTTGAGGGTGTCCGACCGCAGCAGCGGGGCGTCGCCGCAGGCGACGATGACCGTGCCGGTCAGGTCCGGGGTCGCCTCCATGGCGATGCGGACGGCGTGCCCGGTGCCGAGCTGCTCGGCCTGGTGGACCGTCTCGACGTCGGGAGCGTGCTCCTCGAGGTGCGCGGCGACCTGGTCGGCCGCGGCGCCGACGACGACGATGCGCCGGTCGGGCCTGATGGCCTTGGTACTGCGGAGCACGTGGCCGAGGAGGGTCCGGCCCAGCAGCTCGTGGAGGACCTTGGGTTTCGCGGACTTCATCCGGGTGCCGAGACCTGCGGCCAGGATGATCGCCGAACGCTCACTGCTCATGATGGGCAATCCTAATCGGTGACGGTGCGGTGAACCGCGATGGCCCACCTGTGTCCACCATTACCAAATCGTTACCGCTGAAACGTTTTTCTCTGCCCCTCGAGACTTGTGCGACCTTCGTCACTCGTCATATGTTGCTGACAGCAACAAATATCGGAGGTACCTCTCTCATGACCATCTTCAGAACCACAGCAGCGCTCGCCGCCGCCTCAGGCCTCGTCATCACGGCCGCCGCCTGCGGCGGCGGCGACGACTCGAGCGGCGACGAGGACACCCCGCTCATCGGCGTGATCCTCCCCGACTCCGCCTCATCGGACCGGTGGGAGACCGCCGACCGGGCCTACCTCGAGGCGGCCTTCGAGGCGGCCGGCGTCGACTACGACATCCAGAACGCCCAGGGCAGCCGCGAGGACTTCCAGACCATCGCCGACCAGATGCTCACCAGCGGCGTCAACGTCCTCATCACCGTCAACCTCGACTCCGGGACCGGCGCCACCGTCATCGAGAACGCCAAGGACCAGGGCGTCGCCACCATCGACTACGACCGCCTCACCGAAGGCGGCGGCGCCGACTACTACGTCAGCTTCGACAACGAGGCCGTCGGCCGCCTCCAGGGCGAGACCCTCGTCCAATGCCTCGAAGGCGTCGACACACCGCTGGTCGCCGAGCTCAACGGCTCCCCCACCGACAACAACGCCACCCTGTTCAAGAACGGCTACGACTCCGTGCTCGACCCGCTCTACGAATCCGGCGAGTTCGAGAAGGGACCCGACGAGTGGGTGCCCGACTGGGACAACGCCCAGGGCGGCACCATCTTCGACCAGATGCTCACCGACACCGGCGCCCAGATCGACGGCGTCCTGGCCGCCAACGACGGGCTCGCCCACGCCGTCATCACCGTCCTGGAGCGCAACGGCCTCAACGGCACCGTCCCGGTCACGGGGCAGGACGCCACCCTCCAAGGCCTCCAGAACATCCTCACCGGCGACCAGTGCATGACCGTCTACAAGGCCATCGAACAGGAGGCCAACGCCGCCGCCGACCTCGCCGTCGCGCTCGCGAACGGCGACCGGCCCGAGACCGAGTTCTCCGTGACCGACCCGGTCAGCGAAGCCGACGTCCCCGCGGTCCTGCTCGACCCCGTGCCGATCACCACCGAGAACATGCAGATCGTCCTCGACGACGGCTACATCGCCTACGACGACCTGTGCGCCGGCGACTACGCCGCCCTCTGCGACGAAGCCGGACTCTCCGAGTAAGGACCCCGACAAGTGCTGCTCGAACTCTCCCGCATCTCCAAGAGCTTCGGCCCCGTCGAAGTCCTCTCCGAGGTCGACCTTGCCATCGACGCCGGCGAGGTCTGCGCCCTCGTCGGCGATAACGGGGCCGGCAAGTCGACGCTGGTCAAATGCATCGCGGGCATCCACGCCATCGACGGCGGCACCATCGCCGTCGAAGACCGGGTGCGCGAGATCCACGGCCCCCGCGACGCCGCCGCCCTCGGCATCGAGATCGTCTACCAGGACCTCGCCCTGTGCGACAACCTCGACGTCGTCGACAACATGTTCCTCGGGCGGGAGAAGCGCCATGGCGTCGTCCTCGACGACGACGCCATGGAGCAGCTCGCCGCCGAGACGCTCGACTCCCTGGCCGTGCGGACCATCCGCAACCTCCGCCAGACCGTCGCCAGCCTCTCCGGCGGCCAGCGCCAGACGGTCGCCATCGCCAAGGCCGTGCTGTGGAACTCCAGGCTCGTCATCCTCGACGAACCGACCGCCGCCCTCGGCGTCGCCCAGACCAGGCAGGTCCTCGAGCTCATCCGACGCCTCGCCGACCAGGGCCTGGCCGTCCTGTACATCAGCCACAACCTCAACGACGTGTTCGCCGTGGCCGACCGCATCGCCACCCTCTACCTCGGCCGCATGGCCGCCGTCCTCGACGCCGCCGACACGACCCAGTCGCAGGTCGTCGAGCTCATCACCAGCGGCCGGTCCGGCACCGTCGGCCTCACCGAAACGAACGGAGTCCGGCAGTGACCGCGAATCTCCAGACCCGCCCCGAGCCCGAGGCCGAGACCGAGCGCGGCGCCGTCCGGTCGGTCGTCGACCACGCCCGCGGGTACGTCGTCAAGGTCCGCGGCGGCGAGGTCGGCGCGCTGCCGGCCGTCGCCGGGATCGTCGCGCTGTGCGCCGTCTTCGGCTTCGTCGAGCCGGTGTTCCTGTCCGTGGGGAACCTCGCCAACCTCTTCGGGCAGGGCGCGGCCGTCGCCTGCATCGCGATGGGGCTCGTGTTCGTCCTCATCATCGGCGAGATCGACCTGTCCGCCGGGTATGCCTCGGGGCTGTGCGCGGCGATCATGGCGGTGCTCCTCACCGACTGGGGCATGCCGTGGCCGGTCGGCATCGGGGTGGCGATCGTCTGCGGCGCGATCATCGGGCTGACGCTGGGGACGCTCGTCGTCAAGCTCGGGGTGCCCTCGTTCGTGGTGACGCTCGCGGCGTTCCTGGCGTTCCAGGGTCTGGTGCTCATCGTCCTCAAAGAGGGGACCAACATCACCATCGACAACGAGGTCGTCAAGGCCATCGCGGGCGGCAACCTCACCCGCTGGCAGGGGTGGGCGCTGCTGGCGCTGACCGTGGCCGCTTACGGGGCGCTCCAGTTCTCGCGCTGGCGCAGGCGGGCCGCCCGCGGTCTCGTCCACGACCCGTTCCCGGTGGTGTGCGCCCGCGTCGGAGCGCTCGCGGCGCTGCTGACGGCGACGGTGTTCCTGCTGAACATGGAGCGCTCGGCCAACCCGCAGCTCGTGTCGCTCACCGGCGTGCCGATCGTCGTGGTGGTGCTCGGATTCCTGTTCGTGGTGTGGTCGTTCGTGCTGCACCGCACCAGGTTCGGGCGGCACCTGTACGCCGTCGGCGGGAACGCCGAGGCGGCCTTGCGGGCCGGCGTCGCGGTCGACCGGGTTCGCATCGCCGCGTTCGTGATCTGCTCCTCGATGGCGGCCGTCGGCGGCATCGTCGCGGCGTCCCGGGCGGCGTCGGTGGACCCGAACACCGGTGGTTCCAATGTGCTGCTGCTTTCTGTCGGGGCCGCTGTGATCGGCGGTGCTAGCCTGTTCGGTGGCAAGGGAACGGTACGTGCGGCCCTGCTTGGAGGGGCGGTTGTGGCGATCATCAACAACGGCATGGGGCTCATGGGCCTGAGCGCCGGGGTTCGTTTCGGGGTGACCGGGGCGGTGCTGCTGCTCGCGGCCGCCGTCGACGCGATGTCCCGCGGCCGGGGTTCGCTCTTCGGCAGGCATTGACCGGTGGCCCGACCAGCCACGGAGGAGCTGCGCCGGCGAAACCGCAGTGCCCTGCTCGAGCAACTGCACCGCCACGGGCCGCAGACGCGGGCCGAACTGACCGAGGCGCTGGGCCTGAACCGGTCCACGATCGGGGCGCTCGCGGCGGACCTGTCGCAGTCGGGCCACATTCACGAGACGACGGGGAGGTCGACCGGCAGCGCCGGTCGGCCTTCGACGCTGGTGGAGTGCGTGGCGGAGGCGGCGACGGTCGCGGCGGTCGAGATCCGCGCCGACCTGGTCCGCCTCGCGGTGGTCGGGCTCGGCGGGGCGGTGCTGGAACGAGCCGAGGCGAGGCTGGGCGAGGACGTCGAGGCGTCGCAGGCGGCAGCGGCGGTCGCGCGGCTGCTGGACGAGGCCGAGGTGTCCGACGCGGTGGCGGCGGTGCCGGGGCTCGTCGACGGCGGCGTGGTCGCGCAGTCGAGTGAGCTGGGCTGGGACGGCCGCGATTTCGGCGATGACTTGCAGAAGGAGACGGGGCGGCGCTGGCGTGTGGTCGACACGGCGACGGCGGCGGCGGTGGGCGAGTGGTCGCGCGGCGAGGCGGGAGCCTCGTCGAATCTGCTGTATCTGCACGGCGGGCGGGGCCTGACCGCGGGGATGGTGGCGGACGGGCGGCCGCGGCGAGGCAGCTCGTCGATCGTGTTGGGTCACATCGTGGTGAATCCGGGCGGCATGGCGTGCCGGTGCGGGCTGCGCGGGTGTCTGGAGGCCGAGATGGGGCCGTTCGAGTATTCGGAGACGATCGAATCGACGACGGTGGCGGCGTGGATGGGCGACACGGTGGCGCGGGAGACGGTGCAGCGCTCGGGCGAGTTCATGGGGCGGGCGCTGGGCGCGGTGGTGACGGCGACGAACCCGGACGAGATCCTCTTCGGCGGGTGGCTGCGCGAGCTGTATCTGGCCTCGGCGGCGACGGTGCGCTCGAGCCTGGCGGAGGCGACGCTGCCGCAGTTGCGGGCGAGGCTGCGGTTGCGGACGCCGACGTTGGGGGCGGAGGGGCCGCTGGTGGGCGCGGCGGAGACGGGCTTCGAGGCGCTCATCGACGACATGCGCTGACGGTAGTCGCTGGCCCACCAGGACTCGAACCTGGAATGACTGAACCAAAATCAGTAGTGTTGCCGATTACACCATGGGCCAATGCGGGCCGCGTCGAGTGGACGGTGCGGCCCGGTCAAGGATAACGCCATACGTTCGAGCGCACGTGCCGGGGCGCTGGGACGCGGACGTCGCCTCCGTTGCGGAGGTTCGGGTGCGCCGCCCCTCGGAGGCGGGCTCAGCGGTTCGACCATACGTGCCGGGGCACTTGGGCGTACACGTCGAGCAGGAAGTCCGCGTAGAAGAAGACCTCTTCGAGCTTGAGCGGCCCCGATCGGATGGTCATCAGCCACGGGCCTTCGAAGCGCCACGGGTAGGACAGTGCCCGCTGGTCGGCGAGCATCCATTCCATGGTGCGGGCGTGGATCACGTCGAACGCGAACCGGCGGTTGGGCGCTTTGACCCTGAAGGTGTCGTTGAAGCGCTGGTTCTCGAAGTCGATGTCCTTCTGGAAGCGCTTGGAGAACGCGTTCTCCCGGCTGATGTCGAGCAGCGGGCGGGCGGTGGGCAGGCCGATCGCGACGACTTGGTTGGTGTGGGTCGTGGAGTTCTTGCCCGAACCGGTCGTGTAGTTGTACTGGAAGAACAGCAGGTGCGTGTTCTTGTACATGCCCCGGAAGACGTCGAGGCCCTGGCGCGAGCGGCCGGTGTTGAACGGCTCCATGCTCGACAGGCCCACGACCGAGTCGTCGCGCGGCTCGTAGTGGTAGCCGTACTGAGCGGCCCAGGCCCGGTAGGCGGCGATCTTCTTCTGCCTGGCGCGGTAGCCGAAGTAGGCGATGGCGGCGACCGCCAGCCCGCAGAGGACGTAGACCAGCCAGTCGGTGACATCGTTGCTGCTCTCCTGGGCGAGCAGTATCTCGTTCACTGGGGGGAGTTCCTTCAAGGCGAAGCGTTCGGGCCGCCGAGCGGTCGGGTCGGGGGTGGTCGGTCAGTGGCGGTTACCGGCCGTAGGGCTGCTGGCCGTACCCCGGCGGTTGGGGCTGCTGCGGCTGCTGCGGGTAGCCGGGGTGGGGCTGGCCGTAGCCGGGCTGCGCCTGCGGCTGACCGTAGCCGGGCTGCGCCTGCGGCTGACCGTAGCCGGGCTGGGCCTGCGGCTGGCCGTACGCCGGCTGCTGCGGGTAGCCGGGCTGCTGCGGGGGCTGGTACGGCATCTGGCCGGGAGCCGGCTGCGGCGGGAGCTGCTGCTGGGGCTGCTGGGGCTGCATGTAGCCGGGCTGGCCCATATCGCGCAGGCGCGGGGCCTGGCGGGCCTCCGGGCTGTCGAGCTCGAAGTACTCCTCGGGCTGGAAGTCGCCCATCTTCGCCGAGATGTTCCCCGGGAAGACCTGGAGCGCGGTGTTGTACTCGCGGACGTTCGCGTTGTAGAACCGGCGCGGTGCCGCGATGCGGTTCTCGGTCTCCACGATCTCGGCCTGGAGCTGGAGGAAGTTCTGGTTGGTCTT
Source organism: Glycomyces tarimensis (assembly GCF_054776215.1). Taxonomy (NCBI): domain Bacteria; kingdom Bacillati; phylum Actinomycetota; class Actinomycetes; order Glycomycetales; family Glycomycetaceae; genus Glycomyces; species Glycomyces tarimensis. The sequence goes on from NZ_BAAHCB010000001.1 coordinate 285,524, forward strand.
GAGCGTCGGGTACGCCTCCTGCATGTGGATCACGCCCCGGATCGCTCCCGAGAGCTGGCCCTCGGCCTGGCCCTGGGCGGCGTGGCCCTGGTTCGGGTCGTGGCGCGCGTGCATGGCCGCCGCCCGCGCCTGAGCGACCTGGTTCAACGTCGCGTTCTCCGCGCCGGCGGCCTGCTGGACCACGTGCATCAGGTTGTCCAGCAAGTCGTACCGGCGTTGCAGCTCCACGTCGATCTGCGCCCACGACTCCTGGGTGATGTTGCGCAGCCGCACCAGCTTGTTGCGCCCGCCCAGCGCGACGAACACCAGGATCAGCGCTATCAGCAGCACCACTACGAGGATCACGATGGCTGTGGTCATGAAACGAGAGCCTAGCCCATCTACGCCAGCGCGGTGGAACCGCGCGGACGGGCCTTCCCACCGCCAAGGCTCACGGGACCAGCGCGTTCTCCACGACCGCGGCGAGCTCGGCGGCGACGGACTGCGCGACCGGTTCCTCGGAGGCCTCGACCATGACGCGCACGAGCGGCTCGGTGCCCGAAGGCCGCAGCAGGACCCGGCCGTCCGAGCCGAGCTTGGCCTGCCAGGTGGCGACGGCAGTGCGCACGGCCTCGGCCTGGATGACCGACTTGTCGGCGACGCGGACGTTGATGAGGACCTGCGGGGCCGGGGTGAACACCGACGCGAGCTCGGCCAGGCTCCGGCCGGTGGCGGCCATGCGGGCCAGCAGCATGAGCGAGGTCAGGGTGCCGTCGCCGGTGGTGGCGTGGGCGGGCAGCACGATGTGCCCGGACTGCTCGCCGCCGAGGGAGAACCCGCCTTCGCCGAGGCGTTCGAGCACGTAGCGGTCGCCGACCTTGGTGGTCTCGAGCTTGATGCCGGCGGCGCCCATCGCCTGGTGGAGGCCGAGATTGCTCATCACGGTAGTGACGAGCGTCTCTCCTTGGAGGGTGCCTGCCTCGTGCATCGACACCGCGAGGATCGCCATGATCGCGTCGCCGTCGACGAGCTCGCCCGCGGCGTCGACGGCCAGGCAGCGGTCGGCGTCGCCGTCGAGGGCGATGCCGACGTCCGCACCGTGTTCGAGGACGGCGGCGCGCAGCCCGTCGATGTGGGTCGAGCCGCAGTCTTCGTTGATGTTGAGCCCGTTGGGTTCGGCGTTGATCGCGATGACCTCGGCGCCGGCGCGGCGCAGGGCCTCGGGGGCCGCGACGGTGGCGGCGCCGTTGGCGGGGTCGACGACGACCTTGAGGCCCGCCAAGGGGTGGGGGCAGACCGAGACGAGGTGCTCGATGTAGGTGTCGACGGGGTCGACGGAGCGGGCGATGCGGCCGACGTCGGCGCCCTGCGGGAGCGGCGCGGGCTCGGCCATGGCGCGCTCGATGGCGTCCTCGGTCTCGTCGGGGAGCTTGCGGCCGCCGGCCGCGAAGAACTTGATGCCGTTGTCGGGCATGGGGTTGTGCGAGGCCGAGATCATCACGCCGAAGTCGGCGCCGGTGACGGCGGTGAGGTGCGCGACGGCGGGGGTCGGCAGGACGCCGAGGTCGAACACCTTCGCTCCGGCGGCGGCCAGGCCCGCCGCGGAGGCGGCCTCGAGCATCTCGCCGGAGGCGCGGGGGTCGCGGCCGATGACGACGGTGGGCCGGCGCTCGGCGGAGCCGAGCACTCGGACGGCGGCGATGTTGAGTCGGAGCGCCAATTCAGGCGTGAGGTCGGCGTTGGCCCGCCCCCGGACGCCGTCGGTGCCGAACAGTCGTGACACGGTGAGTACCCCTCATGGCAGAGCTTGCGAGCCGTACATTGGCGCGGACGATCAGGATATGACAGAAAACGGGGGCTGCCGAGGATGACCTCGGCAGCCCCGTTGCATGTGCAGACTAGCGCGTCCCCTTCGACGGGGGAACCCGTGCTAGCGCTTCGAGTACTGCGGCGCCTTGCGGGCCTTCTTGAGGCCGTACTTCTTGCTTTCCTTCTCGCGGGCGTCGCGGGTCAGGAAGCCGGCGGCCTTGAGGGCCGGGCGCATGTTCGGGTCGACCTCGACCAGGGCGCGGGCGATGCCCAGGCGGAGCGCGCCGGCCTGGCCGGTGGCGCCGCCGCCGGTGATGTTGACGAGGACGTCGAAGTTGTCGCCCGCCTCGACGGTGACGAACGGCTCGGCGACGGTCTGCTGGTGGACCTTGCTCGGGAAGTAGTCCTCGAGGCTCTTGCCGTTGACGACGTACTTGCCGGAGCCCGGGACCAGGCGGACGCGGGCGATGGCGCGCTTGCGACGGCCGACGGTCTGGATGGCGCGGTCGGACGGGACGGCCGGGACGCTGGGCACGGTCGGTGCCGCGGCGACATCGGCCGGAACCTCGACGGGAGCCTCGGCGACGGGCTCGGGAGCCTCGGCGGGTGCCTCGGCGACGGCCTCGGGGGCCGCAGCGGCCTCGGTCTCAGTGGTCTCGGGGACCTGGTTCTCTTCGGTCATGAGTGAATTGCTCCTCGCCGCGCCTACTGCGCGATCTTCTTGATCTCGTACGGCTTCGGCTGCTGGGCGGCGTGCGGGTGGCCGGGGCCGGTGTACACCTTCAGCTTCTTGTACATGGCGCGACCGAGCTTGGTCTTCGGGAGCATGCCGAGCACGGCCTTCTCGACGACCTTCTTCGGAGCCTTCTCCATCATCTCCGCGTAGGTCTTCTCCCTGAGGCCACCGGGGTACCCGGAGTGCGTGTAGGCCTTCTTCTGGAGCAGCTTGTTCCGCGTGAGGACGACCTTCTCGGCGTTGATCACGATGACGTAATCGCCGACGTCGGCGTTCGGAGCGAACGTGGGCTTGTGCTTGCCTCGGAGCAGTTGGGCCGCGTGTGTCGCGAGACGACCCAACACCACGTCGTCCGCGTCGATCACGAGCCACTGCCGGTCGATGTCGTCCGGCTTAGGGCTGTACGTGCGCACAGGTTTACCTAGCTTTCGTTGTCGGTGTGGAACGAACCCCGTGGAGATACCGCGGAGCCGCCTGAATCCCGCGGAACCTTCCGGTTCTTCGGTGCGGGATTCGTTGGACAGTGCCTCGTGACGAGCGCACTCGAACAACAGCTTCTCATTTTACGCGGCCCCGGCGGCCACCTCGAAGGCGGCCGCCGTGACCTCGGATACAGCGCCGTCCGGCCTGCTGTCCGGCCCTCACGGCGAAGCCCGTGAGCCGTTAATCGGCGTCGACGACGGGCAGGTACACCTTGCCGCCGGACTCCACGAACTCCTCGCTCTTCGCGAACATGCCCTGCTGGGCGTAGTCCTTCAGCTCCTGGCTGATCTTCATGGAGCAGAACTTGGGACCGCACATGGAGCAGAAGTGCGCGGTCTTGGCGGGCTCGGCCGGGAGGGTCTCGTCGTGGTACTCGCGGGCCCGGCCCGGGTCGAGCGAGAGGTTGAACTGGTCCTCCCAGCGGAACTCGAACCTGGCCTTGGAGAGGGCGTCGTCCCAGGCCTGCGCCGAGGGGTGGCCCTTGGCGAGGTCGGCGGCGTGGGCGGCGATCTTGTAGGCGATCACGCCTTCCTTGACGTCGTCGCGGTTCGGCAGGCCGAGGTGCTCCTTGGGGGTGACGTAGCAGAGCATCGCGGTGCCGAACCAGCCGATCATGGCCGCGCCGATCGCGGAGGTGATGTGGTCGTAGGCGGGCGCGATGTCGGTGGTGAGCGGGCCGAGGGTGTAGAACGGGGCCTCGCCGCAGAGCTCCTGCTGGAGGTCGACGTTCTCCTTGATCTTGTGCATGGGGACGTGGCCGGGGCCTTCGATCATGACCTGGACGTCGTACTCCCAGGCGATCTCGGTGAGCTCGCCGAGCGTCCGCAGCTCCGCGAACTGGGCCTCGTCGTTGGCGTCGGCGATGGAGCCGGGGCGCAGGCCGTCGCCGAGGGAGAAGGCGATGTCGTACTTCGCGAAGATCTCGCACAGCTCCCGGAAGTGCGTGTAGAGGAAGCTCTCCTCGTGGTGGGCGAGGCACCAGGCGGCCATGATGGAGCCGCCGCGCGAGACGATCCCGGTGACGCGGTCCGCGGCGAGCGGGACGTAGCGCAGCAGGACTCCCGCGTGGACGGTCATGTAGTCGACGCCCTGCTCGGCCTGCTCGATGATGGTCTCGCGGTAGACGTCCCAGTTGAGTTCGACCGGGTCGCCGTTCACCTTCTCGAGGGCCTGGTAGAGGGGGACGGTGCCGATGGGGACCGGGGAGTTGCGGACGATGTGCTCGCGGGTCTCGTGGATATGCTTGCCGGTGGACAGGTCCATGACCGTGTCGGCGCCCCATTTGACGGCCCAGGTGAGCTTCTCGACCTCGGCGGCGATCGAGTCCGAGACGGCGGAGGTCCCGATGTTGGCGTTGATCTTGGTGAGGAAGTTCTTGCCGATGATCATCGGCTCGGTCTCGGGGTGGTTGACGTTGGCCGGGAGGATGGCCCGGCCGGCGGCGATCTCGTCGCGCACGAACTCGGGGGCGAGGCCTTCGCGGATGGCGACGAAGGACATCTCGGGGGTGATGATCCCCTGCTTGGCGTAGTGCAGCTGGGTGTTGCACTTGGCGTCGAGACCGCGTTCGTCGATCCAGGCTTTGCGCAGGCCCGGCAGGCCGACCTCGGGGTCGGAGCCGGGGCCGGAGGTGTCGTAGAGCCGCACGGGGTCCTCGCCGCCGCTGAGCTCGACCTCGGCGAACGGGACGCGGATGTCGGGGCGCGGGCCCTCTGCGTAGATCTTCTTCCTGGCGGTGGATGCCATGCTCGCTCCTTATTCGCTGATGGTGGACCACCCGTGGTGGTCCTGGTGGTCGAGCCACCAGAGGTGGTCGGCTGGTCCCGGTCCCCTCCCGAGGCGCCAGGTCGCGGATGCGGCCAGCGCGCCGGTCAGGTACTTCTTGGCCTCGCCGATGGCGTCGAACAGGTCGAGGCCGCGGGCGAGGTTGGCGGCGATCGCGGCGGAGAAGGTGCAGCCGGTGCCGTGGGTGTTGTTGGTGTCGATGCGCGGTGCGGCGTACTCGGTGAAGTCGCTGCCGTCGTAGAGGACGTCCACGGAGGTGTCGCCGTCCAGGTGGCCGCCGGTGACGAGCACCGGGCAGGGACCGGACTCGGCGAGGGTGCGGGCGGCCTCGCGGGCGTCGTCGAGGTCGCGGATGGTGGATTCGGTGAGCGTCTCGGCTTCGGGGACGTTCGGGGTCAGGAGCGCGGGCGCGTCGCCGAACGCGTCGAGGTAGGCGCCGGGGTCGCCGGTGAAGAGGCCGTCGCCGGTGGTGGTGACGAGGACCGGGTCGATCACGAGGTTCGGCAGCCGGCCGGCTCTGGCGGCGGCGCCGACGATGACGAGTGTGGGCAGGTCGGCGAGCATCCCGGTCTTGACGGCGGCGACCTCGAAGTCGGCGAGGACGGCGTCGAGCTGGGCTTCGAGCATTTCGGTGCCGACGGGTGCGGCGGCGGTGACGCCGAGGGTGTTCTGGGCGGTGATCGCGGTGACGCCGAGGGTGTTCTGGGCGGTGATCGCGGTGATGACGCTGGTGCCGTGCACGCTGTGGGCCGCGAACGTCCGCAGGTCGGCCTGTATGCCGGCGCAGCCTCCGGAGTCGGAGCCGGCGACGGTGAGCGCTATCGGCGGTCGCATCAGAGGTTCGCCATCCCTTCGAAGCTGGTGGAGGCCTGTGCGAGGTGGCGTTTGGGGATGCGTCCGGCGAGGCGGGCGGCGCGGCCGGCGCCCACGGCGTCGCGCATGGCCCTGGCCATGAGGACGGGGTCGGCGGCGCGGGTGACGGCGGTGGCGAGCAGGACGGCGGCGCAGCCGAGCTCCATGGCCTGGGCGGCGTCGGAGGCGGTGCCGATGCCGGCGTCGCAGATGACCGGCACGGTGGCCCGTTCGCAGATGAGGGCGAGGTTGTGCGGGTTGCGGATGCCGAGACCGGTGCCGATGGGGGCGGCCAGGGGCATGACGGCGGCGCATCCGGCTTGTTCGAGGTGGCGGGCCAGGATGGGGTCATCGTTGGTGTAGGGCAGGACCGTGAAGCCGTCGGCGACGAGGGTCTCGGCGGCGTCGAGCAGTTCGACGGGGTCGGGCAGGAGGGAGTCCTCGTCGCCGATGACCTCGAGTTTGATCCAGTCGGTGCCGAATGCCTCGCGGGCGAGGTGGGCGGTGCGGACGGCCTGTTCGGCGGTGAAGCATCCGGCGGTGTTGGGCAGGAGGTCGACGCCGCTGCGCTCGAGGAGATCCGCGATGGAGCCTTGGGCGGAGGGGTCGACGCGGCGGAGGGCGACGGTGACCAGCTCGGTCCCGGACGCCGCGATGGCCTCGGCGAGCTGGGTGTGGTTGGCGGCGCCGCCGGTGCCGAGGATCAGGCGCGAGCCGAAGGTCTTGTCGGCTATCTGGAGTTTTTCCATGGGTCACCCTCCTTGTGTGGCGGTGAGGACTTCGACGGCGTCGCCGTCGAGGAGCGGGCGGTCCCATTCGGAGCGCGGGACCACTTCGCCGTTGACGGCGACGGCGGTGCCGCGCCCGAGCGCGGCGTCGGGCTTGCCGAGCGCGGCGCGGACGGCGTCGGTCACCGTGGCGAGGCCTTCGCGCGCTTCGCCGTTGAGTTCGATGTTCATGGGCTCCCCTCGAATCGCTGCGGGTCGAACGCCTTCGGCGCCTCGACTTCGTCCCCCAGGGCCAGGGCGGAGGCGCTCGCCGCGGTCGCCGGGATGAGCGCTATGCCGTGCCGGTAGTGGCCGGTGGCGGCGACGGTGCGCTCGTCGATGCGGCCGATGAGCGGCAGGTTGTCCGGGGCCGTCGGCCGGAATCCGACCGTGACCTCGTCGAGGTGGTATTCGGCCACCTCCGGGACCAGATCGATGGCCCGGCGGAGCAGATCGTGAACCGCCCCGGCGGTTCCCGTCAGCCGGTCGAAGCCCCGTTCGTCGCTGGTGGCGCCGATGACGACCTCTCCGGATGCCCTAGTCACAATGTAAACCGGATGGCCCCGCACCCACCCGCGAACGGTGGTGCGCGGCATCGGTTGTCCTTCGGAGGCGAGCAGTCGCAGGACGGCGCCGCGGACGGGCCGGATCGGCAACCCGAAGTGGGAGGAGCCGCATCCGGCGGCGAGGACCACCTGGTCGGCGTCCAGCGCGGCGAGGTCCTCGACGCGTTCGGCCCGGAATCGGACGCCGGCGTTCTCGGCGGCGGCGGTGAGGGCCGCGTGGACGGCGCGGGGCTCGGCGGCGTGGTCGCCGGGGACGAGTACGCCTCCGCGGGTCCGGTGGCTGAGCAGCGGTTCCACCTCGCGGGAGGCGCGGCCGCCCAAGGTCTCGAATTCGCGGTCGGTCGCGCTGTAGATCTGGGTCTGGCGCCGGATCTCGGCCCGGTCGGCGTCTTCGAGTCCGACCATGAGCGTCGGGACGTCCCGGTAGCCGGTCGGCATGCCGGATGCTCGTTCGAGTTCGCGGGCGAACGCGGGCCAGGCGTCGGCGGAGGCGGCCATGAACGGGAGGAGTTCCTCCTCGCCGAATTGGGCCTCGGTGACGGCGGCGAGCATGCCGGCGGCGACCCGGGAGGCGCCGGAGCCGGGGTCGGGGTCGTAGACGGTGGTGTCGGCACCGCGCTGGGCGGCTCGCCATGCGATGGCGAGTCCGATGGACCCGGCGCCGACGACGGCGAGTCGCATCACTCGCCCACTGCCTCGAGGAGTTCGGCGGTGGCTCGTTTGGGGTTGTCGCAGGTGGAGATCGCCCCGACTGCCGCGACGCCGTGGGCTCCGGCCCGGCGGCAGTCCGCGGCGCGTTCGGCGGTGATGCCGCCGATGGCGATCACGGGGAGGTCGACGGCCTCGCAGACGGCGGCGAGCCCGTCGAGGCCGATCGCCTGGGGCAGGCCGGTCTTGGTGTCGCTGGTCCATACCGGGCCGACACCGAGGTAGGTGGCGCCGGCGCGGCGCGCGGCGCGGGCGGCCTCGGGTTCGCGGCAGGTGCCGCCGATGATCGCGGTGTCGGGGAGGATGCGGCGGGCGACGTCGAGGGGGAGGTCGTCGGCGCCGAGGTGGACGCCGTCGGCGCCGACGGCCTGAGCGATGTGGACGCGGTCGTTGACCAGGCACATCGCGCCCTGCTCGTCGCACAGCTCGGCGAGGGCGGTGGCCAGGTCGAAGGCGGCGCGGTCGCTGTAGTGGTCCTCGGGCCGGATCTGGACGAGGCGGGCGCCGGCCTCGAGCGCGGCGGCGATGACGGCGATCGGGGTGGCACCCTCGCGAGTGTCGGTGATGACGTGCAATCGCGGTAGACGAGTAGCGTTCATATCTCCTTCTCCCTGCGCCAGCATGATCTGGGTCAGGTTCGACGGTCGGGACTACGCAGTCCCCTCTCAGCCCGATGCATCGGACTCCCGTGGGTGTATTCGCTTACGTCGATCACGGTACGTCATCGTGCGCTGCGATGGCAAGGGCCGTCGCAGCATGTGGTCAGTCGGAGCCGCTCTGGATCGGCGGCTCGGCCTCCCACTGGGTCCGAAAGCCCCTGGTGACGATGAACGCGCCCACGCCCGCGACGACGATCCCCGGGATCGTCCAGCCGATCGCGAAGGCGTTGAGTTCGCCCTCCTGCTCCTCGGCGGTGACCTCGACGCCGTCGCGAAGGCACAGGACCGTCGCGCTCGGCTCGCATACGGTCTGCCCCGAGCGCCAGACCAGGGCGCCGACGATGACGGCCGCGCCGACGAGCATGAGCGCCAGTCCGCCGATGATGGCCTTCGTCCCGGACCGGCGCACTTCGCGCTGCTCGGGCGTCGCCGGCGTCTCGGCGTCGATCCGCACCAGCAGGTCGCCGCGCTGTTCCGGGCGCTCGCGCGAGGGCATGCCCTGTCCCTCGACGCGCAGCACCGCACCCGCCTCCTCGCCGGGTTCGATATCGACCAGGACCTCGCCGTCGAGCGTCTCCACATCGACGGCCCCGCCGCGCTCCAGCAGGAACGGTTCGACGCTCACCGTGGTGCGCAGATCGAGCCCGTCGCGTTCGAACACCGGGTGGCGCCGCTGGTGGACGAGGAGGACGAGGCCAGGGTCGCTGCCGCCGGGGTCGACGTGGACGACCTCGCCCTCGCCCAATCCCGCCGGAAGGTCGACCGTCGCGCTGCGAGTCACCACCATGGTCCCCGTGCCGTCGCAGTACATGCAGACCTGGCCATCGTCACGGCCCGAGCCCTCGCAGTTGACGCAGTCGCCGGGCGCGTCGAAGTCCACCTCCCGCTCGCAGCCGAACGCCATCTCCTCAAGCGTCAAATGGACTTCGATCGCGGCGGCCGAGGAATGCGGGGTGGTCATGGTCGGTCCTTCCAGGAGGGCGGTGTCGAATACCGTGGGCGCCACCAGCGTAGGTGGTGAACGCCACCATGCCTACCGGGCGCGGTCGACTCTCAGGACGCGGTAGCCCTTGGCGCTGGCGTGCTTGCCGACCGTCCAGCCCTGCTCGCTCAGCCAGCGCGCCAGCGAGTCCGCGCCCAGGTGCTTCGAGACGACGAGCCATGCCACGCCGCCCTCCCTCAGGCGCGGCAGCCACGTCTCCAGCAGCTCGTGGAGCGCCTCCTTGCCCACCTTGATCGGCGGATTCGACCAGATCTCGTCGAACGCGACCTCCGCCGGCACCTCCTCGGGCGTCGCCACGCGCACCGTGCCCGGCAGCCGCTCGGTGTTGCGCCGCGCCAGCTCGAGGGCACGCCGGTTCACGTCCACCGCCCACACCTCGGCGTCGTCCCGCTGCGCCAGCACCGCGCTGATCGGCCCGTAACCGCAGCCCAGGTCGAGGAACGTCCCGGCTGACTCGGGCGGTACGACCTTGTTGAGCAGCACGCTCGTCCCCGGGTCGAGCCGGTTGCCGGAGAAGACCCCGGTCGAGGCGGTCAGCTCGTAGTTCACTCCGTCGAGCTCGAAGGTGACGGTGCGCTCGCGGTCGTCGACGGCGGGCCGCTCGCTGAAGTAGTGCTCTGGCTGCTCGGACACGCATGTATTGTCGCTCCTCCCCCATGCCGCGTCACCCCGGATCTCGGGGCGGGGTCGGCCACGGCACACACCGCACCCGTGTGACGCCAGATGCTGAAGGAGTCTCGCGTTCCGTTCGGTGGTGCGCCGACGCGCCCCGCCTACTCCGCAGGGGGGAACAATGACCGGCAAAGGAGGGCACTGGGTCTATGCTCCGTGTCATGGCATACGGCCCGTCCCCCTTCGGGGTCCCGCAGCGCGAGCAGGGGCATGAGTTCGACACGGATGCGGATCTCGACCCGACTGACAAGCTCAGTCGCGCTCAGGTGACCGCGCCGACGATGCGGCTCAGTCCCGAGGAGATGGCGCTGCCGCGCTCGTCCTCGCGGCGCTCCGCCGAGGAGGAGATGGAGGAGCACCTGGAGCGCATCCATGCCTCCCGGCCGCTCCGCCGCGCCGCCCAGCGCGCACGCCGACGCACCCGCTGGTGGCTCATCGCGCTCGCGGTGGTCAGCGGCCTGGCCGTCGTCGCCGCCTGCGGCGCGGGTGCGTTCATCGTCCTGCGCGAGGGCGAGACCGCCCCGCAGGCCCCGCGTGCGACCGCCGCCGCGAGCGAGCAGGCGCAGCCCGACGCGGACTCCTCGGCCGACGCGCCGGACGTCGTCGACCCGATCGCGAACCGGGCGACCGACCCCGAGCCGACCTCGGTCGCCGAGCTGTTCGGATCAGCCGCTTTCACACCGGCCGGTGCGGCCGGGCCGTACGAGGTCCTGGAGACCGAGGAGCTCGCCGACTGCGTCGAGGCGGGTCTCGACGAGCTCGCCGAGATCCTGGCCGACTCCGACTGCACCCAGACCGTGCGCGCCACCATCGTGAACCCGGACGGCGAGTACGCGGCCACCGCCGGCGTCCTCAACCTCGGTGACGCCGACGAGGCCGAGCAGCTGCGCGCGGCCATCGAAGAGGGCCTCGAAGGCGGCTTCGCGGCTCTGCGCACCGACGGCGCGGGGTCCGAGCTCGGCCGTGCGCCGACCATGGTCGGCTACAACACCTACGGGCACTACCTGATGTACGTGGTCATCGGCCGCACCGACGGCGAGCCGCTCGAGGACGCCGACGAGACCGTCATGTCGGTGGTCACCGATATCGTCGACGTGTGGCTGGTGGACCAGCTCAAGCACCGCCGCGCCGTCGAGTGAGCCGGGTGGAACTCAAGCGTTCTTCAACATCGCCTTGGTCTTCGGCGGCAGCTCGGGGTCCTGACGGCACTCGGACCGGTCGGTGAGCACCCTCCGGCCGGCCCACGCCTGGTAGCCCCAGAAGACGGCGAGCACCGCGGGAATCCACAGCAGCCGCACCTCGAGTTCGAGACTCGCCCACAGGATCGAGGCGGCCGTCGCCGCGTACCCGCTCTGGGCCCGCACATAGAGCTTCGGGCTGGAGGGGTGCAGTCGCTTCGCCCGCGCGGCATACTCGCCGACGCCGGCGAAGTTCAAGCCCAGCACACTCCGAACGCCATCGTGAACGCGCAGACCAGCGCCGTCACCGCCAGGGCGTCCTCCGAGCGATCGCCGTCGCCGTCGGTGAGCTGGCCGAGGCCCCAGACGAATCCGGCAGCGGCGGCGGCGATGCACAGGCCCGCCATCGATGCCACGACGGCGCACAGGATCTTCCGCGAGGCCCTCAGATCGCCCCAGGAACTTCTATGTGGACACTCAGAGCCGCCGAACGCGCCGCCTCCCCGCACCCAAAGGGACCCGACCGGGTCCGCATCGACGCGCGGCCCGGCCTCGACCGATATCGACGGCTCGGCCGGACCCTCGTGGTCGTTCATCGCATCCATGACCTTCCTCGGCTGTCCAACTGCGCTCCCATGAGGGCCAATGGGTCTCAGTCCAATGCGGACATATCCAGATGCGAAGGGGTACGCGGGGAATCATCTCATTGATACGGGAATGTCGAACTCGTGAATACTTTCCGCGGCTATTGACCGGCCGGATCATCCCATGATTCCATCGGATGAAGCGACGAACGGCAATCCCGGCCGCCGCTTGGATCTGGTCCCCGGTAGGTCCGCGCCCGCTGCAACCCCGCAGGAGTACAAGACATGCATATCGCCAGACGCCTGGCGCACGGTGCCTTCGCGCTGACCGCAGCCTCGGCACTCGCCCTCGCCCTCGTACTCACCGCCGACACCGACCGGGCCGAGGCGGTCCGACCTCCCGGCATCCCCTCGGCCTCCACCGCGCAGTCCGAACTCGACGCGCTCACCGTCGCCGCCGAGTCCCACAACTCCAGCTACGACCGCGACCTGTTCCCGCACTGGTCGAGCGTCGGCGGCGGCTGCACCGCCCGCCAGCACGTGCTCTCCCGCGACGGCGTCGACGTCCAGACCGGCTCGGACTGCCAGCCCGACTCCGGGCGCTGGCAGTCCGACTTCGACAACACCTGGACCACCTCGGTCTCCAACGCCACCATCGACCACGTCGTGGCGCTGGGCGAGGCGTGGGGCTCGGGCGCCTGGGCGTGGAGCACCGCCCAGCGCGAGGCGTTCGCCAACGACGTCGACGCCCCGCAGCTGTGGATCGCGACCTCCTCGGTCAACTCCTCGAAGGGCGCCTACGACCCGGCCCAGTGGATGCCGCCGAACAGCTCGGTGCGCTGCGACTACGTCAAGGCCTGGATCCACGTCAAGTACCTGTACGCGTTGACGGCGGACCCCGCCGAGAAGAGCGCCCTCCAGTCGCACATGTCGAGCTACTGCGGCACCGGCGGTGGCGACCCGGGCACCGGCCAGTGCTCCGGTTCCTTCAACGGCCCCAGGACGATCACCGAGGGCCGGACCCTGACCACCTCGGTCGCCCTCACCTGCGCGCGCGACGCCTCCAGCAGCAGTCGGATCAGCGTGGACATCTCGCACCCGTACCGGGGCGACATCACCATCGCCCTCGTCGCGCCGGACGGGACCGTCCGCTCGCTCAAGGGCGCTGATGCCGACTCGGGGAACGACATCGTCGCCACCTACACGGCCGACCTCTCCGGTGAGCGAGGGTCGGGCACCTGGTCGCTGCGGGTGGTCGACACCTACTTCGGCGGATCGACCGGCACCCTGAACAGCTGGTCGATCAGCATCTAGCCATCTCCCCCCCCCGAGGGCCGCCGCCTCCCCGCGGCGGCCCTCCCTCGTTCGCGCTCCAGAACTCGACGTCGCCTTCGTGCCAGCATCGGGCCTCACCGGTGACGAGACTTGCTCCTTGTCAACCATGGACAACCAGGTAGGAGCAGTCATGTCCGCACGATTCAAGTCTAAAGTGGTCATCGTCACCGGCGGGGCGACCGGCATGGGATTGGCCGTCGCCGAGCGCGTCGCGGCCGAGGGCGGGACGGCGGTCATCGCCTCGCTGCGGAAGGACGTCGCCGAGACCGCGGTCGCCTCGATCACCGCGAAGGGCGGCCAGGCGGCGTTCGTGCCGACCGACGTCACCGACGAGGAGCAGGTCGAGCGCCTCATCGCGAGGACAGTGGACGAATTCGGCGGCCTCCACGGCGCCTTCAACAACGCCGGCGGGCTCAATGCCTTCGGCACGGTCACCGAGATCGACGCCAAGGCCTGGGACACCGACATCACCCTGACACTGACCAGTGTGTTCCACGGGCTCAAACACCAGATCCCGGCCATCGCCGCCTCCGGAGGCGGCGCGATCGTCAACAACGCCTCCAACCTCGGGGTCGTCGGCATGGGTACCGTAGCGCCGTATGTGGCCGCGAAGCACGGCGTGGTCGGCCTGACCAAGGCCGCCGCGCTCGAGACCGCGAAGCAGGGCGTGCGGATCAACGCGGTCCTGCCGGGAGGCGTCGACACGCCGCTGTACCGCTCCACGACGGGAGCCACCGAGGAGGGCCGCGAGAAGATCGCGGGGCTCCACCCGATGGGCCGGATCGCCAGGCCCGAGGAGGTGGCCGCGTTCATCTGCCACCTGCTGAGCGACGAGGCCTCGTTCATCACCGGAGCGGCGCTGTCGATCGATGGCGGCTTCACCGCGCAGTAAACGCGTGGCCCGCAGCACGACCACGCTGCGGGCCGAGTTGCCATCTGGGGACGCACCACACGTTCGAAGACTTCGAAGAGGGATTCGAGCGCATGACCGTGCCGAGGGCCGTCCAGCATTCATGGAGCGCGGTCTACGCCTGGGGGAGACCGGCAATGGAAGGTGGGGCGCTGGCGGGAACGGTGTGGCGTTGATGGTTGCACTGCGCTAAAGGCGTCAGCGACGAAGAGGTGAGTGCTCTGTGGAGGCCGGGTTCGCGGACATGCCGGTGGGGTGTGGGTTCGCGTGCGGGCCGGGGCGGTTCCTTGGTTCGCGGTATGGCTTGCGGGGCAGGGTGGTTGGTGGCTGGCGGGCCGGAAACGTGAGTGTTTTCCCACCCTAATGGGTGATGACAAGGACCCTGTGACCTGGGAGAATAGAGGTATAGCACGAACCGGCGGAAACAGCAGGTTCGTACGAGACCTCAATGACCGAGGGAGGTGTCAGATGGCCAAGGCGAGCATGAAGCCCAGCAGGACCGAGCGGACCGAGCGCGCCAAGGTCATCCACACTGATCTCGATGAGGCCGCTTCCCTGATCAACTCCGTGCACGCCGAGGTCCTGCGCCGGGTGATCGAGGCGAAAGCCTGGAACATCCACCGTGACTGCGACGGCTTCTCGGCCCTGCGCGAGTGGCTGGTGTCGACGTTCGACTTCCACCTGCGGGTCGCGGCTGATCTGGCGGCGATTGCCCGCACCGCCGGGAAGTTCACCGTCCTCGCCGAGACCGCCACCTCCGCTGCGGCGCGGATCGACCGGGTCGCCGCGGCCGTGCGGCGTCTGGACGCGACCAAGGTCTTGCGTGTGTACGCCCGGACTCCCTACCGCGAGCCGGTCCCTTCCCCGTTCGACGCGGACATCCTCTGCCCGACCCCCGAGCATCTGATCGCGCAGTACTGCATCCACGCCACCGTCAAAGACGTCCACGCCCAACTCGACGAACTCCAAGCCGCGCTCGACTCCGGTGAGGAGCTGTTGGACGGGCTCGGGCAGCAGTCGTTGCAACGCCTGGATCTGGTGGAGACCGAGAACGGCATGTTCGTCCTCTCCGGGCTCCTGTCTTCGGACACCGGGAAGCTGTTCGCCAAGCTCCTGACCACCGCCGTGCCCCCGCCCCGGCAGGACGAAGTCGACCAGGACGGGTCGCTGCCGCCTGCGGCGAACCGGCGGGCCGAGGCGTTCCACCAGGTGCTCGCGGCCCACGGGGCCGACCCGAACGCGGCCAAGCGGCACGGCCACACCGCCATCCTGCACCTGTCAGTCGACATCGAAACGTTGGCCGGGGAAGACACCGGACGCGTCCCGACCCTCGAAGGCGACCCCATCTCCCTCGGTAAAGCCCGCCTGCTCGCCTGCGAAGGCTTGGTCATCCCCAACGTGTTCAACTACCGCACCGGCGAAGCGATCGAACTCGGCCGGGCACTCCGGCTCCCCAACAGCGCACTGCGCAGGAAGCTGGAACTCGAGCAGCCCGGCGGGTGCGCCTGGAACGGCTGCCGCGCACCGGTCCAGTGGACCGAAGCCCACCACATCGTGCATTGGGCCAACGGCGGCCCGACCGTCGCGGAGAACCTGATCCTGTTGTGCCGGTTCCACCACGGCCGCATCCACACCCCCGGCTGGACCATCACCAAAACCGGACCGGGCAAGGCCCTGATCGTCCACCACGACGGGCACGAGGACACCGACCCCGACCTCACATGCGGGTGCGCCGACTGGCGCACCGACACCGACCTGGATCTGGGCTTCGCCGAGGACATCGCGAACGCCTTCCCCACCGGCCTGTACCCCGAAGAATGGTCCGAGACACTGAAACCCGACCTCGAAGCCGCCGCCGAGCAGGCCGAGACCGAGCAGGTCATGGCCGCCGCGAAAGCCGCCCGCGCCAAACTGCGAGCACGCTTCACCACCCCGACACCCCAACACGCGACCGAACCCGAACCGCCTACAGCACCGGCACCCGAACCGGGGCAGGAACAGAGGCGGGCATACGAGACTGCCACACCATTTGGCGAACCGAGGCGGACTCGCGACCTTGCCAGCGCCATACCGGCACCGGACTACGGACCGCCCCCGTTCTTAGGGTGCCCGCTACGGGAGGCCGTGGCGGGGAAGGCACCTCATAGGTCGCCAGCTCGAAACCGGACACCCGGTTCGAGCCCCTTCCCATGCCCAGGCCCCGAACCGGACCACAGATCACCTCGAATCCGCCGCGCAGCCAGACCCAATCCGACCCGGCACGAGCCCACCGACCACCTCCGCGCCGACCAGCCAACGCCACCCCACCTGCCACAGCTTTTGTCGCTGCCTTGGCGCAGAACGACCATCACACCCGACCGACCCCGCCAACGCCCCCGCTTCCATTGCCGGTCTCAACAGGCCACGGCCGCCTCTCTCACCGGACGGCCATGAGCTGCGCATTCGGCCCGCGCTGCCGGTCACAGATCCTCGAAGGCGACCCCTACGATGCCGGTCTCTCCGGTCAGCGTCGTGGTCAAGTCCACCACCGAGCCTCTCCGGCTCGGCGGCTCTCTCCGCCTGTCGCTGCACGCGGCCAGCGCCGGGAGCGGCGCCGCGGCTAAACTCGTGGATTCGATAAGGCGTCTCATGGATATGTCCCTTCGTACTTGGCCGTAGCTGGGATATATCCATGAGACTGCCTTTTTCGGCCACTGGTTCCTCTTGCGTCCCAACCGTGATGCTCCAGTGAGCAAGCAGGATCGACCGGTGACCGTTTCGCTGCAAGGCGACGGGCAGGACTTTAGCGGGCGCGGTAGCGCTTCGGGAGTTTGAAGCCGTAGTCGCACATGAGCTCTCGCAGCACGTCCGGCCGGTCGGTGATGATGCCGTCCACGCCGGCCTCGATGAGCGAGCGCATGGTGGCCTCGTCGTTGATGGTCCACGGGACGACTTCGATGCCCGAGTCGTGGGCGTGGTCGACCATCTCGGCGGTCACGTACGGCTCGTAGTCGGGATCGTCGACACTGCCGTGCTGCGGGAATCCGTGCACGGGCGAGAACGCCGAGGCGCCGAAGGAGTCGATCGCGGCGATCGGGTCGTCGCCGAAGTCGTCGATGTCGATGCCGCCCAGCCACGGCGAGGCGCCGGGCCGGTCGATCTGGAGGAAGTCGTAGTTGGTGAGCGCGACGAGCGGCAACTCGGGCGCGGTCTCGCCCATGAGCATGAGCGCGCCCCAGTCGAAGCTCTGGATCGTCACCTGGTCGGCGATGTCCGCCGCTTCGATGTCGGCGACGACGGTCTCGACGAAGGCCTCGCGCGGCGCGGTCTCCTCGGGGGCACCGGCCTCCACTTTGGTCTCGATATTGAGGGTGACCTTGCGGGCCTTGTAGGACTGCACGAGGTCGAACACCTCGGACAGCAGCGGCATGCGCTCGCCTGGCACGGCCCGCTGTCCGGGGTGGCTCGGCTGGGTCAGGGTGCCGCAGTCGAGCGTGTGGACCTGTTCGAGGGTGAGGTTCTTGACGTACTTGCCGACATACGGGTACTCGGGGTCGCCGGCGAAGGCCGGTTCGGTGTCGAGGCACTTCGATCCGGAGACGCGCCGGTCGTGGGTGACGACGGCGTGGCCGTCCTCGGTGATCTGGACGTCGAGTTCGAGGGTGCTGACCCCGAGTTCGAGCGCGTTCGCGAAGGCCGGGAGGGTGCTCTCGACGACCAGGCCGAGGCCGCCGCGGTGGGCTTGGAGGTCGAAGTCGCGCTTGTGGCCGTGCCCGAAGGCCGGGGCGGGAAGTGAGACGAGGAGGGCCGCGGCGGCGGTGGCGGCCACGGCGGGGATGAGACGTCGCATGACCCTCAGCCTGGTGGCGGCGCGTTGCGCACCGGTGAATGACACGCGACCGGTGACCGTCGAATCGGTGAGGTCAAAGCGTCCTGACGCGCCGGGTGAGGTCGATGCGGGACTTCCAGTCCTCGGGATCCTCGGAGTACGAGACCTCGACGAGCGAGAGTCCTTGCGGGCCGACGACGTGGACGTCGTTCGCGCGCTCGGTGAGACTCAGGAGCGAGGCCAGCCACGCCGCGTCGCGGTGGCCGTCGCCGACGGCGAGGGCCGCGCCGACGAGGCTGCGGACCATCGAGTGGCAGAACGCGTCGGCGCGCACGGTGGCGACGGCGACGCCTTCGGCGTCGCGCGCCCAGTCGTACTGGAGCAGCTCGCGGATGGTCGTGGCGCCCTCGCGCTGCTTGCAGAAGCCGACGAAGTCGTGCTCGCCGAGCAGCGTCTGGCAGGCGGCGTGCATGTGCTCGACGTCGAGCGGCCGGGGCCAGGCGAGGGTGTCGGCGCGTCGCAGCGGGTTGACGCCCCAGCGGGCGTCGGCGACGCGGTAGACGTAGCGGCGCCAGCGCGCCGCGAAGCGGGCGTTGAACGACGGGTCGACGGCCTCGGCCGCGGTGACGCGCACGTCCGGCGGGAGGATGCCGCGCAGCCGCCACAGGAGCTTCTCGGCGAGCGCCTCCCACTTCGCGGTGGGGACGTCGACGTGGACGACCTGGCCGACGGCGTGGACACCGGCGTCGGTGCGGCCGGCGACGGTGAAGTGCTCGATCTCGCCGAACAGCAGCTCCAAGGCGCGGATCACCTCAGCGGCGACGGTGCGCCGGCCCGGTTGCAGCGCCCAGCCGGAGAACTCGCCGCCGTCGTATGCGACGCCCAGCCGCAGCCTGGTCCTGTGGTCCACGAATGCCTCCAGATACGAAAAACCGCGCGCAAAGCATATGCCCTGCGCGCGGTGATCCGCGCTGCTAGTCGACGAGCTCGATGATCGCCATCGGCGCGTTGTCGCCCTTGCGGTTCCCGGCCTTGATGATCCGGGTGTAGCCGCCTTCGCGCTCGGCGAAGCGGGGGGCGACCTGCTCGAACAGGTCGTGCGTGGCGTCCTTGTTGCGCAGCTTGGCCAGCGCCAGGCGGCGGTGGTGCAGGCTGCCCTTCTTGCCGTACGTGATCAGACGCTCGGCGTAGGGACGCAGGCGACGAGCCTTCGTCAGCGTGGTCGTGATGCTGCCGTGCTCGAACAGCGAGGCCGCGAGGTTGGCCAGCATCAGCTTCTCGTGAGCCGGGGAACCGCCCAGGCGCGGGCCCTTGGAAGGTTTGGGCATTGGTCTTACTCCTCTGGTCTTGGCGCGGCCGGCCGTCTTACGGAACCGACCGCCACTTGGCGGGCAGCGTTAGAGCTGCTCGGTCTCGCGGAGGTCCTCACCGTCGTCTTCGTACTCATCGGCCTCGCCGGGCTCTTCGGACCCGTAGGCCACTGCGGCCTCGGACGGGTCGAAGGTCCCGGGCGAGTCCTTCAGGCTCAGGCCCATGCCGGCGAGCTTCATCTTGACCTCGTCGATCGACTTCTGCCCGAAGTTGCGGATGTCGAGCAGGTCCGCCTCGGTGCGGTTGATGAGTTCGCCGACGGTGTTGACGCCCTCGCGCTTGAGGCAGTTGTAGGACCGGACGGTCATGTCGAGGTCCTCGATCGGCAGGGCCAGATCGGCCGCCAGCTGCTGGTCGGCCGGGCTCGGCCCGACGTCGATGCCCTCGGCTTCGGTGTCGAGCTCGCGGTAGAGCCCGAACAGCTCGACCAGGGTCGAGCCGGCGGACGCCAGCGCGGTGCGCGGCGAGGTCGAGGCCTTGGTCTCGACGTCGACGGTCAGCTTGTCGAAGTCCGTGCGCTGCTCGACGCGGGTGGCGTCGACCGAGTAGGCCACCTTCAGGACCGGCGAGTAGATCGAGTCGACCGGGACGCGGCCGATCTCGTTCGTGTCGGCCTTGTTCTGCGGGGCCGAGACGTAGCCTCGGCCGCGCTCCACCACGAACTCCATGTCCAGGCGGCCCTTCGAGTTCAGGGTCGCGAGCTTGAGTTCGGGGTTGTGGACCTGCACTCCGGCGGGCGGCTGGATGTCTCCGGCGAGGACTTCGCCGGGGCCTTCCTTGCGCAGGTACATGGTGGCCGGCTCGTCGTTCTCCGAGGAGACGCAGATCTGCTTGACGTTCAGCACCAGTTCCACGACGTCTTCCTTGACGCCGGGGATGGTGGAGAACTCGTGGAGCACGCCGTCGATCTTGATCGAGGTGACCGCCGCGCCCGGGATGGACGACAGCAGCGTGCGCCGCAGTGAGTTGCCGAGCGTGTAGCCGAAACCGGGCTCGAGCGGTTCGATGGTGAACTTCGAACGGGTCGGGCTGAGCTGCTGCTCGGAGAGCGTGGGCCGCTGAGTGATAAGCACTTCGGTGTTTTCCTTTGTTCGGGGCGCCCGCTATATGACGCCGCTAACGTTTGGAGCTTGAGGTCGGAGACCTCACGGTGTGGAACCCGGCTAGACGCGGCGGCGCTTCGGCGGGCGGCAGCCGTTGTGCGGCTGCGGAGTGACGTCGTTGATCGAGCCGACCTCGAGACCGACGGCCTGGAGGGAACGGATCGCGGTCTCACGGCCGGAGCCGGGACCTTTGACGTAGACGTCGACCTTGCGCATGCCGTTGTCCATCGCCTTGCGGGCGGCGGCCTCGGCCGCCATCTGCGCGGCGAACGGGGTCGACTTGCGCGAGCCCTTGAAGCCCACCTGGCCCGAGGAGGACCAGGAGACGACCGCACCGGTCGGGTCGGTGATCGACACGATGGTGTTGTTGAAGGTGCTCTTGATGTGGGCGTGCCCGTGGGGCACGTTCTTCTTCTTGGCGCGCGGGTTCTTCGACCCGCCACGAGTCTTCGGAGGCATTAGCGGGCCTTCTTCTTTCCGGCGACGGTCTTCTTCGGGCCCTTGCGGGTCCGAGCGTTGGTCTTGGTGCGCTGACCGTGGACCGGCAGACCGAAGCGGTGACGCAGGCCCTGGTAG
The DNA here is from genome assembly GCF_054776215.1 of Glycomyces tarimensis. Lineage (NCBI taxonomy): Bacteria > Bacillati > Actinomycetota > Actinomycetes > Glycomycetales > Glycomycetaceae > Glycomyces > Glycomyces tarimensis. The sequence continues at coordinate 306,408 of NZ_BAAHCB010000001.1, forward strand.
CAGCCGATCTCGATCTTGCGGCGGATGTCGGCCTGCACCTCGCGGCGCAGGTCACCCTCGACTTGGTAGTGCTCTTCGATGTGGTCGCGGAGCTTCACCAGTTCGTCGTCGGTGAGATCCTTGACGCGCTTGTCGCGGTCGAGGCCGGTGGCCTCGATCGTCTGCAGCGAGCGCGTGCGGCCGACACCATAGATGTAGGTGAGTGCGATCTCCAGGCGCTTGTCGCGCGGGAGGTCCACTCCAACCAGGCGTGCCATCTAGGCGTTCTCCTTGGCGTGTCGGAGGTCTGACCGCCGCCGTCCCGCCAGGGCGTGATGCCCCTGCCCTCGATGGGCGATGCGAGCCTCGGCCTCCGAGCCGAGGGTTGTGCGCTTGCCCGCGCACTGGCGGCGGTTCCCCATCTCTGAGCGTGGGGCCTTGCTTATAGGCGTGTGAAGATCTAGCCCTGACGCTGCTTGTGACGCGGGTCGGACGAGCAGATGACCATCACTCGTCCGTGCCTGCGGATCACGCGGCAGTTCTTGCAGATCTTCTTGACGCTCGGTTTGACTTTCACGAGTCCTACTTACGTGTAGTCGTCAGGTCAGCGGTAGCGGTAGACAATCCGCCCGCGCGACAGGTCGTACGGCGAGAGTTCGACGACTACGCGGTCCTCGGGGAGGATCCGGATGTAGTTCTGTCGCATCTTGCCGCTGATGTGAGCGAGTACTTTGTGGCCGTTGGTGAGCTCCACCCGGAACATAGCGTTCGGGAGGGACTCGACGACCTTGCCTTCAATCTCGATGGCACCGTCTTTTTTCGGCATGTCCTCCGCTACCGTGACAACTCGGTCCGAACACTCCGTGCCCTTCCGGGCTCGAAGCGACTGGTACACGCCCGGCAACACCGCGGGCCCCGTGCGGGGACCGCTGGCGTTGATCAGGCATGTTTCGCGGCCCAGCCATTGCGAAGCTTGCGAGCAAGGCGTTCGCACTCATGGCGAAGCCTGCGAGCCGTACATTCGCGCTGTGGGGCCGCTAGCGCGACCGCAGTGCGGCCTTCGAGGGCCGCGTGCTGGTCGCACCGGTGCAGTTCGCCGTCAAAGCCTGCGTTCCGTTTCGCCGGAGCGCGGGCGAACTCAAGACAGAACGCACTGCACCGCTGGCTAAGTCTACTCGCGTCGGCGAGGCGGCTACCAGCGGGGAGACCGTGACGGACGGCACTGCCGCGAACACGAGACGGCCCGCCGTTGATGCGGCGGGCCGCTCCGTTGCACGCTTACTTCGAGTAGTACTCGACGACGAGCTGCTCGTCGCAGATCACGGGGATCTGCTTGCGCTCGGGCACCTGGATGAAGCGTGCCACGAGGCCGTCGAGGTGGGACTCGATGTAGGCCGGGGTCTGCTCGCCGGCCCACGCGCCGGCCGCGGCCAGCTGGAACGGCGTCGTCGTGCGGGACTTCTTGCGGACCTGCACGAAGTCGTTCGGCTTGAGCCGGTACGACGGGATGTCGACCTTGCGGCCGTTCACCGTGAAGTGGCCGTGGTTGACGAACTGGCGCGCCTGGTAGATGGTGCGCGCGAAGCCGGCGCGCAGCACGAAGGCGTCGAGGCGGGACTCGAGGAGGCCGACGAGGACCTCACCGGTCTTGCCGGGCTTGCGCACGGCCTCGGCGTAGGCGTTGCGCAGCTGGCGCTCGGAGATGTTGTACTGCGCGCGGAGGCGCTGCTTCTCGACGAGCTGGTTTTTGTAGTCGGATTCCTTCTTGCGGCCGCGGCCGTGCTGCCCCGGAGGGTAGGGACGGCGCTCCATGTACTTGGCGGCCTTCGGCGTCAGGGCGATCCCGAGCGAACGGGAAAGCTTGACCTTCGCCTTTGCTTCCATGCAATCTCCATTAATTCATTACTGCCTCGTTTGAGGCACGACTCGCCTCCGACCTGCGGGGGCGCGAGAGTGAAACACGCTCGAACGGCGTGTCCACGGGATGTACAGCGTGCCTGGCACCCTGGATTCCAGGGTGTCAACCCGGCTAATCTACTCGGCATTCGGCCGAGCATCAACGCCGGGATGCCGCCAGAGTGACCAAGCGCTCTACGAGCTCGCCGTATTCGACCCCGGCCGCGGCGAACGCCTGCGGCACGCCGCTCATCGGGGTGAGGCCCGGCATGGTGTTCACCTCGTTGAGGTAGACGATCCCGTCGGGGGCCAGGAAGCAGTCCACGCGCGCCAGGTCGCGGCATTCCAGCAGCCGGAAGACCTTTTTGGCCAGCGCCTGGGCCTGCTCGGCGACGCCGTCGGGGAAGTCGGGCTCGAGGTTGAACGGCTCGGGGTTGTCGAGGTACTTCGCGTCGAAGTCGAACCAGCCGTCGCTGCCCTGGGCGAGCACCTCGAGCGGGTAGGTGACCTCGAGCTCGCCGTCGAGCGTGGCGAGCACGCCCATCTCGATCTCGCGGACGCCCTCGAAGGCGGCCTCGAAGACGACCTTGTCGTCGACCTCGCGGGCCTTCTGGACGGCATCGGCGAGCGCGGCGCCGGACTTGACCTTGCTGATGCCCAGGCTCGACCCGGCCCGGGCGGGCTTGACGAAGACCGGCAGGCCGAGCTTCTCGATGACGGCATGCGCGTCGAGTTCCTCGCCGGCCTTGAGGACCGCCCACTTGCCCTGCGGGACGCCCTCGGCGTCGAGCAGGCGCTTGGTGAACTCCTTGTCCATGCAGATGGAGCTGGAGAGCACCCCGGAGCCGACGTAGGGCACGCCGGCCATCTCGAACAGGCCCTGGATGGTGCCGTCCTCGCCGAAGGGACCGTGGAGCACCGGGAAGGCGATGTCGGCGGGAGTCTGGTGTCCCGGACCGAGTTCGAGCGCGACGGACTTGCCGGAGTCGGCGGTGACCTCGGGGAGCGAACCGGCCTCCTCGATGGCGAAGGTGGCGTCCCCGGGGAGCTGCACCCAGTCGCCTTCGCGGGTGATGCCGACGGCGGTGACCTCGTAGCCGCGCTCGCGCAGGGCCTCGGCCACCCCGGATCCGGACGAGCAGGACACGGGCTGTTCGACGCTGCGACCGCCGAAGAACACGGCGACGGTTGGCTTAGTCATGGTTTGACCTCAAGGAATCGGTTTCAGGTTTGGTCTCGCGGCCCATGAGCTCGGCGACGGCGGCACGGGGGTCGAGCCCCTCGTGGCAGACGCGCTCGACGGCGTCGCAGATCGGCATCTCGACGCCGACCTTGTGGGCCAGATCGGTGATCGAACGGCAGCTCTTGACGCCCTCGGCGGTCTGCTTGGTGACCCGGGCGGCCTCGTCCAACGTAGCCCCGAGGCCGAGCTGCTCGCCGAAGGTGTGGTTGCGCGACAGCGGCGAGGAGCAGGTCGCGACCAGGTCGCCGAGGCCGGCGAGCCCGGCGAACGTGGTGGGGTCGGCGCCGAGCCGGATGCCGAGGCGGGTCGTCTCGGCCAGGCCGCGGGTGATGATCGTGGCCTTGGTGTTGTCGCCCAGGCCCATCCCGGCGGCCATGCCGTAGGCCAGGGCGATGACGTTCTTGGTGGCGCCGCCGAGCTCGCAGCCGATCACGTCGGTGTTGGTGTACGGCCGGAAGTAGTTGGTGATCACGGCGCGCTGGACGGCGACGGCTCGGTCGTGGTCGGCGCAGGCGACGACGGAGGCGGTCGGCTGCTCCTCGGCGATCTCGCGCGCGAGGTTCGGTCCGGACAGGACGGCGACGTGCTGCTCGTCGACGCCGGCGACCTCGACGATGACCTCGGTCATGCGCGCGGTGGTGCCGAGCTCGATGCCTTTCATGAGGCTCAGCAGCGTCGCGTCGGGGTCGATGAGGCCGGACCAGGCGGCGAGGTTCGGGCGCAGGGTCTGGCTCGGGATGGAGAGCACGACGATGCCGGCGCCGCGCAGGGCCTCGGCGGGGTCGGTGGTGGCCGAGACGCCTTCGGGGAGCGTGATGTCGGGGAAGTAGTCGGGGTTGCGGCGGTGCTCGTTGACGGCCTCGGCGACGCTCGAGCGCCGGGCCCAGAGCGTGACGGGCGTTCCGGCGTCGGCGAGGATCTTGGCGAACACGGTGCCCCACGACCCGGCTCCCATGACGGCTGCTCTCACTCGCTCGGCTCGCTTTCTTCGTCTTCGCGCTGGTTCATGCGACGTTCGCGGACGTCGAACAGGGGCGGTGCCTCCTCGCCGCGGATCTCGGCGACGCCTGCCCGCAGCGTCTCCATGACCCGCTCGGCCACGGCGGCGAGATGCTCGCGGGTGATCTCGGCGCCGCGCCACTGCGACAGGTCGACCGGCGGCCCGGCGACGACGGTGACCGTCTTGCGCCGACCGAGCTTGAACTTGGGTGTGCGCCGGCGGTCGTGGATCGCGAGCGAGCCCCACTGGGCGACCGGGACGACGGGCGCGCCGGACTCCAGGGCGAGGCGTGCGACGCCGGTCTTGCCGCGCATCGGCCAGCGGTCCGGCTCCTTGGTCACCGTGCCTTCGGGGGCCATGACGACGGCGCCGCCCGCCTTGAGGACGTCGAGCGCCTCGCGGAGGGAGTCGGCGGCGTCCTTGCGTCCCCGGTGGACGGGGATCTGGCCGGTGGCCTTGATGATCGGGCCGACCACGGGGATCTCGACGAGGGAGCTCTTGAGCAGGAAGCGCGGGTGGCGCCCGGAGTTGTAGACGAAGTGGGCGACCGGGAGCGGGTCGAAGTCGGAGTAGTGGTTCCACACGAGGATGACCGGGCCGCCGAGCGGGATGTTGCCCATCCCGTCCCACCGGCGCTTGGTGAGGAGTACGAGGGCGCCCTTGACGAGGCCGCCCGCGACGTGGACGAGCCAGGGGAGCCGGTCGCCACCGGATCGCCTGAAGGCGTACCGGGCATCGGCTCGGTCCTCAGTCACCTGCGTGCTCCTCTCGGCGATGCCTGCGAGCGATAAATTCGGCACAGGGTGTGCGATCGTCTGTGTGGAGAGCACTCTATAGCCCGACCTGTCATGGGCGGGAGACGGGAACCGGGCCGTGGGCTCTGACTCAGAGGGCCCCGCCTGGTCAACACGGGGTGTGAGGCCGCCGGTACGGACGGCCGCGCACCGTGGTCGCTGCTCTATTCCTTGGGAGCGCGAACCGCTGCGACGTGCCGGCACCACGGGGCGGCTTGCGCTGACAAACAAATGATGTCATCATAGAGTCAAAATGACATCGACCCTGCCGACGGACTGCGGCAGCCCGGACCTCTAACTCGACCGGAGTGAATGAATATGAACTGGCGTCTCCTCGGATGGCTCGCGGCCCTGTTCGGCGGCGCGATCGTGGCGATCTGGCTCGTGGCCACCGTCGTCGGCTGGATCTTCGCGGGCATCGGCGCGCTCATCAAGATCGCCCTCATCGTCGGCGTCGTGGGCGGTCTGGTGTTCCTCGGCTGGAAGGCCAAGAACGCCATCACCGGCACCGACCGGAAACAGCTCCGCAGGTAGACCGCCTTGCAGGGGACTGTCGCGAACTTCAATGAGGACACCTCCGGCGAGGTCGTCCTCGACTCGGGCCGCCGCGTCGCCTTCGACGCGGCGGCCTTCGCCGTATCCGGGCTCCGCTTCCTGCGGCCCGGCCAGCGCGTCCAACTCGACGCGGACGACACGGGATCGGTCACCGCGATCCGCATGCTCACCATGCATCCGTAAGGGTGTGGTGGTACCCGTTCGTGGCCGCGCACCAGTACCGTATGAGGCGTGAGCAGGACACGGAAGCGGGTGGCCGCGGCCGGGGGCGTGCTGTGGCGCACCGGCGCGCGGGGGCGCATCGAAGTGGTCGCCGTGTGGCGGCCGAAGGTCGGCAACTGGTCGCTGCCCAAGGGCAAGCTCGACGAGGGCGAGCACCCCTTGACGGCCGCGTGCCGGGAGGTCGAGGAGGAGACCGGCGTGCCGGTCATTCCGCAGATGTGGCTGTGCCGGGCGGCTTACGTGCTGCCCAACCCCACCGGCGACGTGTACAAGACCGTGGACTTCTGGTCGATGCGCACCGAGAAGCCCGACGCGGCGTTCGTGGCCGACGAGGAGATCGGGGAGCGGCGCTGGATGGCGCTGGCCGAGGCGCGCGAGCGGCTCGACCGGCCGCGGGACCAGCAGGCGCTCAAGGCGTTCTCGGCGATGCCGGCGGTCAGCTCCACGATCCTGCTGGTCGCGCCGGCGGAGATGGAGCGGGCCTTCGACGGTCCGGACGTGGCCCGCCCGCTGAGCGCCGCCGGCCGCGAGCAGGCGGTGCGGCTGGCCGCCCTCGCGGCGCTGTACCAGCCCGAGCGGGCCTTGAGCGCCACCGGCAGGGCGAGCGTGCAGACGCTCGAACCCGTGGCGACAGCGGTGCGCTGCGGCCTGACCGGCGACTCGGTGTTCGACGCCGACGCGCACGGGCGCAACCCCGAGCGTTCGAGCACGCGGCTGCGGGAGCTGGCCGCGGCCGGGGGGTGCGCGATCGTGTGCGCCGAGCCGGAGGTCGTCAGCGACACGGTGGCGATCCTGGCCGACGAGGACGATCTGGCGGCAGCCGACGTGTCGACGCGCGCGGGCGAGGGCTGGGTCCTCTCGCTGGCCGGGCAGCGGCTCATCGGCATCGAGCGCCTCTGACGCCGTTCGCGGTACCGTTGCCCGCTCCGCGAACTCACAGCTCGAGGTCGTCGCAGCGGCGATTGCGCCAGGAGCCGTAGATTGGTGGAGCAACCGCATTCAAGGAGGTACCCGTGCCCTACTCCCCCGATGGAGCGGCGGCCCCCGCGCTCACCAACTGGGCGGGCAATATCGCGTTCGACCCCGAGCGCTTCGAGCCCGTCGCGAGCCTCGACCAGGCCCGGGAGGTCGTGGCCGCCGCATCGCGCCTGCGCGTGCTCGGCTCGGGCCACTCGTTCAACACGATCGCCGACTCCAAGGCCGTCCTGCTGTCCCTCAGCGGCATCGAGCCGGAGGTGGCGATCGACGCCGAGGCGAAGCTGGTGCGGGCCTCCGCTTGGATCACGTACGCCCGGCTCGGGCAGGCGGTCCACGAGGCCGGGTTCGCGCTGCACAATTTCGCCTCGCTCCCCCACATCTCGGTGGCCGGCTCGATCGCGACCGGCACGCACGGATCGGGGAACCGCAACGGGAACCTCGGGACCACGGTGGCGGCCTTGGAGTTCATCGGGCCCGACGGGCAGACGCGCACCGTCAGGCGGGGCGAGCCGGACTTCGACGGCTCGGTGGTCCACCTGGGGGCCTTGGGCGTGGTCACGGCCGTGACGCTGGACCTGCTGCCGTCCTACCAGATGCGCCAGTACGTCTACGACCGTCTGCCGTTCGACGCGGCCGTCGCCAACCTCGACGAGTTGACCTCGTCGGCGTACAGCACGAGCATGTTCACCGTCTGGGGCGCCGATCCGTCGTTCGACCTGTGGGTCAAGGAACGCGTGTCGGATCAGACGCAGCCGTTCCCGGCGCCGAATCGGTTCGGCGCCTCGCTCGCCGACGGGCCGCGGCACCCGATCCCGGGCGTCGACCCCGCGGCGTCGACCGAGCAGCAGGGCAGGACCGGCCCGGCGCACGAGCGCCTGCCGCACTTCCGCCCCGAGTTCACGCCGAGCACCGGCGCGGAGTTGCAGTCGGAGTACCTGGTCGATCGATCGGACGGGCCGGCCGCCCTGGAGGCGCTGCGCGGCATTTCGGAGCGGCTCGCATCGGTGGTCCAGGTGTGCGAGGTGCGCACGATGGCGGGCGATGATCTGTGGTTGTCGCCCGCGTACGGACGGGACACTGTGGCCTTCCACTTCACGTGGGTGAGCGACTATGAATCGGTTCAGCCGGTGATGGGATTGGTGGAGGAAGCACTCAACCGCTTCGATGCGCGGCCCCATTGGGGGAAATTGTTCACGATTCCCATTCCCGAAGTCCGTTCGTACTATCCCCGAATGGGTGAGTTCCAAAAACTGCGCGATCGCGTCGATCCAGATGAGAAGTTCGCGAACGACTTCTGCGCGGAAGTGCTCGGGGGAAGCGATCGATTACGCGTAGTGCCGGTCTATCCGGGCGGCGCATGAGGGCGGACATAGCCGAGGGCATTCAGGTGGATCCTGAATGCCCTCTGTCCCCGTGCGAGTGCAATATCGATGCTTCGCGGAGACCCGGGATCATCGCCGGGCCGTAGGTCTTCAGCGGCGCCCGCGCTTGGGCGTGGACTTGCCGGCCGACGCCTTCTTGGCGGCGGTCTTCTTGGCGGTGCTCTTGGTGGCCGCCGTCTTGCGCGTCGCCTTCTTGGCGTTGGCCTTCTTCGCCGCGGTCTTCTTCGTGGCTCCGACCCGGCCCGTTGCCATCGAGCGCGTGCCGGCGCCGGCGGCCCGCGTGGTCTTCTTGGCGGCCTTCTTCGCGGTCTTCTTGGCCGCCGTCTTCTTCGCGGGCGACGCGGACGTCTTCTTCGCACCGCCGAGTCTGGGAAGCTTCCGCTTTCCAGTCACCAGTTCTTTGAAGCCAGTACCGGGGCGGAAGGCCGGAATTACGGTCTTCTTGACCCGTACGGCTTCACCAGTGCGCGGGTTGCGGGCCATACGCGCGGCACGCTGGCGCTTCTCGAAGACACCGAATCCGGCGAAGGAGACCTTCTCCCCTTTCACCACCGCCCGCTGTATCTCGTCGATCGCCACATCCACGACTTCCTTCGCGGCCTGACGGTCGCCCGTGCGGGCGGCTATCCGATCTACGAACTCTGCCTTGTTCACGAGTCCTTCCCTCCCGATAAGGTTGTCTAGCTAAACCAGCCGTTAAGCGCACGGTATGACGTTTCGAAAGCGAACGCAACTGTTTCGAGGAAAAAACCCCTTGTGTCGCAGGGCTTTTTTATTTGGACGCCCGAAATCGATGCCCGCAACACCGTTGGGGCGGGCCAAAACACGTCTGGAGCCGGTGGGCGGACCACCGGCTCCAGACGTGCGGTATTCGATTCTCGGCGCGCTGTGCGCTAGGCGGCGCTCGGCAGAGTCCTAGGCCGCCAAGCCTCCCGGTCCGATTCGAAGGCCGCGATCCGGTCCTCGTCCCGGAGGGTCAGCGCGACGTCGTCGAGGCCCTCCATCAGGCGCCAGCGGGCGAAATCGTCGAACTCGAAGGCCCAGCTCTCGCCCCCCGCACGGACTTCGCGACCTGCCAGGTCGACGGTCACCTCGAGCGTGGGATCGGCCTCGACCGCATCCCAGAGCGCCTCGACGGCCTCGGTCGGCAGCTCCACTGTCAACAGACCGTTCTTGAGCGAATTGCCGCGGAAGATGTCGCCGTATCGGGGCGCGATGACGGCCTTGAAACCGAAGTCCTTCAGCGCCCAGACCGCGTGCTCGCGGCTGGAGCCGGTGCCGAACTCGGTTCCCGCGACGAGGATCGTGGCGCCCTGGTAGGCGTCCTGGTTCAGCACGAAATCGGCGTCGTCGCGCCACTCGGCGAACAGGCCGTCCTCGAAACCGGTCTTGGTGACCCGCTTGAGGTAGACGGCGGGGATGATCTGGTCCGTGTCGACGTTGGAACGCCGCAGCGGAGCCGCGGTTCCGGTGTGCGTCGTGACTTTCTCCATGTCCCTGTCCTCTCCTACAGGTCGGCCGGGCTGGCCAGGCGGCCCGCGACGGCGGTTGCGGCGGCGACCTCGGGACTCACCAGGTGCGTGCGTCCGCCCTTGCCCTGGCGGCCCTCGAAGTTGCGGTTCGAGGTCGACGCGGCGCGCTGGCCCGGCGTGAGCTGGTCGGGGTTCATGCCCAGGCACATCGAGCAACCCGCGAAGCGCCAGTCGGCTCCGGCCTCGGTGAAGACCTTGTCGAGCCCTTCGGCCATCGCCTGCTCGCGCACGCGGGCCGAGCCGGGCACCACCATCATGTCGACCGAGTCGGCGACCTTGCGGCCCTTGATGACCTCGGCGGCGGCCCGGAGGTCCTCGATGCGCCCGTTGGTACAGGAGCCGAGGAAGACCACGTCGACGCCGACCTCGCGCATCGGCGTGCCGGCCTCCAGGCCCATGTAGCTCAGGGCGTTCTCGGCGGCGGTGCGCTCGACCGGGTCGGCGTAGGAGGCGGGGTCCGGGACGGCCCCGGAGAGCTCGACGCCCTGGCCCGGGTTCGTGCCCCAGGTGACGAACGGGCTCAGCTCGGCGGCGTCGATGACGATCTCGCGGTCGAACTCGGCGCCCTCGTCGGTCCGCAGGCTGCGCCAGTACTCGACGGCGGCGTTCCAGTCCTCGCCGGCCGGAGCGTGCGGGCGGCCCTTGACGTAGGCGAAGGTCTTCTCGTCGGGCGCGATCATGCCGGCCTTGGCGCCCCACTCGATCGACATGTTGCACACCGTCATGCGGCCCTCCATGGAGAGCTCCTCGACGGCCTGCCCGCGGTACTCGACGATGTGGCCCTTGCCGCCGCCGGTGCCGGTGATCGAGATGATCTTGAGGATGAGGTCCTTGGCGCTGACGCCTTCGGGCAGCGAGCCGTTCACGGTGACGGCCATCGTCTTCGGCTTCGACTGGGGCAGCGTCTGGGTGGCGAGCACATGCTCGACCTCGCTGGTGCCGATGCCGAACGCGATCGAGCCGAACGCGCCGTGGGTCGAGGTGTGGGAGTCGCCGCAGACGACCGTCATGCCCGGCTGGGTGAGTCCCAGCTGGGGGCCTACCACGTGGACCACGCCCTGCTCGGCGTCGCCGAGCGAGTGGATGCGCACCCCGAACTCCTCGCAGTTCGCGCGCAGCGTCTCGATCTGCTTGCGGCTGGTGGGGTCGGCGATGGTGAACAGGTTGTCGGTCGGCGTGTTGTGGTCCTCGGTCGCGATCGTCAGATCGGTCCGGCGGACCTTGCGCCCGGCCTGACGCAGGCCGTCGAACGCCTGCGGGCTCGTGACCTCGTGCAGGAGGTGCAGGTCGATATAGAGCAGGTCCGGCTGCTCGCCGTCGGATCGGACCACATGGTCGTCCCAGACCTTCTCAGCGAGGGTGCGCGGTCGCGTCCCCTCGGATCCTTGTGGTGTACGTGACATCTCTTATCCCAGTCGTTGGACTTCTCGAATAATGGGAGGTAATGTTCAGCTCGTGAGAACGAATACTATCAGCGGAGTGGGCGTCCTCGACAAGGCGGTGCTCATCCTCACCGCATGCACCAACGGCGCCAGCCTGGCTGAGCTCGTGCACGAGACGGGGCTCCCCAGGGCCACCGCCCACCGCCTCGCCCAGGCCCTCGAGGCCCACGAGATGCTGCAGCGCGACCACGAAGGGCGCTGGCGTCCGGGCCCGAAGCTCGGCGAGCTCGCCGGTTCCACGGCCGACGTCCTCCTCAGCGCGGCCGAGCCGGTGCTGAACCTCTTGCGCGACCAGACCGGCGAGTCGACGCAGCTGTACCGGCGCCGCGCCGACGAGCGCATCTGCGTGGCCGCGGCCGAGCGCGCCTCCGGCCTGCGGGACACCGTGCCGGTGGGCGCGTCGCTGCCGATGACCGCCGGATCCGGCGCGCAGGTCCTGCTCGCCTGGGAGCCGCCCGAAGGCATCCTGCCGCTGCTGCCGAAGTGCCGCTTCTCGTCCAAGACCCTCGCCGAAGTGCGCCGCAGGGGCTTCGCCCAGTCGGTGGCCGAGCGCGAGGCCGGCGTCGTGAGCGTCTCGGCTCCCGTGCGCGACAAGACCGGCCGCGTCGTCGCCGCGATCTCCGTGTCGGGACCGCTCGAACGGCTCGGCCGGCGCCCCGGAGACCGCCTCGGCATGGCCGTCATCAGGGCCGGCCAGAAGCTCTCCGGACTCTGAACCCGCGGGCGCTCCCGCACGGAGAGCCTGCAGTCCCAGGAGTCCCGAGTACTGCCGATCACGCATGCGATCGCGCATGTCCGGGGCGAACGCAACGGCCCCGAGCCACTGCCGATCATCGACGCGTTCATCGCCGCCACGGCGATCGTCCACGACATGGTGCTGGTGACTCGCAACGTCACAGACTCCGACCGGATCGACGTCCGTGTGCTCAACCCGTTCGAGCGCCGATAGGCGGTTCTCCGGTGGCGCGCCCGGTCACGAGAGTCGGCCTACCGCCGCTTCGATGTCAGAGCGCAGGTGCGGGCCTTCGATCAGGGATTTGATCTGCTCGATCACCGGGGCCATGAACTGGTCCGGGCCCGGCTTGTCGGCGATCCGCTCGACGGCGGCGATCGCGACCATTGCCGCGGGCGAGGGCCGCATCGGCTCCCGCAGCTGCAATGCGCGGGCCGCGCTCAGCAGCTCGACGGCCAGGAGACTGCCGAGGTTGTCGAGCACCTCGCGCAGCTTGCAGCCGGCCGACCAGCCCATCGAGACATGGTCCTCCTGCATGCCGGAGGTCGGCACCGAGTCGACCGAGGCCGGCTGCGCGAGCCTGCGGTTCTCCGCGACGATCCCCGCGGCCGTGTACTGCGCGATCATCAGCCCGGAGTTGACGCCGGGGTCGGGACTGAGGAACGCGGGCAGGCCGCGCGATCGCGTCACGTCCAGGAGCCGGTCCACTCGGCGCTCGGAGATCGAGCCGACGTCGGCGGCCGCGATCGCCAGGAAGTCGGCGGCGTAGCCCAGCGGCGCGCCGTGGAAGTTCCCGGTCGACTCCACGCGCCCGTCGGGCAGCACCACCGGGTTGTCCACGACCGACAGCAGCTCGCGGTCGGCCACGGTCACCGCGTAGTCGAGCACGTCGCGGGCGGCGCCGGCGACCTGCGGGGCGCAGCGCATCGAGTAGGCGTCCTGGACGGCGTGCATCAGGTCCTCGCGGTGGGAGTCCATGATCTCGGAGTCCTGGAGCAGCTTGTAGATGTTGGCGGCGCTCGCCGCCTGCCCGGGCTGCGGGCGGATCTCGTGGAGCTCGGGCATGAACGGCCGGTCCGAGCCCAGCATCGCCTCGATCGACAGGGCGGCGGTCACATCGGCCATCGCCAGCAGGTGCCGGGCGTCGGCCGCCGCGAGGATGAGCATCGCGAGCATGCCGTCGGTGCCGTTGATGAGCGACAGGCCCTCCTTTGAGGACAGCGTGATCGGCGACAGGCCGGCGCCCTTGAGGACCGGGGCCGCTTCGAGGCGTTCGCCGTCGGGTCCGCACACCCAGCCCTCGCCGAGGAGCACCATCGCGCAGTGCGCCAAGGGCGCGAGATCGCCCGAGGCGCCGAGCGAGCCGAACTTCGGCACCCACGGCGTGATGTCGGCGTTCAACAGGTCCGCGAGTGCGGCGGCCACCTCGGGCCGCACCCCGGACCTGCCCATCGCGATCGAGCGCAGCCGCAGGAGCATCATCGCGCGCACGACCTCGTTCGGCATCGGCTCGCCCACGCCGGCGGCGTGTGAGCGGATGAGCGAGTGCTGGAGTTCGGCGCGCCGCTCAGGCGCGATGAACGTGCTCGCCAGAGCCCCGAATCCGGTGGAGACGCCGTAGACGGGGCGCTCCTCGCGTTCGATGGCGTCGACGATCGCTCTGCTGCGCGCCATGGCCTCGACCGCGTCGTCGTCGATGACGACGTCCGCGGCTTCCCTCGCGACGGCGATGACGTCGGCCGGGCCGACGCCGGTGGCTTTGATGTGGACGGTCATGTTCTGGCTCCTGGGCACGGCGTTCACTCCGGTTCGGGTGGTGGTAGGAGGCGTGAGGGCGCGAGCGTGCCGCCGAGGACGACGGCGTTGACCAGGGGCGTGCCGGGCCGGTAGGCCAGGTGCACGTGGGACGGGGCGGCGAGCACAGCGAGGTCGGCGCGCGCGCCGACCGCGAGGTGCCCGATGTCGCCGCGGCGCAGCGCCTTCGCGCCGCCGATGGTGGCGGCGGTGACGGCCTCGGTCGGTGTCATGCCCATCTCGCGGACCGCCAGGGCGATGCAGAAGGCCATGCTGCTGGTGTAGGAGGAGCCGGGATTGCAGTCGGTGGCGAGCGCGACGGTCGCCCCGGCGTCGAGGAGCCTGCGCGCGTCCGGGTACGGCGAGCGGGTGGAGAACTCCGCGCCGGGCAGCAGGGTCGCGACGGTGTCGCCGCCCGCCAGGGCCCGGACGTCGTCGTCGCTCAGGTGCGTGCAGTGGTCGGCCGAGGCCGCGCCGAGCTCCACCGCCAGGCGCACGCCGGGGCCCTCGGTGAGCTGGTTGGCGTGGACGCGCGGGAGGAGCCCGGCCTTGACGCCGGCGGTGAGGACCTCGCGGGCCTGGTCGCCGTCGAAGGCGCCCCGTTCACAGAACACGTCGACCCACTTGGCGTGCGGCGCGCAGGCCTCCAGCATCTCGCCGCACACGAGCCGCACGTACTCGTCGGGGTCGGCGGCGGCCGGAACGGTGTGGGCGCCGAGGAAGGTGGTCTCGGAGGTGAACTCTCGGGCTATGCGCAGCTGGCGCACCTCGTCGGCGACGTTGAGCCCGTAGCCCGATTTTATTTCCACTGTGGTCGTTCCTTGGCAGAGCATCTCCAGTGCGAGGCGGGCGCAGGTGGCGCGCAGTTCGTCGTCGCGGGCGCGCCTGGTGGCGGTGACGGTGGTGCGGATGCCGCCGCCGGTGTAGGGCTCGCCGGCCATGCGCGCGGCGAACTCGGCGGTGCGGTCGCCGGCGAAGACGATGTGGGAGTGGCTGTCGACGAAGCCGGGGATCACGGCGCCGCCGGCGGCGTCGAGATGGTCGTCGGCGGCGGGCGCTTCGGCGGCGGGCCCGATCCAAGCGACGGTGCCGCCGTCGACGACGACGGCGGCGTCGTTGCGGATGCCGTGCTCCTCGGTGGCGGTGAACAGTTCACCGATGTTGCCGATCAGAAGGCTCATGTCCACAGCTCCTCTATCGCTTCGGTCAGTTCGGCGGCGGCGTCGATAGCGGTGTGGCGGCCTTCGGCGACGACGCGGCGGCCGTCGACGACGACGTCGGTGACCTCGGCCGCTGTGGCGGCGTAGACGATGCCGCCCGGCGCGCACCCGGCGGTGCGGGGCGTGTCGAGCGCGACGGTCACCAGGTCGGCGCGCCGCCCCGGCGCGATGCGCCCGGCGTCGTCCCAGCCGAGGCTGTCGTGGCGGGTCATGGCCCCCAGCAGTTGCGCGGGCGTGAACCTGCCGCGATGCTGCGAGACGAGGCGCTCGTGCATCTCGATGGCGCGGGCCTCCTCGAACATGTCGACGACGGCGTTGGCGTCGGTGCCGAGGGACAGCGGTATCCCGGCCTCGGCCATGGCGTAGGCGGGGCCGATGCCGTCGGCGAGGTCCCGTTCCGTGGTGGGGCACAGGCACACGGTGGCCCCCGAGCGGCGCAGCAGTTCCAGGTCGTTGTTGGCCGGGTGGGTGGCGTGGACGGCCGTCATGTCGGTCCCGAGCAGACCGCAGCGCTCCAGCAGTTCGGTCGGGGTGCCTCCGTGTTCGGCGCGGCAGGCCTCGTTCTCGGCGGGCTGCTCGGAGACGTGGACGTGCACGGGCCGGCCCTCGGTGGAGCAGGCGAACGCCTCCATCGCGGCGTCGGGGACGGCGCGCACGGAGTGGACGGCGGTCCCGGTCAGGGCGTGCGGGCCGAGCTCGAGCTTGTCGACCCGGTTCATCCACGCCTCGAGTCCGCCGTCGCCGAAGCGCTTCTGCACGCCCTCGAGCGCCCGCCCGAAACCGCCGGCGAGATACAGCGTGTCGAGCAGCGTGATGCGCACCCCGGCATCGGCGGCGGCGGCGATGAGCGCGTGGCCCATCGCGTTGGGGTCGGCGTAGGGCCGCCCGCCGGGCGAGTGGTGCAGGTAGTGGAACTCCCCCACGCACGTGATCCCGGCCAGCGCCATCTCGGCGTAGACGCCTCTGGCGAGCCGGTAGTAGGAGTCGGGGTCGAGGCGTTCGGCCAGGCCGTACATGCGCTCGCGCCACTCCCAGAACGTGCCGCCCTGCTCGTGGGTGCGTCCGCGCAGCGCGCGGTGGAAGGCGTGGGAGTGGGCGTTGGCGAAGCCGGGCAACGTGATCCCTCGCAGGATCGTCCCTTGCCGTTCGGCACCGGCGGTGACGGTGCGGATCCGTCCGTCGTCGACCCCGATCGCGACCGCCTCGGCCGGGCCGTCCTCGAGCCATGCCCGCTCGGCCCAGTAGGTCAGCACGCCAGCTCCCGCAGGACGGCCGCGAGCGCGTCGACGCCCGCGGCGCAGTCGGCGTCGTCTGCCGTCTCGGCCGGCGCGTGCGAGATGCCGGTGCGGTTGCGCACGAACAGCATCGCGGTCGGCACGTGCGAGGAGAC
The DNA here is from genome assembly GCF_054776215.1 of Glycomyces tarimensis. Lineage (NCBI taxonomy): Bacteria > Bacillati > Actinomycetota > Actinomycetes > Glycomycetales > Glycomycetaceae > Glycomyces > Glycomyces tarimensis. The sequence continues at coordinate 322,568 of NZ_BAAHCB010000001.1, forward strand.
GACGCCGGCGTCGTGGCCGGCGCCGGTCGCCAGGACCGGGACGCTGCCCAGTGCGTCGGCGAGCCGGTCCCGCAGGGCGGTGTCGAAGGCGACCAGGGGCGTCTCGGACTCGACCCGGACGGCCACCTGGGTGCCGTCGCGTTCGGCGCGTTCGGTCACTTTGGACTCGATGCCGTCGAGGATCTGGGTGAGCACCGCCGCGTCGGGCGCGCGGGCGTCGAGCCAGGTGTGGACCTTCCCGGCGATGACGTTGGTCGCGCCCGGGTCGGATTCGATCCTGCCGACCGTGGCGAGGCCGCCGGCGATCCGCGCCTCCTTGCGGGCGGCGAGGACCATGAAGGCCGCGGTCAGCATCGGGTCGTAGCGGTCGGCGAGGCGGGTGGTCCCGGCGTGGTTGGCTTCGCCGGTGAAGGTGAACCGCCAGCGCCCGTGTGGCCAGATCGCGCTGGCGACGCCGACGGGCGCGTCCTCGGCGTCGAGCGCGCGCCCCTGTTCGACGTGGAGTTCGATGAAGGCGCGGGTCCGGTGGAGGCGTTCGAGGTCGGGGCCGAGGATGCTCGGGTCGGCTGCCGCGGCGTCCATGGCCTCGGCGAGGGTGACGCCGTCGTCGTCGGTCAGGTTCCTCGCCCGGTCGGGGTCGAGCGCGCCGGTCATGAGGCGGGAGCCGACGCACGGCACGCCGAAGCGGCCGCCTTCCTCCTCGGTGAACGCGACGATGCCGATGGGGTGCGCGGGCTTCGCACCGCTGGCGCGCAGTTCGTCTACGGCGAGGAACGCCGAGGCGATCCCGAGCGGGCCGTCGTAGGCGCCGCCGTGGGGGACCGAGTCGAAGTGGCTGCCGGTGAGGACGGCGTCGCCGTCGTGGTGCGAGCCCCACCAGGCGTAGAGGTTGCCGTTCTTGTCGGTCTCCACCTCCATGTGTCGCTGCTCGGCTTGGGCGCGGAACCAGTTGCGGCACTCCAGGTCGGCCTCGGTCCATGAGAACCGCAGGTAGCCGCCGCGCGGGGACCGCCCGATCGGTTCCAGCTCGTCCCACAGGGCCCTGAAGTCGGCGGCGTCCATGTGCTCCCCCTCGTCGGTTCTCACGCTTCCCCGGTCGGGATCCGGATCCCGTGCGTCTGGGCGAGCTGTTCGGCCGCTTCGTAGCCGGCGTCGACGTGGCGGATGACGCCCATGGCCGGGTCGTTGGACAGGACTCGTTCGAGCTTGCGGGCCGCGAGCTCGGTGCCGTCGGCGACGGTGACCTGTCCGGCGTGGAGGGAGCGCCCCATGCCGACGCCGCCGCCGTGGTGGACGCTCACCCAGCTGGCGCCCGAGGCGGTGTTGACGAGCGCGTTGAGCAGCGGCCAGTCGGCGATGGCGTCGGAGCCGTCCTTCATGGCCTCGGTCTCGCGGTAGGGGCTGGCGACCGAGCCGCAGTCGAGGTGGTCGCGGCCGATGACGATGGGCGCTTTGAGGGTGCCGTCGGCGACCATCTCGTTGAACCGGGCGCCGGCCTTGTCGCGTTCGCCGTGGCCGAGCCAGCAGATCCGGGCGGGCAGGCCTTGGAAGGCGACGCGTTCGCGGGCGAGGGAGATCCAGCGGTTCAGGGACCGGTTCTCGGGGAACAGTTCGAGGATCGCCTCGTCGGTGCGGGCGATGTCGGCCGGATCGCCCGAGAGCGCGGCCCATCGGAAGGGGCCCTTGCCTTCGCAGAAGAGCGGGCGGATGTAGGCGGGGACGAAGCCGGGGAACGCGAAGGCGCGCTCGAGGCCGCCGGCGAGGGCCTCGCCGCGGATCGAGTTGCCGTAGTCGAAGACCTCGGCGCCGGCGTCGAGGAAGCCGACCATGGCGGCGACGTGTTTGGCCATCGACGCGCGGGCGCCCTCGGTGAACGAGTCGGGGTTCTCGCGCGCCAGCGACCGGGCCTCGCGGTAGTCGATGCCTTCGGGGACGTAGGAGAGCGGGTCGTGCGCGGAGGTCTGGTCGGTGACGATGTCGACCTCGACGCCGCGTTCGAGGAGTTCGGGCAGGACGGTGGCGGCGTTGCCGACCAGGCCGATCGAGGCGGCCTCGCCGGCCTTCTTCGCGGCCAGCGCCTGTGTGACGGCGTCGTCGAGGTCGTCGGCGACGGTGTCGAGATAGCGCTGGTCGACGCGGCGGCGCAGCTTCTCGGGGTCGACGTCGACGATGAGGCACACGCCGTCGTTCATGGTGACCGCGAGCGGCTGGGCGCCGCCCATGCCGCCGCACCCGGCGGTGACGGTGAGCGTGCCGCGCAGTGTGCCGTCGCCGTTGTTCTTGTCCGCGAGTTTGGCGGCGACCGCGGCGAAGGTCTCGTAGGTGCCCTGGAGGATGCCCTGGGTGCCGATGTAGATCCACGAGCCGGCGGTCATCTGGCCGAACATGGTCAGGCCGGCCGCTTCGAGGCGGCGGAACTCGGGCCAGGTGGCCCAGTCGCCGACGAGGTTGGAGTTGGCCAGCAGCACGCGGGGCGCCCATTCGTGGGTGCGCATGACGCCGACCGCGCGGCCGGACTGGACGAGCATCGTCTCGTCGGCTTCGAGGGTCTGGAGGGTTCGCAGGATCGCTTCGAGGTCCGCCCGGCTGCGCGCGGCCTTGCCGGTGCCGCCGTAGACGACCAGGTCCTCGGGCCGCTCGGCGACCTCGGGGTCGAGGTTGTTCTGGAGCATCCGCCAGGCCGCCTCGGCCTGCCAGTTCTTGCAGTGCAGCGTCGTGCCGTGTGGTGCGCGCATTCGGTCCGCCTTCGCTGTTCGTCGTCGCCAGTCTTCCAGAATTCCCAGACGCCTCCGGGCGACACCTGGATTCGGGCGCGAGTCGCCCCGCGCCCGTTCCGGCGGCGGCGGCCTTAGAGGTTGCCGCGCCTGGCCTGCTCCTTCTCCAGGGCCTCGAACAGGGCCTTGAAGTTGCCCTTGCCGAAGCTCAGCGAGCCGTGGCGCTCGATGATCTCGTAGAAGACGGTCGGGCGGTCCTGCTGCGGCTTGGTGAAGATCTGGAGCATGTAGCCGTCCTCGTCCCGGTCGACCAGGACGCGGTGCTCCTTGAGCTCCTCGATCGGGACGCGGACCTCGCCGATGCGGTCGCGCAGCTCCGGGTCGTCGTAGTAGGCGTCGGGGGCCTCCAGGAACTCGACGCCGTTCGCGCGCATGGCGTCGACCGCGGCGATGATGTCGTTCGTGGCCAGCGCGATGTGCTGGACGCCCGGGCTGCCGTAGAACTCGAGGTATTCGTCGATCTGGGACTTCTTCTTGCCGGGGGCGGGCTCGTTGATCGGGAACTTGACCTTGCGGGAGCCGTTGGCGACGACCTTGCTCATGAGCGCGGAGTACTCGGTGGCGATGGCGTCGTCGACGAACTCGACGATGTTGGTGAAGCCCATGACGCGCTCGTAGTAGCCGACCCACTCGCGCATCTTGCCGAGCTCGACGTTGCCGACGACGTGGTCGATGGCCTGGATGAAGCGCTTGGGTTCGTGCCCGGCGGCGATGCGCGGGGCGCGGTCGACGATGGGCTCGCGGGCGGCGAAGCCGGGCAGGAACGGTCCGGTGTAGGCGGAGCGGTCGATGAGGAGGTTGCGGGTCTCGCCGTAGGAGCCGATGGCGGCGACGCGGACGGTGCCGTGCTCGTCGGTGATGTCGTGCGGCTCTTCGAGGGCGATGGCGCCCTGCTTGACGGCGTACCGGTAGTTCTCGTCCACGTCCGGCACTTCGAGCGCGACCTCGATGACGCCGTCACCGTGGGCGGCGCAGTGCTTGGTGGCGGGCGCGTCGGCGGTGACACCGCCGGCGAGCACGAACGTGACGCCGCCGGAGCGCAGCACGTATTCGGCGTGCTCGCGGAAGCCCTGCTCGGGGCCGCGGTAGGCGACGCAGGTCATGCCGAACGCGGTGGAGTAGTAGTGGGCGGCCTGTTTGGCGTTGCCCACGTAGAACCTGACGTGGTCCCAGCCCTTGATCGGGAAGGCGTCTTCGCGGATGTCGTGCTCGACGGCTCCGACCAGGCGGGCTTCCGCCTCGGGGGAGCCCGCGGAGTCGTGCGTTCGTCCGTCTGCGATGTCGACCATGGCCGTCTCCTCAGAATCGCTGTTGGGCTGTGGCCTTGATCATTGCGAATGTGACTCGCCTGGGCAAGTCGTCGCCTGATCGATGAACACCTTGCACAAAAAGCTCAATCATATGCGCCATATACTGGTCAATATGACCACTGATTCACCGATCGACGCGCTCGACGCCCGGCTCATCGCCCTGTTGGAGGAGGAACCGCGCATCGGGGTCCTCGAATGCTCCCGGCGCCTCGCGGTGGCGCGCGGGACGGTGCAGGCGCGCATGGACAAGCTGGGCGCGCGCGGCGTCATCCGCGGCTACGGGCCGCAGGTCGATCCGGCGGCGCTCGGCTATCCGGTGATGGCGTTCGTGACCTTGGAGTTGCGCCAGGCCGTGGGGCACGACTCGGTGGCGAGGGAGCTCACGGGCGTGCCGGAGGTGTTGGAGGCGCACACGGTCTCGGGGACCGGCGACATGCTGTGCCGGATCGTCGCGCGCACGAACGCGGAGCTCCAGGAGGTGATCGACCGGGTGCTGGCGTGCGAGGGCGTGCTGCGGGCCTCGACCGTGATCGCGCTGTCCGAGCAGATCCCCCATCGGACGCTGCCGCTGGTGGCCGAGGCGGCCGGGCTCAACCGGCGATGACGCCGGTGACCTCGCCGAGTCCGACGACCTCCCCGTTCGGGCCGGGGGCGGTGGCGGTGATGGTGACGGTGTCGCCGTCCTCCAGGAAGGTCCGTCGCGAGCCGTCGTCGAGCTCGATCGGCTCCTTCCCGGCCCAGGTGAGCTCCTGGAAGCTCCCCCACTGGGACTTCTCGGGGCCCGAGACGGTGCCGGAGGCGAACAGGTCGCCGGTGCGCAGGCTCGCGCCGTTGACGGTCATGTGCGCGAGCTGCTGGGCGGGCGTCCAGTACATCTCGGCGAAGGGCGGCCGGGAGACCTCGGTGCCGTTGAGCGACACCGACATGGACAGGTCGTAGGAGAACCGCTCGGACTCCTTGAGGTAGTCGAACGGCGCCGGGTCCTGCCCGGGTGCCTCGGTCTTCGCCCAGGCCAGCGCCTCCAGCGGGGTCACCCAGCAGCCGATCGAGGTGGCGAAGGACTTGCCGAGGAACGGGCCGAGCGGCTGGTACTCCCAGGCTTGGATGTCGCGGGCGGACCAGTCGTTGACGAGGACGACGCCGAACACGTGGTCGGCGAAGTCGTCGGGTCCGACGGCGGTGCCCAGCTCGGTGGCGGCGCCGACGACGAAGCCGACCTCGGCCTCGATGTCGAGGCGCCTGCTCGGGCCGGTCTCGATCTCGCCGTCGGGGCGCTTGTACTGGCCGGCGGGCCTGGTGATCGGCGTGCCGGAGGGCACCACCGTGCCGGCGCGGCCGTGGTAGCCGACCGGCAGGCGTTTCCAGTTCGGCAGGAGCGGCTCGCTGTCGGGCCGGAACATGCGCCCGAGGTTGGAGGCGTGGTGCTCCGAGGCGTAGAAGTCGACGAAGTCGGCCACGGCGAACGGCAGGTGGGTCCGGGCCTCCCCGATGGGGACGAGGACGTGCCGGTGGCGGTCGGCGTAGACGTCGTCGTAGAGCATCTCGATGAGCTGGAGGCGGACGGTGCGCCACGCGGCCGGACCGGCGGCCATGAACTGGCCGAGGTCGGCGGCGTGGAAGAGGGGCCTGATCCACGGCATGAAGAACGGGCCCGACGCCAGGGCCCGCAGATCGAGCACGAAGTCGCCGATGCGGACGCCGACGCGCGGGTGCGGGTCCTTCGATGTCGAGAAGACCCCGTACGGGAGGTGGTGTATGCCGAACGGACTGCCGTCCGCGCCTTCGACCCAGCTCACTTCGCGGTCCCGCCTCTCGTCACCAGTGACAGTGCCATCAGATCTTCCAGAGGCTCGATGATGCTGCACGAGCCGAACCCGGTCCACAGCGGCCTGGGCCGGTCGCGGATCCGCCTGACCCGGCCGGCGATGTCGTCGGCGTCGGTGGACTCCAGGATCGTCTCGACGCGGGCGACGCCGGCGGAGGCCTCGGCGGCGGCGGCGAGGACGTTGAGGAAGCCGTGGTGGGCGAAGCCGGTTTCGGGGTCGCGGTGGCGGATCGCCCGGTGGAGCCCGGCGGTGAGTTTGAAGCGCAGGCCGCGTTCGGCGCAGCCGACGATGGCCTCGGCGAGGATCCGCGGGGAGGGGAAGAACTCCTCGGAGAGACCGCCGGTGCGGAACTTCGGGACGAATCCGGTGCCGATGATGGCGTCGAGGCCTTCGGGGCCGAACGGCAGCTCGGCGTAGACCGGTGCGCCCCAGTCGGCGGCCCGCTTCAGATGGTGGAGCGCGGCGCGGGACTCGTACTGGACGACCGTGATCGACTCGTCGAGGGCGCCTGCGAGCTCGGCGACCTGTTCGGGTTCGACGTCGACGACGACGCCGATGCGCATCCGGGTGCGGCTCGGCGCCAGATCCGGGAGGCGGCTGGCGGGCACCAGGAGCGGGCCCACCATCGGCGCGTACCAGGACTGGCGGTGGCCTCGGTGGTCCGGGACGGCCGCCGCCAGCGGCGCGTCGCCGGGCGGGAAGACCGCCGCGTCGTCGATGAGGTTCTGCAACACCGCAGGGATGGCACCAGACATGCCCTGAGGGTACGGCGGCGGCGCGGAGTTGTCGATCAGGACCGTGGATAACGATATTCTCGGGGCGTAGCCAACCGCAGCGGGCGCACCACCCATCCGCCCGCGCACCGACAAAGGAGTCGTCGTGCCGTTCTACCGTTCGCTCGGGCAGATCCCCGACAAGCGACACACGCAGTTCCGCCAAGCCGACGGGAGCCTGTACTCCGAGGAGCTCATGGGCCAGGAGGGCTTCTCCTCGGACTCCTCGCTGCTGTACCACCGGTTCAGGCCCACCGCGATCAGTTCCAGCACCGAGCACCGGCCGGAGAGGGCCGAGCCGGTGCCGAACCACCCGCTCAAGCCGCGGCATCTGCGCACGCACAAGCTCGACGGCGCGGGCGATGCGGTCTTCGGCCGCAACCACCTGCTGTCGAACGCCGACTGCCGCATCTCCTACTCGGTGGCCGACCGGCCTTCGCCGCTGTACCGCAACGCCATCGGCGATGAGTGCGTCTACGTCGAGGACGGCTCGGCGCATGTGGAGACCTCGTTCGGCGCGATCGACATCGCCCAGGGCGACTACCTCATCATGCCGATGTCGACGACCTACCGGATCGTCCCGACCGGCGACGAGCCGCTGCGCACCCTCGTGGTGGAGTCGACGGGCCACATCACGCCGCCGAAGCGCTACCTGTCGGTGCGGGGCCAGTTCCTTGAGCACGCGCCGTACTGCGAGCGGGACCTGCGCGGCCCCGAGGAGCCGCTGCTGGTGGACGGCGAGGATGTGGACGTCTACGTCCAGCACCGGGGCCGTGGCGGCTCCACGCTCTGGACGAAGTTCACCTACGCCCACCACCCCTTCGACGTGGTCGGATGGGACGGGTGCCTGTACCCGTGGGTGTTCTCGATCCACGATTTCGAGCCGATCACCGGCCGCATCCACCAGCCGCCGCCGGCGCACCAGGTGTTCCAGGGTTCGAACTTCGTGATCTGCAACTTCGTGCCGCGCAAGGTCGACTACCATCCGGACGCGATCCCGGTGCCGTACAACCACCACAACGTCGACTCCGACGAGGTCATGTTCTACTGCGGAGGGAACTACGAGGCCAGGCGCGGCTCGGGCATCGAGCAGGGCTCGATCTCGCTGCACCCGTCGGGCTTCACGCACGGGCCGCAGCCGGGGGCGCCGGAGCGCTCGATCGGCGCGGACTACTTCGACGAACTGGCGGTCATGGTCGACACCTTCCGTCCACTGGAGCTGTGCGAGGCGGCCCTGGACGTCGAGGACACGAACTACGCGTGGACTTGGAACCGCGACCCGGGGCTCTAGGCCGGTGGGGCGATCGGGCCACGGCGTATGACGAGCAGCCGGCCGCTCGGGTCCGCGAGGTGCTCGGGGACCGTCCGGACCCGTCGGAGCCGCGGATGTTCGGTGGCTCCTCTACGGCGATATGGCCGTCGCCGCTCGCGGCCGAGCGCTACATGGTGTTGACGATCAGACCGATGTGCGTGAAGTAGTTCAGGGCACCGAACAGCAGGAATGCGAGGCCGGCGAGGAACCAGGCGACGAGCATCACGACCGACACCGCCCGCCGGCCCGCTTTGAGCGCCGGCCCGAACAGGACCGCGCCGACGCCCACCAGGGCGTACAGGCCTGAGATGAAGACGGCCTCGATCATCGGGTTCTCGGCGAACTCGCCCGAGATCGGCTCTTCGGGCGGCGCGGCGAACAGCTCGTAACCGACCCCGGCCGCGGCGATGCCGAACGAGGCCAGGCCCATGCCGAGCACGAAGATCGACGCCGGCCGCGCCACCGCGGCGATCGCCTCGAAGCGGTCGGGGGCGGCTTCGAGCACCGCGGCGCGCCGCCACAGGTAGAACGCGGCGAACGACAGCAGCACGCCGAAGGCCAGGCTCGGCTCGCCGAAGATGATGTTGTCGAAGGGGAAGCCTCCAGCGGCGAGCGGCCAGGTCAAGGTCATGTGCAGCCCGGTGACGGCGAGGATGGCTCCGGTGACGCCGAAGCCCATGGCCCAGCCCTCGGCGTTCAGCGGCCGTTCCGGTTCCCCGACCCGGCGGATGAAGGCGACCACCATGAGCAGTCCGGCGCCGGCCGCGACCGACATGATCGTGTTGTAGGTCGGCATCTGCGCCCAGTCGATCGTCAGCCCCTGCGCGATCGTCTCCTCGGTGTCCATAAGCGGATGCTAGGCACTCGCAGGAGCGCCGACACCGCTTTCGCGAAACCGCCGGCTCCGCGCACATGAATCTTGACGTATATACCATCAGTGGTATGTTAGGTTCATGCTGTCGATCTTCGAGGTGCTGTCGCTACCGGCTCGCCGGGACGTCATCGAACGGCTCCGGCACGGCCCGAAGACCGTCGGAGAGCTCGCCGAGGAGCTGGGCGTCAGCCAGCCGATCATGTCGAAGCACCTGCGGGTGCTCCGCGATGCCGGCTTCGTGGCCGTTCGCGTCGACGCGCAGCGCCGCTGGTACGAACTGCGTCCCGAACCGCTGATCGAAGTGGCCGAGTGGCTCGAGCCCTACCGATGGATGTGGGAACGGCGCCTCGACCGCCTCGGGGAGCGACTCGACGCCATACGTGAGGAAGAGGAGAACCGATGACCGAGCCCGAACTGCTCACCGACCGCCCGCGCCCGGCGATCAGGGTCGAGCGCCGATACGACCACCCGATCGAACGGGTATGGCGGGCCGTGACCACGCCCGAGAGCCTCGCGCAGTGGTTCCCCGCGGGTGCCGCGTTCGAACTGACGAAGGACGGCGAGGCCCGCTTCGGCGGCATGGAGGGGGCGAGCGCCACCGGCCGGGTGCTGGAAGTCGATCCGCCCCGGTACCTGTCCTTCACCTGGGACACGGACCGCCTCGAATTCGAGCTGCGCCCCGAACAGGACCAGACCCTGTTCGTCCTCACCCACCACTTCGACGACCTTCCCGGGGCGGCGAGCTTCGCGACCGGCTGGGAGACGTGCCTGGCAGGGCTGAGCGACGTCCTGGCCGGCGACGAACCGACCGAGCCCACCGGCAACGTCGATCGGCACGAGCAGCTGGTAGCGCACTTCGGGCTCGACCGACCTGTGATCACCAGAACGGACACCGGCTGGCACGCCAAGTTCGAGCGCCAACTGACCTGCCCCGCCGAGACCGCCTGGGACCTCTTCTTCGGCACCGACCCGGCGACCGGAGCACAGCTGCGGGCCCCGGCGGTCGGCGAGGAACTCCGCGCGAGCGCGGCGACCGAAGCCGCCCTCGGCACCGTCACCGAAGTCGACGCTCCCCGCACGTGCTCCTTCACGGTGGCGGAGCGAGCACCCGGCGACGAGGTGCGGCTGCGCCTGGGCGAGGGCACCGGCCACGGCGCCCGCCTCTTCCTCGAAGTCCGCGGCACCGAGCCGGACGAACTCGAAGACGCCGTCGAACAATGGGGCAACGCGGCCATCCCCTCCATCGCCAGAGCAGGGGCCGCGCTCGCAGCACAGTGACCCGGACGAGGGCCTCTCCCGTCACGGCGCGAATTGTTCCGGCTTCGTCGGGTACCCACTCGCCGCGGCACCGCCGCGGCACCCGACGATGCAACGGAGGAATGCAGCTATGAGCAAGCGAGTCCTGATGGCGCTCACCAGCCACGCCGAGCTCGGCGACACCGGAGAGCAGACCGGGTACACCGTCCCGGAGGCCGCGCGTCCGTGGGAGGTCTTCCGCGACGCGGGCTTCGACGTCGACTACGTGTCCATCGAAGGCGGCGAACCGCCGCGGGAGGGCCTCGACGAGGACGACCCGGTGCAGCGGGAATTCCTCGATCGCGAGAGCGAGCGCCTGCGGTCGACCCCCAAGGCGAGCGACATCGATCCGAGCCGGTACGACGCGGTCTTCTTCGTCGGCGGGCACGGCACCATGTGGGACTTCCCGAATTCGAAGCTCGCCGGCGCCGCGGTGGACATCTACGAGCTGGGAGGCGTCGTCTCCGCCGTGTGCCACGGCCCCGCGGCCCTGGTCGACGCGAAGCTCTCCGACGGCACCTATCTCGTGGAGGGCAAGCGGATCAACTCGTTCACCAACGAGGAGGAGGCCGCCATGAAGCGCGAGGACGTCGTCCCGTTCCTGCTCCAGACGCGCCTGGAAGAGCGCGGCGCGCGATGGGAAGGCGGCGAGAAGTTCAGCGAGTACGCGGTGGCCGACGGCCGTCTCGTGACCGGTCAGAACCCCGCCTCCGCGACGCACACCGCCCGGCTCGTGGTCGATGCGCTGAGATGATGGCGGCCGCCGGTTCGAGGCCCGCATGAGGCGTCCAGATCGGACGAGCGCTCGGCGGTCCACACCGTCTGTGTCAGATCAACGACAACTGCGACTGCGGACTCGCGAGTCGTGGGACATTCGGGTGCATGCCTGCGCCGGAATGCGGAGCCCCCACGAAGCAAGACGGCCAACCGTGTCGTCGCCACCGCTGGCGCTCCTGCGACGACCACTGCGGATTCGAACGCCCATCGGGCCAGAGCCGTCCCGCCCCGCCGCCTTCGGAACACGATGCGACCGGACGAAGCCGCTACCTCGAGCGGCAATGGCAGCGCGAGACCCGGAACGTCTTCGTCCGAGTCCTCGGCCAGCACGATGTCAAAGGCGTGCTCGGCCTCAACGATTGCCGCGATCTGGCAACGGCCGCTCGCTTCCTCGACAGTGCTGGGCGCTTCGAGGCTGAGGCGCTGCCGGCACACGTCGAGGAGCTGTGCGGCCCTGACACCGCTCCGCTCATACGAGCGGTGACCTCGAAGCTGGCCGACCACGTAACCGGAGCCGACTCCCTGCGGCAGACGGCGAAGGCGCTCCGCATCCTCGGCCTGTGGCGGTGCGCCACGGCCGGCAGGCTCGACGCCTGTAGCTGTCTGCAGGACCTTGAACGGCAGGCAAAGCGCACGATCCGAGCCAACGCCTTGGACTACGTCGGCCGGCGGTTCTACAGCGCCGAACCGTAGCCCCGTCCCGCTACCACGCCAACGGTCCCGAAATCAGTTGCCGACCACCGGTGGGGTGGTGTGTGCTCAGGGATATGGCGATGATGTTGCGCGAGCCGGCGGTCGAGGAACTCAACGAGGTCGTGGACGTGCTGCGGGAGTGGCACGAGGGGGCGCCGTTGCAACTGCATCCTGGTGACCTGGGCTGGTTCTGGCGATTCGGGGCTGAGGCGACGGCCGCGGCGGTCCGGACGTGGAGTCGGGACGGACGGACACTCGCCATCGGGCTGCTGGACGGTCCCGGGCTGTTGCGGCTGACGATCGCCTCCGACGCTCGACAGGACGAGGAGCTGGCGCGGCAGCTGGCTGCGGACGTGGCCGATCCAGAGCGCGGCGTACTGCCCGCGGGGAAGGTGTATATCGAAGCGCCGATGGACGCACTGATCCAAGAGCTGCTGCTCAAGGACGGCTGGCGCACCGATGAGCCGTGGACGCCGCTGCGCCGCGGCCTCACCGAGCCGGTGAAGGACCCTGGCGTGCGAATCGAGGTGATCGGGCCGGAGCGGGCGCACGTGAGGACCGCCGTACATCGGGCGTCGTTCGACGGGTCGACGTTCACCGACGAGCGCTGGCACGCGATGGCGGCCGGATCGCGGTACGCCGATGCCCGCTGTCTGGTCGCCTACGACGACCGGGGCAACGCGGTGGCAGCGGCGACCGTGTGGTCGGCCGGTCCCGGTAGGCCCGGATTGATCGAGCCGTTGGGCGCGCACCGCGACCACCGCGGTCACGGATACGGCAAGGCGATCACCCTCGCCGGGGCGGCCGCGCTCCGGGAGCTGGGCTCGTCGAGCGCGATCGTCGCCACCCCGAGCTCCAATGTCGCCGGCGTCGCCGCCTACAGCTCAGCCGGTTTCCTGCCACTCCCCGAGAGCCGGGATCTACGCCGAGACGCTTGATACCGCTCTGCCGCTCGGTCAGGCGTGGTTCGGGCTCGCTGTGGTGATGTCGGCGAGCGCTACAGCGAGCGCCCATCCCGAGTGCTCGGCCCAGGCGCGTTCGCAGACATCGACCGGAAAGTCCGCGCTGGCGGCCTCGACATCGCCGAGGCGTTCCTCGGCTTCGACGGTCACCCACCGTCCATCGCTGAAACGGAAGGTGTACTGGCCGAACTGCGCGGTGTCGACCTCATCGAGCGGTCCGAACCGCGCATGCTCGATCGACACGACCGTCGCCGAGCGGTAATCCCAAGCACTGCCCACATTGTTCGCGAAGACCCGGTCGTATCCCGGCCTCGCGGGGAGGCCCCGTCGGTAGAACGCGAAGGTGTCGTGCCGACCGACTTTCAACGGCTGATCGAGGGCGTACCAGCCTGGGTCCCACCACGCTCGCAGCATATCGTCGCTCGTCTCCAATCCGACTCGGGTCGACAGCCCCGGCCAGTATGCAGCGGTAACGCAAGAGGGCCGCGAAACACGGCTCGCCGAAGAACCCTCGGCGGCCGAGACCATGCTCAACCTTCGCCGAAGCCCTGCGCTGCGAGGTCGCGAACGATCGCTTCGAGTCGCCCGACAGCCTCCGTCAGCTGGTCGTCACGTAGATATGGCGCCGGCCCGAACCGGAGGTGCGGTCCCCTTGCGTCGGCCATGACTCCCGCTCGGGCCAGGTCTCGCTGGATCTCTAGAGCCTTGCTGCTCGAAAGCGTGAGGAACCCGCCCACGGCGGCCGGGGACAGGTCGGCTCTGCTTATAAGCGTCTCGGGGAGATCGAGCTTGTCGAACGCGTCCATCAGGAGGTGGATCTGCCGTTCGTAGGATGCCGCCAGGGTTTGCGGGGTCAGGCCTTGGTCGTCGAAGAACCGCACCACCCGGGCCGCGCGGTAATGACTGGAGGGATCGTAGGTGGAACCGGCGAATCTCGCTTGGCCGGCAGCGTACGGCACCGCGTCCGGGCGAGCGTCGCTTTCGAGGGCGCCGAACTCGGCGAACCATCCGGTGATCACCGGTCGATATCGCAGAGCGTGCTCGGGAATTCGCAGGTAGCACACTCCCTCGCCCCATTGCAGGTACTTGTAGCCCCCGCCGACGATCCAAGCGGTGCCGAGGCCCAGCTCGGGCACCGAGAACGGTACGGGCCCCACGTGGTGATAGGCGTCGACGACAAGCTCGCAACCGGCCCGGAGCGATCGGTCCGCCAGCGCTCCTAGGTTCGGGACGCGGAGGGAATTGGTGAACAGCACGGACGACACGAAGGCCACTGCGGTGTTCTCGTCAATGCGCTCACTCATGCGCTCGGCGAGGGTAGACACGGGTTCGGCCGCGACGACGTCGAGTTCGATCCCGGCTTCCCCGAGTCGCCGAAGCTGCCTGGATGCGGAGTGGAATTCGGCATCGGTGGTCACGATCCTCCTGCGCCGCTTGAAATCCACCGAAGAGAGCATGACCACCAAAAGCTCGTGGGTAGAGGACCCCAGAGCGATGGGGGCCCGTGGGGCGTCGATCCAACCGCGAACGGACTCGCGCACCTGTTCCGCCTTCGCGAACGCCGACTCCCATTTGGCGTCCACGTGTCGGGCCGCGTCCTCGAACGATTCGACCAGTCCTTCCAGGGCCACATCCGGCCAGGCCTGGTGGGAGTGCCCGGTCAGGAGGAGACGATCGGCGACATTGAACTTCGAATAGTGGCCGGCGAGGTCACGAGGGTTCACAGCTCGCTCCTGACGGCCCACAGGTCCGGAAAGGAGGCGGTGAACGTGGTGGATTTGAGATAGTCGACCCCGGAGGAGCCCCCTGTGCCCATTTTCTCTCCGATGGTTCGCTTGACCATCATGACGTGGCGGTACCGCCATTCCTGGAAGCCCTCGTCGAGGTCGACCAGGAGCTCGGTGACGACCGCCGGTCCGGCATCGTCCTTGTAGACCTCCACGATGGCTCGCTGGTTGCGCTCATTGAGATCGAGCGGTTCGCTCCAGGCTCTTTCGGGTGCGACGTCGTAGTTCTTCACCGCCAGGAACCGTATATAGGAGTCGTAGAGGTTGGGGCTGCCCAGCGCTTCCTCAATGCGACGATAGTCCTCCGAGCCCTCGACGTAATAGTTCAATACGCGTCGTTCGCGTCGCCCCAGGACCGCCTCGAGGACGCGGAACTGCGCGGACTGGAAGCCGCTGGAGGCGTCGAGCCGATCCCGGAAGGTCAAGAACTGGGTGGGCGTCATCGTCTCGAGGACGTCGACATTGTGGACCGCGACCTTCAGTATGGTGAGGCATCGACGCAGCGTGCGCATGGCGTTGGAAGCGTCACCGGCCTCCAGCCGCCGTTGCACTTCGCGGAGCTCATGCAGGAGCTGCTTGAACCAGAGCTCGTATACCTGGTGGATGACGATGAAGAGCATTTCATCGTGTTCATCGCTCTTCGTGCGCTGGGCTGAGAGGATTTCCCCCAGCGCCAGGTAGGACGAATAGGTGAGCGAGCCTTCCGGGGCTTTGCCGGTCGGGTCGTGTGGTTGTGCCATGCGTCGTTTATACAGGGCGTCAGGTTGTCGTCGCAGCGGTAAAACCGGCGCATGCCCGCGCTTCCCATCGCCGGATCACCACCGCTGAGAAGGCGGTCGCTCGGATCGGTGGCGTGCAGACCCCTTGCCTCGATCAGACGAAGCACCACCGCTGGAACGATGGACGGGCCCGTCCGCAGGTAACGGCTCGGGATCGCTTCGGTTCACCACGGCCGCCACACGGGTCACCGAACTGCTCGCTGCCGAGGAATACCTCAGTAACGAGGGCCAACCGGATGCCGACTACGCAGAAGGCGAGGAGCTGTGGCTCCTCAGCGAGTGGCTCCACGCGGTCAACCGAGGCTACGGCGACAGCGCGGAAGTCCTGTTCGAGTCTGCGGACGCCGCTGAACGATACTTTGCCGATCTCGCAAGGTCGTTGACAGACGGAAGCGTAAACCGCTGAGGTCGAGATTTGCCGAACCCACGTCTACATGTGGCATCTTGGAGCTCAACTGCCCGCGGCAACAAGAAAGGGCCGCGAAACGCGGCCCTCTTGAAGCTTGTGGCTGGGGTACCTGGACTCGAACCAAGAACAACTGAACCAGAATCAGCCGTGTTGCCAATTACACCATACCCCAATGGTGTCAAAGCGCTTCGAAAGCTCGTCGCGCCGACGCGGAACAACTGTACCGGACCCTCGTTCGCCCCCGCAAACGGGCTCCCGTGATGCAAACCACGCGCTTGCGGGGGCCGGCGGGTCTCACGGGGCGGAGGCGTGGATTCGCTGCTCGGCGGGTGCGTTGAGGCCGGTGCGGAAGTACGCGACGGCGAGGGCCACGAAGGCGACCAGGATGAGGGCGTCGGCAAGGTGGGCGATCGACTCGGTGCGGGTGATGCGGCTGAACGGGAAGGCCGCGCCGCTGAGGACCAGCAGAGCGCACGGGCGCGAGCTTGAACCAGGCCAGGTCGATGCCGAGCGCGACCAGGCCGGTCGGCATCATCGGGCCGGGCAGCCACAGCACGATCGCCGAGGCGATCGGGTACGCCTCTGCGGCGGCCAGGGACTCCTGGCCCGAGATCCCGAAGATGCCCTCGAAGAAGCCCTGGAGGCCGAAGGCGATGCCGCCGACGCAGCCGAACAGGGCCAGGACGATGCCGAGGGCGCCCGTCGAGGGCTTGACCGCGGCGATCCGCTCCCAGACGCCGAGCAGGCTCGATCGCCCTCGTCGCCGACCCGGCCGACAGCCCACCCGCCCTGCCGGTCCTCGTGCCCGCCAGCGCGGTCGGCTCCGCCTGGGTCGCGGCGTCGGCGGTCAATGCACTGCGCGTCGGCGCGGCCGGTTCCCGGATCGGGTGAGCACCGCCTCGGACGGTTCGCCCTAGAATGGGCCATGCCCACCGACTCGCATGCGGAAGACGACTCTCCGAAGGAGCTGCGGCGCCTCGGCGAGGACCCGCCGCCCGACGCTCCGGACATGATTCCGCCCGAGCCGCCCCTGGCGCCGCCCGAATCGGTCGAGGAGCGGCGAGAGCACCCGCGCCAGTCCCGGCTCGCGCTGCTGGTCATGGTCGCCATCGTCGGCGCGCTGATACTCGGCGGCGCCACGGCCGCCTTCCTGCTCTTCGCCGACGACGACCAGGGCTTCACCCCGGTCGGCACCGATCTCACCGAGGGCCTCGGCCCGTTCGACCCCGACGAGGCCGAGGACCACTACGCGTTCACCCTGGAACGCGACAGCTGGCTCCCCCGGCCGCAGGGCGCCGAATGGACCCTCCAGGACCTCGGCGACACCAGCGCCACCTTCCACAAGGAGGCCGGCGGCGACACCGTCGTCCTCATCTGCGGCGACCTCCGCGACAGCCTGGAGCGCTACCCAGCCGACTTCACCGACCACGAGGCGTGGTTCGCCGCCGAGGAGGCCCGCAGCGACGACTACCACAGCGTCGGCGACGAGTTCAGCCGCGTCGCAGGCCCCGAGTACGGCGACTACGTCATCGACGGCAGGCAGGCCTTCCTCGTCGAGGTCCAGTACCACTGGACGATGTGGGACGACCCCGAAGCCGGTCCGACCGAGGTCGACTACACCCGCGCCCACGCCTACCTCTACATCGACCGCGGTGACCTGCCTCCCGCCCGCTGCTCCGTCACGGCCCACCACGGCGTCACCGACGGCTACGACCAGGCGCTCGCGGCGCTGCTCGGCGTCCGGCTCGAGACCTCGGATTGACGCCCGGCCGAATATCCGCGAACCGGGGCAACCGATCGGCCCCCGGCCACGTACTTGGCCGTGACGGGCCGCACTCGCCCCATCTCGCGGAGACCGGCCCGCCCAGACCCGTCCGATCGAAAGAGGCCCCGTGGAGAATCAGGAGCAGCAAGAGGCGGAGTTCCGATCCTTCGCCATCGCCCAGCGCGAGAGCCTGCGCAAATACGCGTACCTGCTGTGTGGGGACTGGTACGAGGCCGACGACATCGTCCAGAAGGCGCTCACGAAGCTGTTCGCGGCCTGGCGGCGAGTCGAACCGGGCGGCGCCCCCGCATACGTGCGCAAGATCGTCACCAACGTCTTCATCTCGCACCGCCGACTGAGCTGGGTGCGCCGCGAGCGCGCCTCGGACGACCTGCCGGACACCGCCTCGAATCATCCGCAGGAGGCGGTGGAGGTGCGACTGGAGGTGCTGGCCGCGTTGAAACAGCTGCCGCCGAGGCAACGCGCGACGCTCGTCCTGCGGTATTGGGAGCAACTGTCGGTTGAGGAAACCGCTACGGCCATGGGCTGTTCGACCGGGACCGTGAAGAGCCAGTCGGCGAAGGGGCTGCAGAAGCTGAAGGCGCTGCTGGCCCATTCATCGGTCCCGATCCGGGCATAGCGGAAGAAGGGGAAACAGCATGAACGAGCAAGATCCCGGGGAAGTGATCGGCAGGGCCGTGCCGGACGCCGCGCCGCCCGCCGGCTTCGACCTCGACCAGATCGTCCGCGACGGATATCGCGTCCGCCGCCGCAACCGCGCCGTCCTCGGAGGCGCCGCTACCGCGGGGGTGGCGGCGCTCGCCGCGGTCACGGCGCTGGCGTTCACCCTCAATGCGCCCGAGGACCAGCGGCCGCAGGCCACCGGATTCGATCCCGACGAGGACCTGGTCATGTCGGCCTACTCGGAGGCGGGCTGGTATCAGACCGAAGCCGCCGCGCTCGAGGCCCAGGAGCTGACCGAAGCCGCCAAGGCCGAGTTCGGCGATCTGCTGGTCGAGGCCGGATACGCAGAGGCCGGCGACCTGGACTACTCGCCTCCCTCAGACGAGGAGGTCCAACAGGAGATCGACCGCGGCGGCAGCTACACCGCGGCGCTCTCGGAGCTGGGATATCACGATCTGCCGCTCCAGTTCATGCCGAGAGAGACATCGGCGGGCAACGAGGGCGAAGCCTACCTGCGCAGCCACCACGCCTGGAGCGGGAACGAGGAGGACGACATGTCCCCCGACTTCTCGTTCGAGGCCATGGCGCCCGGCGGCTGGACCGCCGAGCCGGGGCCCGCGGACGAGTTCGCGTTCCCGATGCCGATGATCGTCGACGACGGCTCGGGCGTCTCGACCGAGGACCTCGAGGACGGCCGCCGACTCATGGTCGCCGGAGACGGATGCATGCTGCACATCGCCGTGGCCTACCCGAACGGCTCGGGCCTGCGGTCCACCTGGGACACCGGCTGCGAGGGCCAGGGTTACGACGTCACCGCGGAGGATCTGAAAGCGGCGATGCTCGCCATGCCCGAGATCGAGTACGACACCAGCGCACTCGTCCCGTACGAAGGCCCTGGAGGGGGCTCGGACGGCTGGCCGGCCGGGGACGGCTGGGAGGAGAGCGCCGATGCCGACGCGGCCGCCACCGCCGAAGGCGTGCAGCAGGCGCTCACCGCTATCCACCCCGAGGCCGACGTGATCGACGACTCGGTGGGGGCCATGGCACCGCAACCGAACAGCGGTGAGGGGAGCACGGTACTGCACCAGTACGGCATGACCGCCACGCTGCCGTTCATCGCCTACGAGGGCGGGGGCGTCGGCGACGCCCCCGGCCAGGCTTCCACCGGCGACGCGCAGGTCGACATCACCTACACGCTGCCGGGCGGATGGGAGCGGTGGACCCCCGATGGAGGTGAGGGCGCCGGTCGGATCCTGCCGGACTGCGACGGTAAGGCCGGCACCGAATGCCAGGAAATCGAGATCGAGGGCCGGACGGCCGTCGTCGACTCCAACCCTGCTGCCGGGATCTACGACGTGACCGTCTTCGACGAGTCCGGCTGGGCGGTGCAGTTGTTCCTGACCTTCGACACCGCGGTCGGCTTCAGCCTCAGCGCCGAGGAGTTCAACGAGTTGGCGGCGGCCATGCCGGCGCCGGTCTACGACGAGGACGCCTCGAGCGAGGACTGACAACGGGAGCCTGCTCCTCCCGACGGCAACGGCGCGGC